>JBCCAQ010000222.1:0-9030 GCA_039814735.1 Cyanobacteria bacterium P01_A01_bin.15
CGCCCCTGGCATATTCTTATCGCAGCCGCCCATGGCCAGCACGCCGTCCATACTTTGACCGGTGCAGGCCGTTTCAATCGAGTCAGCAATCACATCCCGGGATACCAGGGAATATTTCATCCCCTCAGTCCCCATGGAAATCCCATCGCTGATGGTGATGGTGCCAAATATCTGGGGCATTGCCCCCGCTTCCCGCAGGGCTGCTTCCCCCCGTAGAGCCAGGGTATTAATGCCCATATTGCAGGGGGTAATGGTGCTATAGCCGTTGGCCAATCCGACAATGGGCTTATTAAAATCGTCATCCCCAAAGCCTACGGCCCGCAGCATGGCCCGGTTGGGTGAACGTTGTACCCCCTGGGTAACGACGTGGCTTTTACGATTGTCGGCCATGGTTCATTCCTTTGAAATCCCTACAGACCTCAATTGTTGCAGATTAGTGTGGAACACGGATATTGAATCTAACTATGGTTTGTCCTGCTCTACGGCCAGCTCTGGCGAGCAAGGCTCCAGCAAATAGGTCACCATCGGCCCCTTGCCCTTGATCAAAATGGGTCCACGGGAGCGAAAATCATAGCGAGCATCACTATCTCGCAGCCGGTGGTAGGTAACTTCGCTAATCTGAATGCCGTTGGGGATACCGTGGGACTCCATACGGCTAGCCGTATTCACCGTATCGCCCCAAAGATCGTAGGCAAACTTTTTTAGACCGATAACACCGGCGACAACCGGCCCCGTATGAATACCAATTCGGAGGGAAATATCCTGACCAGTCTGGGCATTAAAATCGGCCAGGGTTTCCTGCATTTCCACGGCCATCGCCGCCACCGCCGATACATGATTTGTCTGGGGCTGGGGCAAACCTGCCGCCACCATATAGGCATCCCCAATCGTTTTTATTTTTTCCAGGCCGTGGTTTTCCGCTAGCTGATCAAACCGGGAGAATACCTGATTTAAAAGATCAACCACGTTGGCGGCTGACTGGGTTTCCGTTAGCTGGGTAAAGTTGACAATATCGGCGAACAGCACCGTTACCTCCGCAAAACTCTCGGCAATAATGTTAGAGCTTTGTTTTAACTGCTCAGCAATGGGGCGGGGCAAAATGTTAAGCAACAGCCGTTCAGATTTTTCCTGGGCCTCCAACAGCTGACGATTAGTGGCAAAATTGGCCCGCGACAGTTTTTCATAAAAATAAACTGAGCAGTTACAAATACAGCAAATCCAAAACGTATTGAGCAACAGACTGGCAGCCGGTATCCCTGGTGTGACCACCTGTAGTCCTAGCAGGGTATTCCCCAAAAAATAGTAAATAATCACCCCCAATTGAGAGATCAGATGGAGCGGCCAGCTTACGGGAATGAGGGTGGCCTGGGTAATAAAAGAAAGTGCCCAGCTAAACAGATCGGGCTCTGCAATCGGAGTACTGCTAGCGATCCCTGTGTAGGTTTCATGGACCCTGTGCAACAGGCTAATGGACCACGATGCCAGCAAAAAAACGAGGATGATCCGACGGGGATGACACGTTTTTTTGCGAATAAGCCCCAAACAGAGCACCAATAGGGCTATACGCACCAGGTTGGTGACAATCCACAACAGCTCAAACGGATCGCGTCCGGTGGTGAGGTAGTTAAGGATGTCGAGGGGTAGAAAAGTAATAAAGTAAAAAAGACCAAATAAAATACCCAATCGCAGTCGTCGCTGCATAAACCGATGACGCCACTGCGCGTAGGTCTCAAACTCATGGATAGGGGTTAGTTTAGGCAAACTAAACATGTTGGGAACCGCAAAAACGGGTTTGAGTATCGGGGCGACCAGGGTGCAAACCGGTCAATTGGGCACAGCTATTTTGGCACATTGCTTTGGCTACAAAGGTAGCCGTCCCACAAGATTGGGTCATTTCTTCATGGGGTCGCGCAGATGGCTAGCCGCTAAGTCATAAATTGAAGGCTAAACGGAGTCGAAGCCAGGTTACACAAACAAATCAGCGCCTCCAAACCGGTGGCGCTGATTTAAACGACAGATCTATAGCTGCCAACAGTATTGAGTCACCCAACCAAGTCTGGGCCCCTGAGGCAAAGTCCAGCCTATGCCACGGCGACAGGGAACTTTAAAGAAGCGCCCATGGCCTTCAGCATGTGATACGTAATCAGCAGCTGGGTCAGAGCCAGGGGATAGCTCTGCAAAATTTCACCGGTAGTGCCCACGATCTTACCGACCTCTTGATTCCCCTCTAGGCTGCAGAACTGCCCCAGATAGGGAACTTCGGTACATAGGATCCGCTCTAGCTTTTGCACTTGATCCGGCGTGGCATGGCCATCGATAGAAAGCACATCCACGGGTTTGCCCATGTCGCGCTCTAAACCCAGACGAATAGCCTTACTCAGGTCATCCTCTAAAATATCGGTAAAATCAGGGTGGGGAATCGTTGGCCTTAGGATCAGATTTACGTTGAGTAACAGATCGTTGGCGGCCTCATCTGGAATAGTGGGTGGATAGAAGGTTACCACCACATCAGACCACTTGCGCTGGGGCCGAATAAAGGCTTCGGAGTCGGGCTCACGCTGGCGTAACGCCGTCAATACCTGATCTTCACTGTAGCCCCGCTTACGGGTATCACGCTTGATTTTCCATTTGGTGCGTAGCTCTTCGGGGGGCGCGAGGTAAACTTTCACATCGTAGGCGTCGCGAGCGATTTTGCTGGAGTAGCCCAGCAGACCTTCAACAATGACAAACCGTTTTGGTTCAATGTACTCAGGCGCGTCAAATTCACCCGTGGTGTGGTTATAGATGGGTTTGAGAATAGGTTGTCCGCGACGCAGCAGCCCCAGGTGTTGCTCAATGATGTCCACATAGTTGCAGTCGGGATGCAGCGCGGAAATTCCCATCTCCTTGCGCTGTTGACGATCGTAGCGGTGGTAGTCATCCGTGCAGATGATCGTGACATCATGCTCCCCGAGTACCTGGGCAATTCCACGGGTCAGCGTAGTTTTACCGGCAGCACTGTCTCCAACAATGCCGAGAATAATTGGGCGATCTGCCATGGCCGTATCTCCTACTTCTCTAGACTTTTTTCAACTCAAGCGATAGTTTTATCTTATGCATCAACGGCACTAGGCTCAAGATTCTGTGTCAGAGAATACTCCTTGCAGATTTAAATATAGCTTGTGAAAAAGCACACATAAGCCCTGTGAGATAAAGTCTCACGGGCTTTTGGGTAAGGCAAATTTATGGAAAACTACGTCAAAAAAGTATAGATTTCATGACCTAGTTTAGAGATTAATCGGTTACCCACATTATCTTTAGCCGGTTGCGACCGCGTTTGACGGCGACGTCAAGGGCCTCCTCGGCTTTACTCAACAGTAGCTGTTCGCTCTCGGTGGGGTGTTCGGTATCGGCAACAGCCCCACCAATATTGATATCTAGAGCAGTCTGGGTACCGTCTGGAAGGGTGAGGGGCGCATCGGTGAGCGCTAGCTTTAAGGTTTCTGCGTAGCGGGTGACGGCTTTGACATCTAGCCCTGTTAGGCTGCAGGTAAACTGACCCTGATTATTGCTAAACAGCCAAGAATCTACGGTCAGATTTTGCTGTAGTACGCGGGCAACGGTGGCCCACAGCGCCTGATCTGTTTGCAGGCTGCCCGTATCAGGCTGCTGCCGCTGGGGCTGTATGGCTAGCAATCCGACGGCCTGGAACTGCTCATTGAGGGGCTGCATCTTCATCTGCTGGAGCAGAGCCCGCGTGGTGCGGGGAACGGCGGCATCGCTGACAAGGCCGGTGGTGTTGTCCAGCAAGTCTAAGGATTGGAGAAGATTTTGATAGCTTTGCCGCAGGCTGGCGGCTTTACGGGCCTGGCTATCGGCTTCTTTTTGTTTGTCTAGGAGCTGGTCTTCTAGGCTAGAGGCTTGTTTTTTGCCACGGGAAATACGCCACTCCCGTTTGAGAAACGCCGGTATGGTGACGAGGAAACCGATAATAACGCCGAGGCCCGAGGTGCCTAACAAAACGGTGGCCAGGTGCTGACGCTCAAGCTGCCAGACAAAAAAGTTGATGGTAACTAGCTGGTTGTTTTGCAGGGCGAATGCGATCGCAAAAAACGCAATCACTAGGGCAAAGAGCAAAAACAGCGGCATAGGACTATCGCCAGCGAACAACAGTTAATTCAAGCATAGTCAACTTGGGTGCCACACCCGTATATCAAAGTTGATATTTTCTTCAATTTTTTGACTGGCCCTGGCGATCGGTCCATGCCAAATCCCGCTAGTTGAATCAAAATCAAAAGTAGCGGCGTTGTTGCACGAGGAGATGGGCGATGGCAGACTTAACCGGTCCCTGGCTAGGGTCTTACTGGCAATCGGATACCCCGACGCGGTTTGAAGCCACCTTTGTCCAGGCTCGCAACAGCCTCAGTGGCCGGATCCTGGACGACAGCCCCCTAGGTGAGGCCCAAATCCAAGGGCAGGTAACCGGACGACGGGTCACATTTACCAAAAAGTACTTTAATAATCCCAGCTACGCCCTGCAATACACGGGCACCATCTCCGAAGACGGCGATCACATCAGCGGCCATTGGCAGCTGGATGCCAAACATAGCGGCCAGTGGGAAGCCCATCGTAGCAATAACGATCTCAGCCAGGAACTCAGGGCGGTTTTAGCCAAAAACGTACCCGAACTGACCAGCACCAAGGGCTAGGCCGGTGCTAAACCGTTGGCCTTAGAGCTTGAGCATAACCTCGGGCAAAAGGGTCGCCGGGATATAACTAAGAGCCTGCTGCTGTCCCTCTAGCCCGAGAATGTCGTAGTGCATGGCCACATTGCGCACCAGCGCCTTAAAGATAGGCTCGTAGGCGGCGGTGGTTTTAGGCATCTGCTGGAGGGCGATCACATAGTGAGCCAGCGCCCGCTGCAAATTACCGGTGGTCTGGTCGTCAGCCGCCTGGGCCATTTTGTCGTAGATACTGCCCAAACAGTGGCGAATGGACGCCAGGTCCAAATTTGACGGGGCTAGCTCTGACGCTTTGAGGGCAGCTTCATAGGCGATTACCGCGTTTTGCCGATAGCGTCCCTGGGGAGCGGCGGGGATGTCTGGGTGGTTGGCCAGCTCCCAAAAGGCAGTACCTAAATTGTTGTAGGTGCTGGCACAGGCAACGGGATCGGTGGTGGGGGTGCGATAGTGTAGGGCATCTCGATAGGCCGCGATGGCATGTTTGAGCAAAAATACGGACCGTTCGTGGCGCGATAGGCTCCAATAGGCAATGCCCAGGTTGTTTTGTACGGCGGCGTAGTCTAAGGGGGATTTTTCGGGATGATGGCAGCGCAGGGCCTCGCTGTAGGCGGCAATGGCCTGGTGCAGATAAGATTGGGGCTGCTCGTAGTAGGCTAGCTTCCAATAGACCGATCCCAGACTGTTTTGAAAGGTGCCATGCTCCTCGGGATGGGTCTCCACCGAGCAAAAGGGTAGGGCCTGACGGTAGGCGGCGACGGCGTCCTTAAGATGGGTCACTGAATCTTCATAGTTGGCCAGGGCACTGTGCACAGCGCCGATATTGCCGTGCAAACGGCTGGCGGTTTCGGCATCGGTCTCGGCGCTGAGACCGGTTTTGTATAGCTCAAGGCTACGGTTCATCCCACCGATGAGGGCCGAGGGCTCCCTTTGCTGCTGGGCCTGGAGCCAGTGCAGGGTACCCAAGTCATTAACCCCGGCGGGCCGCTGGTCGTCCCCCTCCGGGAGCCACTGCAGATAGATTTCAAAGGTTTGAATGGCGGTTGCCAGCAGGGCCGGGTCCATATCCCCCGCTTCGATGCGATCGCGATAATGGTTACCCAGGGTCCGGTAGGCCCGCATAATCTCCTGGGGAGCCGCGCCCTGGTCCTTGAGCTGGGCTAGGGTCTCCAGGGGATTTTCCAGGGTGGTGACATCCAGCGCGGCGGCTTGAGCAGGCGACGGCTCTATCTGTTCGACAGCGGGGGCAGGCTCGGTCTTGGCCGGTTGCTCAAGCTGAGCGAGATCCTCACTGAGAATCTGCCAGATATCGGCATTGACCTGGGGCGGCTGACCGGTGGCGACGGCCCCATAGAGGCCATCTATCTGGGGCCGCACGGGGCTATGGGAGCGGCCAACCACAGGCTCACCCACAAAAGTAAATACACCGCTACGCCACTGCCAAAAGTCGGGGGCCGACTGCTGTAATGTGCGGTACCAGGGCCAGGATAGCCACAGCACTAGGCTGCTATCGAGGTGGGGCAGCAGGGCCTGGATCCCTTCAAGGGAGCGCAAAAAGTGATTTTGCGATCGCAGCGACTGCTGGGTCATGGCCTCTAAACCCACCACCTGCAGATGGGGGGTAGGCTTGGGGGCCTGCTTGAGCCAATGCACCAGCTGCACCACCAAATCAGGCTGTCTTGGATCAAATGTCAGCTGTCTGAGAGCCACTGATCCAAAGTCATCAATGGCACTATCCGATGGGGCCAAATCCTCCTGGAGTCTTGCCACCAGCTGGGTTTGTAGCGAATTGTTATCACAGACAGCAATCAACAGCTGCCGTCTGAGGTTGAGCTGAAGTGCCGCTTTTAGCCCCTCGTATTGACGTTGATTCAACCCCAAAACTTTGCGGGATCTGAGCTGTGTGGCCACCATAAGTACAGAAAATGAGACAGGGACTGGGAAGAAAAGGACAAAACCAACGCCTATGCGGGCAAAGCAATTGAGTATCCATCTTTTCTTAAGAGACCAGCTGACATCAGGACTAAGCCCACGAATTGGAACATACTTGGCCAATCCTGCCGGAGACTTGAGCACTGCTGTAAACTCTATATAGATACCTACCCATGACGACACCGGTTTTCCTAATGGTCCGATCCGTCTATTAGGTAAACCCCATAAGGTGAACTGAGCCCTCATTCATGTCGATTACGGTAAAGTCTTCCATTCGTCAGCACCAACATTCTGTCATCTGCGAGCTGGCCGACAGTATTGAAGCCACCTGGCAGCGGTATCTGACCCTGTCCCCTTATCGGCTGCCCGACGATCTTGGCTATGTGGAGAGTCGGCTAGAAGGGGAACGCCTCATCATTGAAAATGCCTGCTACCAAACCCCAGAATTTCGGAAACTCCATTTAGAATTAGCCCAGGTCGGGCCTAATCTGGACATTCTCCACTGCGTGATGTTTCCTCGCCCGGACTATGCGCTGCCGATGTTTGGCTGCGATATTGTGAGCGGACGCGGTCAGATTAGCGCGGCCGTTGTCGATCTCTCCCCCACCAGTGCCCAGGGATTGCCGAGCGCCTACAGTCGTGCCCTAGACGGCATGGGATCAGCGGGATACAGCAGCCCTCGAGAGCTGCCAGCCTGGGGGCACATCTTTTCAGACTACTGCTGCTTTGTAAAACCCATCGGTCCCCAGGAACATCATCGGTTTCTAGACCAGGTGCGCTACTATCTCACCCTCCACTGCAAACAGGCCACAGCCACCGTTCCAACCCCCCAACGGCGAGCTGAGATTTTGGCGGGTCAACGCAGCTACTGCACCCAGCAGCAGCAAAATGACAAAACCCGTCGCATTTTAGAAAAGGCATTTGATCCGAGCTGGGCCGAGCGCTATATGACAACGGTTCTATTTGACTTGCCCCCGGAGTAGGCGCTGGTCATAATACGGGTCAAAATAAACGTGCTGATGGGGGATACCCCAGCATTTTAGGGTGATTGTCATCTTCCCTATTGGATTTCTCTGTAGCTTTATTTATATCTATGGCTTCTACCCCGGTGCTCTTTGGTTCAAATGCAGCTGCCAAATCCCAATCATCAGGTCAGCTGATCGTGTTTACAGGCCCCAGCGGTGTGGGTAAGGGCACCCTACTACGCCGTTTGTTGGAACGCTACCCCGATATTCATCTGTCGATTTCAGCCACCACCCGTCAGCCTAGGGCAGGGGAAACCCATGGTAAGGACTACTATTTTGTGTCCCGCCCTGAGTTTGATGCCATGGTGCAGCAGGGGCAGCTGTTGGAGTGGGCCGAGTTTGCAGGCAACTACTATGGCTCACCGCGTCAGCCCCTGGATGCGTTGGTTGCTCGGGGGCATCTGGTCATTTTAGAAATTGAGCTGGCAGGGGCTCGCCAGGTACGCAACACCCTGCCAGGTGCCCGACAGATTTTTGTCCTACCGCCCAGCTTAGAGGAGCTAGAAGCGCGTATTCGAGGGCGGGCCCAGGATTCTGAGGCTGCGATCGCAAAACGGTTGGCTCGGGCCCAGGTTGAAATTGCCGCCGCCGCCGAGTTTGATATTCAAATTATCAATGACGATTTAGAGCGCGCCCTTACGGAGCTGGAGCAGGCTGTGTTTGCGCCAGATCTGACGACGGAGGCACACCCGCCATCACCACAAGGGACTCCATGACCGACTTGACTAGGGGGGCCGCCACCGAGGACCCATAGGCATCTTCACCCAGGGGTTCATCGATCACAGCTAGGACCACATAGCGGGGGTTATCAACGGGGACGATCCCCACAAAGCTAGTAATGCGACCGTCGCCATATTCACCATATGCGTTAGCCTTTTGGGCCGTGCCCGTCTTACCTGCCACCCGATAGTTGGGCACCTGGGCCGTTTCACCCGAGCCGGAGTCGACCACCGCCTCCATCATGGTCAGCACCGTTTGGGTGGTTTCAGGGGAAAATATGGATTTTGCCGGGGGGCGCTCCGGCTGCCAGGTGGGGTTACCCTCTTGATCCACCAGCCCCCTCACCAGGTGGGGGGTGATTAGCTCGCCCCCGTTGGCGAGGGCTCCGTGGAGCTGCACCTGCTGCATGGGGGTGAGGGAAAACCCCTGGCCAAAGGCGGTGGTGGCGGCTTCTACCGCGCTATTGACAAACTGAGGGCGACTTTTGAGCTGGGCTACGGCTTCCGCTGGCAGCTCCAGTCCGGTGGGTTCTCCTAGCCCCAGCCGCTCCAGCCAATCGTAGTACTCAGAGCGCTTTAGCCGTTCCATGATGTGGACCATACCGACATTGCTGGAGTAGCGCAAAATATCGGTAA
>JBCCAQ010000075.1:0-18246 GCA_039814735.1 Cyanobacteria bacterium P01_A01_bin.15
CTGAGCCTGAGGTCTATGCTGAAGAGGTTGAGGTCAGTGTGGATGAACTGATTGAAACCCTGCCACCCCAGGGGCATTTTGATCCAGCAAAGTGGCTCTATGAGCAACTTTGCCTGGCGCTGCCCCAGCGGCAGCTGTGCGATCAAACCTGCGGGGGCATTGTCAATCCAGCAGCAGCCGACCATGGGCAAACGTCTACCGATCAGCGTTGGGCGGCACTCTCTGCCCTCAGACAGCAGCTCTCTGATTAGACTGGTCAAACAAGGGTGGTTCTATGGCATTTCGTGATGAATTAGGACTACTTATTCGGGCTCGCTACCCGCTGGTTTACATTCCTACCCGTGAGGAAGAGCGGGCTGAAGATGCGATCGCTGAGGTTGCGGCTACAACGGGTGGCCGAGCTATGTATACCTGGGATTTTGTCGACGGCTATCGGGGCAATCCCAACGATACCGGTGTCGGTCGTCGCAATCCGCTGCAGGCTCTGGAGTTTGTCGAAAAGCTACCTGCTACCGCATCAGCGGTATTTATTCTGCGGGATTTCCATCGCTTTCTAGACGATATTGCAGTTTCGAGAAAGCTGCGTAACCTGGCGCGGCTGCTAAAGTCTCAGCCTAAAAATGTAATTATTCTGTCGGCTCAGCTAGTGATTCCTGATGAGCTAAGTGAGCTGCTGACGGTGCTGGAGTTTCCGCTGCCCTCGGTGGATGAGATCCGCTGTGAAATAGAGACGCTGCTTGGAGCCATGGGTAATTTGCCAGAGCCTAAGGCTATGGATGCGCTGGTGAGGTCTTGCCAGGGGCTCTCGATGGAGCGGATTCGGCGGGTGTTGGCGCGGGGAATTGCCGCGAATGGATTCTTTAGCCCTGATGATATCGATCTGATTTTGGAAGAAAAGCGGCAAACGATTCGTCAGACCCAAATTCTCGATTTTTACCCTGCTGCTGAAAAAATCTCTGATATTGGCGGCCTCGATAATCTTAAAGACTGGCTGATCAAGCGCGGCGGCTCCTTTTCTGAGCGGGCTCGGCAGTATGGGTTGCCCCATCCCCGTGGTCTGATGCTGGTGGGGATTCAAGGAACGGGCAAATCGCTAACGGCTAAGGCCATCGCCCACCATTGGCACCTGCCGCTGCTGCGCTTGGATGTGGGACGTCTTTTTGCAGGGCTAGTGGGTGAATCGGAGTCACGTACGCGGCAGATGATTCAGCTGGCCGAGGCGCTAGCGCCCTGTGTGCTCTGGATTGATGAGATTGACAAAGCGTTTGCCGGGTTTGAGGGGCGGGGGGATTCGGGCACCACTAGCCGCGTTTTTGGCACATTTATTACCTGGCTATCCGAGAAAACCTCGCCGGTATTTGTGGTTGCAACCGCCAATAACATTGGGGTACTGCCTCCAGAGCTGTTGCGTCGTGGCCGGTTTGATGAAATTTTCTTTGTGGGGCTGCCCAGTCAGCCTGAGCGGGATGCAATTTTTAATGTGCATTTGAGTCGGCTACGCCCCCACAATGTAAAAAGCTACGATACCAGCCGTCTTGCTTATGAAACACCCGATTTCTCTGGTGCTGAGATTGAGCAGGCCATTGTTGAGGCGATGCACATTGGCTTTAGCCAAAATCGTGACTTTACCGTCGATGATGTTTTAGAAGCCGCGAGCCAGCTAGTGCCCCTAGCCCGCACCGCCAAAGACCAGGTCGATGCCCTACAGGCTTGGGCCGCTTCTGGTAAAGCTCGCCTGGCATCGCGGAAATCGTTGTTGAGCGATCGCATCCAACAACAGAAGGATAATGGGTAAAGTTCTATCGAAATGGGGTATAACCGTAGGACGCACACCGTTGGCGTAATAGGACTCTTATCGTTAGACAGCAACCATGGCATCCAACCGAGTTAACCTGCAAGATTTTTGGGTGGGTCTGACCAAGTTTGTCTTGGGGGTTGCGATCGCACTATTTGTTATATCTTTGGCCGGAGTCGCAACCGCCCGCTATTTTCTAACTCAGCTTGCCACCGCACCGGAGCGACCGGTGTATGACAATGACACCCCGGACCCGCCCGCGCCCGCAGAAGCTGAGGCCGCTGCTGCTCCGGTCCCAACTCCAGCGCAGCCTGAGCCCCAGGCTAGCGCACCTGAAAGCGGTGCTCAGATTTTGTACCAGGTGGTAGTCACCTACGGCGAGGGGCTATTGGTTCGTTCTGGTCCAGGAGCCGAATATGGCACCATTGGGGGAATAGACTATGACGACACCATAGACGTAATGGAGGAGTCCGGACGCTGGCTCAAAGTTCGCGCTGGCGGTGTAGAGGGCTGGGTCAGGGGCCAGGGCAATACCCAGCGGCTTTAATTGCGGTGGTTATTGGTGTAGTTAATCCGCGCTCCGGCCCATAGGAGCTTGTTGCGTAGGGTTTGGTAGTAGGACTGATTTTGACGCAGCAGCACAAATTTTGCCATGTGTTCTGCCATAAAAATATCCACCCGCTGACCGGGCCAAATGGAGGTGGCCATCACACCATCCATCCATAGTTTTGTGGTCATGCCAGGATCCGCCAGGGGCCAAATACTCACCACACTCCCAGATGGAATCACAACGGGACGGCTAGATAAACTGAGGGGGCAAATGGGGGTGACCACAATGGCATCCATGCCAGGGTGAACAATGGGGCCATTGGCGGCCACCGTGTAGCCAGTGGTCCCGGTGGGTGTACTGACTAACAAACCATCTCCCTGGTACTGATCGACCACCGCGCCATCAATTTCCATTTCTAAAATGGAGGTGAGCATACGATCGGGGGAAGCCGGTTTGACGCACATTTCATTAAGTGCCCAGTAGGCCTCACTCAATGGCTCGCGATTGCTGCGATTCCCCTCATGGATAGAGGCCTGTAGCATCATCCGTTGCTGCACCGCGTAGCGATCGTCCAAGAGCCGGTCGAGGATCGTTTCAAAATCCTCAATTTCATCTGATGATTCGGTGAGAAACCCCAGGTGGCCGCCAACGTTGACGGCCAAAATAGGAATTTTTTCGGGGGCCAGGTGGCGGGCCGCAGCAAGAGCCGTGCCGTCTCCGCCCAGTACCATAGCCAGGTCGATGGGCTGCTGGGCTGAGGCCAAGAAAACGGGATAGGGGTTATCCTTGGGTCCGCTGGGACCAAGCAGTACGTTGGCACCGCGTTTTTCCAACTGCTTTGCACATTTTTCGGCCCAGCTTTTGCTAATGGGATTGCCTGCTTTATGGACAATGATGACTTGGTTGAGCTTCACGGTAAGGTGAGAAATGCCTGTTGAAATACTAAGCTACTTTGCTGTTTGCCAGTCTGTGGCCGCCTGCTCTAGTACGTAATTAGCTAGATTTGTGATGTCCTCTTCGCTAAGCCGCTCGCCGTAGGCGCTCATTAGACCTTTGCCGTTGGTGATCAAGGTTGCGATCGCATCCGTAGAATCATAACCGTAGCGCTTCAGTGCCTTTTGTTTAAGGTTTTTTCCCCGGCGGATAATGTTTGCCCCATTGGGATGGCACCCGGCACACTGCACTTCAAATAGTTCGGCGGGCGGGCTCACATCTGCCCAGGCTACGGTTGCGGTACTAGCCCATAGACCCACCGCTAAACAGCTAGCCCACACGTAGATCAGCAAACACGTCAACCCAGAGCGAAAGGAGAGCAACCTGCCCAACGCTAAACGAGCCAATTCAAGAACAAAGAACACTCTAAAAATAGGTACTGTCATTGAAATCAGAGGGTGGGACCAGGGGATAAGCAACTTGATTTTTCCATGGTACTGGCTGGCAGCCACGGGAGAATACCGATAGCGTCTGCCACATTAATAAGACCCCCTCGTATTCCTTAAAGACTAAAGCCATAGCACCAGTTTGATGAGTCAATGTCCTTATGCCTCACATTTACCGTAGAAATAAAGATGTGTTTCCTAGACGGATGTAAGCGCTAGACTGTGAAAGATTTTAGGGTAGGTTCCTTTACTACGGGCGCGCCATACTATGAAAAAAGCATTACTAATCAGTCTGATGGTGACTGGGGCCGTGGCTGGCGGTGGTTTTGCCTATGGCTGGCATAGTGTGGCCCATGGACCCAGCTTGGCCGCTACCGAGCCGTCTATCCCTCAGCCGAGAGCTGACATCCCCCGTGAAGACGGTCAGGTTATTCTAACCTTGGATGAACCCCAGCTAAATCAGCTGGTCAATAATGCTATTTCCAGTCAGCCCCAGACCGCTCAAATCTTGACCCATGCTCGATCGCTGCACACATCGCTTAGGAGCGATCTAATCGAGACGGGAGCTGTTCTCAATTTATCTGAGCTGCCTCCAGAAGCGCTACCTGCCAACCTACAAGCCAGCTTAAACCAGCTAACCAGTGCGGTGCCTATGTTGGCCAATCGCGATATTTATATTGGCATTGTGGGTCGACCCCAGGTGGAAAATGGCCAGATCAGACTCGACCAAGATATTCAACTAAAACTTGGTCAGATGACGCTGCCCTTAGCCGATGTTGCGGCGCAAATGGGCCTATCCATAAGCGATGTTGAGCAGCGGCTCAATGCCATACTCAATCAGCAAGGGCTAACCTTAAACGCAATTGATATCGTAGATGGCAAGCTGATAATTAGTGGAGAGAGCCCATAACATCGGCTTCGATTTCAGCCAAACCTACCTTATTCAGAATCGGTTGGCTGTACGCCTTTCATAATGCGAGACAGCTCGCTTTTCTCATCTACGGCGACACGGGTGGGCGAGCCGCTAAAAATTCGCTCCAGGTTGCGGAAAGAGTCCTTGATTTCAGGTCCGTTGACGCTGATCGTATACTCGCGGATATTTTTGTCGTGCCATGAACCACGCATCTTAAAAACGTTTAGCGCCCGTGACATCTGACCCCGAATTTCCACATACTGCAGCATCAAAATCGTATCTGTGATGGTTGAAATATGGGAGTCTGTGATCGAGTGGGACCCCATAAACTGCTCCGTTGTATTGGTAAAGAAACCTGTGATCTCTTCCTGTTTGGCATAGCCAGTTACACCAATGACAAACTGTCGAAATGAGTTATTGCTGACACCTCGGTCTAGGGCCGAAAGGGAGTCGATGGCAATGCGCGATGGCTTGAAATGGGCAATTTCCGACTTGATAATTTGTAGGTGGTCTTCTAATCCAGCTGACTCCGGATAGGCACATATAATCTTTAGCAGCCCAGCCTGCTCTAGCGCTTCAAAGTCAATTCCCCACGAATAGGCGTTTCGAGATAGCTGTGCTCGCGACTCCTCATAGGCAAATAGGATGGCTCGCTCATTGGCCTTACAGCCATTCTCAATAAACTTACTGACAAATAGCGTTTTACCTGTGCCCGTCGCACCGGTGGCCAGGATAATTGAATCCTTGAAAAAGCCACCACCGCACATTTCATCTAAGGTCTCAACTCCTGACGATACCCGCACATTAGACGAGCGCTGGGTCAGCCGCATAGCTCCAAGGGGAAAGATATTGATGCCATCGTGGGTAATCGTAAAGGGGTACTCCCCTTTCATATGCGTAGTACCCCGTAGCTTCAAAATTTCAATGGTGCGGCGACGACGCTCTCCTTCTAAAACGTTGCGGACAATCACCACATTGTCAGAGACAAATTCTTCTACACCAAAACGGGCGACGGGACCATATTCTTCAACCCGTTCGGTCGACATGAGGGTGGTTACGCCCATCTGCTTCAGGCGAGCCACCAATCGAAAAATTTCCCGTCGAACCACCCCAGCCGCATCATACTGTTGGAAGACAGCGGTGACTGAGTCGATGGAAACCCGCTGTGCTTTGTATTTACGAATAGCATACTGAATGCGCTCGATCAGTGCCGAAAGGTCAAAATTGCCAACGATTTCCTGACCTTCAGGATCGGGAGACGCATCTAATATAAATAGCTTGCCATCACTAATGAGCTTCTGTAAGTCCCAACCAAAGCTACAGGCGTTCTGAATGATGTCAGCGGGGGACTCCTCAAAAGTTACAAATACACCCGGCTCGTCAAAATCGACGATGCCATTATATAAAAACTGTACGGCGATAAGGGTTTTACCAGTGCCCGATGTGCCACTCACCAGCGTAGACCGCCCGGCCGGTAGACCACCATGACTGATGTCATCAAAGCCTTCCATCATGGTGCGGATCTTTCTGACGCCCGCCAAGGTATTGATCGAGGAGAGCCCAGCTTGAGAAGACTGAGTCATGGCTTAATAAATTGACCTGTTAAAAAAACTTTAAGAGCAAAGACTATCATTTACATTTCAACAGGTTAAGCAATCTAGGGCAAGCATTAAGGCTGATTCTGCTTAAAGTTCAACCCAAAGTACCATGGAAGTGAAAAACCGTTTAGAACCCGTTGATCATCTGACGCTATATATGCGGATTGGAGCTTCCCCGACTAATATAGCGGTTATGGACATCTGACACGGGGTTAGTTATCTTCTCTTAGCTCATCGTAGAGCAGGTCTAGCCCAATCAATACGCGCTCACGATCAGACAGATCCCCGATAATCTTACGCACTGGAGGCGGTAAAATCTTTGCCAATGTCGGAGTGGCTAATATTTTATCTTCTTCAGCTAGCTGTGGATTTTGGAGGACGTCGATAACCTTTAGTGCATAGACGCCTTGGAATTCCTCTTCTAGAATCGTATTTAGCATCTTGAGTGCCCGCGTAGAATTGGGAGTGTTCCCGGCAACGTAAAGTTTCAAGATGTAGGTTTTTTTATGTGCCATGGCAGGAATTTTCGCAGTGATGGCAGCCTAGAAAGACATGGGGGGAAGCTGGCGGCAGAGAGAATCTAGATTTCACGGGGAATAGACCGACGGTACATTTCACACAGATGGGCCAACACGTCGATTAGCGTCAGGCGGTAGTCCAAGAGAATTTCCTCGCTCCGGCCTTCTATGTTGAGCTGTTTGGAAAAATTGTCCATCAGCTCCATATGAATTTCGACAACCTTAGAAATTGACACATCAGCAAAAAAGGCTAAGTTAACGTAATCATCAATGCGTTGATTTAAGTGCTTATCATCTGATGAAAAATAATTCAAAATGATTTGGCGATAGGCCTGACGTAGCTGATCTAAGAGCTCATGCCGCTCTTCCAAGCTCATGTTTCGGATAAAGTTTTGTGCGTTTCGCTTGTAGTACACTCCCAAATACCCAAGACGTTCATGAAGCTTTTCGGTCAATCGCTGCTGCTGCAGGCTTAGCAAAAAAAGGCGATTGTCGCGACTATTTTCTGCCACAGCTTCGCTATCGATTAGAGCATTTTGGTGGGCGGGTAGCTGCAAAAACTGATTGATGGCTTCACGGACCTGACTTTCAATGGCGTCCAGTTTGTCTGGAGTGACATGAATAACAGCATTGTGATAGTCAATATGCGGATCGGTCGTATCGCGCTCTCCAACCAATAAAATAGGCAGCAGAATATCCCTTTCCCACAGCTCATGCAGTACATCCGGGCCGTCATAGCCTGGTTGGACAACTAAACAATCAATTCGATGACGATTGCTAGTAGTCCATTGCACAAAATCCGCTTGTGTTTTGCTCCAACTAATGGCAAACGGACTGTGGGCTAGCGTTCGCTTCAGAGACTCAGCCATAGAAGCTTGAGCCGTGTAAATTCCAACCAGAAAGCGTGCAGTCAAAGTTTAGGTGAATATGACGCAACGTTAAGCGTTTATTGCATTATTTAACAATGATTTATCTATCGATATGCATGATATCGGGTTTTTATTGAGCATGGGGTTAAGGTGCAGTACGGGTTTCTAGGCCCTGCCTCCTGTACTGTGTTTAACCCTTGCTCATCTAAGGATAATAGTGGGTAGGCCCTAGCTTTTCCAAACTTAAGTATTTTTTATTTGTATGGCGCTTTCAAGAATGCCCAGGTTAATTACACCTGGAATCGGTTAAGCACTCTGGAAATGGAACAGAGTGAATAGTAACCCGCCCAAAAATAAACGAGCATGAAGGGATTCGAACCCCCGACCGCCAGAACCGGAATCTGGTGCTCTATCCAGCTGAGCTACATGCCCTGGTGTCCGACCCAGATAGTCAGTAACCGTCCCTCATAATAGCACTTGTGTTTGATATCTGTCGCTGACTTTACTCCCAGGTGCCGATGTCATACGCTCATGGAGCTGTACAAAGTTTGGCGGCGTGCTTGATATTCAACATCTATCAAAATCGTTTGGTCAGCGGCGGGCGCTTACCGACTTGAGCCTGAGGCTAGTGCCGGGGGAGGTCTATGGGCTACTGGGCCCTAACGGGGCTGGAAAAACCACAGCGATTAATGTGCTGAGCGGTTTGCTACAGCCTGATGCCGGTCAGGTGTTGATTGCGGGTATGCCTGCTTCGGAGGTAACCAAGCCTTATCTGGGGGTGATGCCCCAGCAAAATCTGTTGTATCAAAGCTTGAGCTGTTGGGAGAATCTATCATTTTTTGCCAAAATCTATGGTCTATCCCCGGAAATAAGATCGCAGCGTATCCGCACCTGTCTAGGGGCGATCAATCTTGACGACCGTGCCCACAGCGTTGTCGGTTCATTGAGCGGTGGGATGCAGCGGCGGCTGAGTTTGGCGGTGGCGATCGTGCATCAACCCAAGCTTGTGGTCCTAGATGAACCGACCACTGGGCTTGATATTGAGTCGCGATACGAGGTGTGGGCCTTAATCCGTCAGCTAAAACAGCAGGGGGTGACCATTTTGTTGACCACCCATTTGCTCGATGAGGCAGAACGGCTGTGCGATCGCATTGCTTTCTTAAAGCAGGGGCGCTTGCTGGATCAAGGGAGCTTAGCTCAGCTACGTACCCGTCTGCCGGCCCAGGAGGTAATCACCCTGCAAACGACGGATGAACCGGCTGCCATTGCTAGGGCCGCAACCCATGGGTTTACGACGCGCCGTTACGATAGCCACCTGGCATTTTGGCTCCCTGAGAGGTTAGAGCTACAGGAATTGCTCACCAAGTTTGACGGTATTCCCATTGATGCGATCGCCCGCAGCCCGGTGACCCTGGAGCATATCTATCTAGAGGTAACCCGTGGGACCTGAGCCGCCGGTGATGTGCGGCCGTTGGCAAAATAACAAAGACTACTGAGCCAGCTTTAACATTGCTTTAGGTATACTTACGCGGTGTTTATGGACGTTGCTAAAGATGCGGGTTAGTTTAGGCACAGTTAATACGAACACCTTATACAGAAAACCTACTAACTAGCCGATCTCAACTATACGGACCTTTTTATTTCTAAGCACTAAGCTGGTTAAGCTTCTGCCCTTGGGTAGGGGCTTAATTAGCTTTAAAGCGCCAGCACATCACCAGCACACCGGAAGAAAGGCTAGGGGCAACGCCGTCACACGGCTACTATTAAAGCGGAGTGCCCATGGCGCTTGTCATGGCAATCAGCAATAGCGAGGGGTCCCGTATGACTAAATTTTTGCTTGTGTTGATTCCCGCTACGTTGGTGGTTGCGATCGCAGTCCTCTCGGTACAAAATGCCAGCCCGATTTCGCTACGATTTCTCGCGTTTCGTTCAGTAGCTCTGCCCTTTGGACTCTGGCTGGGCTCGGGGTTAGCGGCTGGAATGATCGGCACGGCTGGTTTACTGGCGCTATTTCCAGCCAAGCGGCGCTAGGTAAAAATGGCTCCGCCCATGAGCTTTTGGTAGCGACGATTTAGCTCTTTTTTGATCAGTGGCCACTGGTCGAGGCTGGCGTCTTCCTGGCTGAGTTGCTCAGCTGCCGTACGGGCCAGCTCCAGTACGGCCTGGTCATTGACCAGACTGGCCAGTGCCAGGTCAGGAAGCCCCGACTGACGGGTGCCCAGCACTTCACCCGGACCGCGAAAGCGCATATCCATCTCGGCAATAAAAAAACCATCCTGGGACTGCTCTAGTACCCTCAGCCGCTGCAGCGCTGGTTCACTTTTGCTGCTGCTCATCAGCAGACAGTAGGACTGATTGGCACCTCGACCCACACGCCCCCGCAGCTGATGGAGCTGGGAAAGGCCAAAACGTTCGGCGTGCTCGATCAGCATGACGCTTGCATTCGGCACATCCACCCCCACTTCCACCACGGTGGTGGAGACTAAAATCTGGGTCTGGCGGTGGCGGAACTGGGTGATGGCGGCGTCTTTGTCAGCGGAGTTTAACCGGCCATGGAGTAGCCCCACCTGAAACTCTGGGAAAACCACTTCGCTGAGGCGCTGATGCTCTTCAATGGCGGAGCGCAGGTCCAGTTTTTCAGACTCGTCTACTAGGGGCAGGACGATATAGGCCTGACGCCCCTGGGCGATCTCGCGGCGGATCAGGTCATAGGTGTGGCTGCGATCGCGGCTGGTCACCAGGGTGGTCTTGATGGCTTTACGTCCCGGCGGCAGCTCGTCGATTTGACTCACATCCAGGTCGCCATGGAGCGTTAGGGCCAAGGTACGGGGAATGGGAGTGGCCGTTAGGGTAAGCACATGGGGATGATCGCCTTTTTGCTGGAGCCGTGCCCGCTGCGCCACGCCAAATCGATGTTGTTCATCAATGGTGACCAGACCCAAACGGCTGAATTTTACCGGATCTTCAATCAGGGCATGGGTTCCCACCAGCACAGGCAGCTCCCCGGTGGCTAGCTGGGTATGGATTTCTCGACGTTTTGCCGTTTTAGTTGAGCCGGTCAATAGCTCCACTGGCAGATGCAGTAGATTAAACCATGCCACCAGCTGGCGATAGTGCTGCTCTGCTAGGACCTCAGTGGGTGCCATCAGGGCAGCCTGATACCCGGCTTGGATGGCCGCTAGGATAGCGACCACTGCGACCACGGTTTTACCCGAACCCACATCCCCTTGCACCAAGCGATTCATGGGGACTGACTGTTGCAGGTCAACTAATATTTCCTGTACCACCCGACCCTGGGCACCGGTGAGCTGGAAGGGCAGCAGCCCATAGAACTGGTCGATCAGTTCTCCGGTGGCAGGCATGTGGATTTGGGTTTGGGCCTGCTGCTGTTTGCGCCGCGACAGCAGACCCAGCTGCAAATAGAAAAATTCGTCAAATACCAGACGACGGCGAGCCAGGGCCAGGGCCTCGCTATCGGGGGGGAAATGAATATGGGCAATGGCCACCGGCAGTTGGACTAGCCCATGCTGTTCCCGTAACCCGGTGGGAAAGGGATCTCGAATTTCGACCGCAGCGGGTAAAGCCGCTACTACAGCCTTGCGTACCAGTGGAGCGGGAACCCCCTCCGTCAGCGGATATACCGGTACTACGCGCCCTACGGTGGCAGAATCAATGGGTTCCTGGGCATCCCCTAGGACCTCCAAATCCGGATCGTCTAGGGTGATGCCATATTTTCCCTTTTTGACCAGGCCCGATGCCGCTAAGGTTGAGCCCATCGGGTAAAGTCGTTTCTGACGCTCCTGCCAGCCTCGATTACGAAATCGGGCACCGGCAAAGAATCGGCTTATTTTGAGGGTGCCAGTCCCATCGTAGAGACTCAGTTCAAAGATAGTGAGTTTGCTATTGCGGGGACTGCTAAAACAGTTACAGCGTCGCACGGTACCAACAACGGTGACGGTGTCCCCAGCCTTGAGATCGCGAATTTTTACCTGGCGGGCATAGTCTAGGTGATCGCGAGGGTAGTAGTACAGAATATCCCGTACGGTATACAGCCCTAGCTTTGCTAAGCGCTCGCTGTTTTTTGGCCCTATTCCCTTGAGATAGGTCAGGGCCTGCTCAAGGGGGTGACCGGAGTGGGGCAAGGGTGTCTGGGTTATCAAGGCGGCTGTTTTAGGTCGCCGGGTCGATGGTGAAGCGCCAGTCGCTTCAGCTACCTTGGCACTGGGTTTGTCCAATAGCAGACGGCTTTGCTGCAAAAAACGTCGGGTGTCGGCCACCAGGTGCTGGCGCTGGGCAAAGGTGAGGGCGCTGTATTTATCAAAGTCCTCTGAGCGCGCCCGCCAACGTTCTTGATCGATGGGGGTAAGGCGACTGGGAACATGGCGCAGGCTGTCCCGTAGAAACTCGCTAAACCGCTTTTGGTGGCCCTGCAGGTCATTAAACCCCGTTTCGGCTTCTACACCCAGGGCTTTTTGCAGACGGATCCAGTCGGGCGGCTCGGCCATTAGTCGTTGGTCCAGCTTGCTCTCCAGGCGTCTTCGGCTTGTGCGATCGCAAGTTGCCGCTCAGCATCTTTAAACGAGTGTCCAACTTGCTTGAGGTGGGCCATTTTTTTACGAATACGGCTACGCCAGACCGCAACATTGGTTTCAGCAAACTCGATTTCAGAGAGACGTAAATGAATTATGACAAAGTCAGGGAGGGAGTCCAACTGCAGCAATCTTGGCATGGATGCTGACATTTCTCCACGTTTTACTGACTCGTCAGATGCCGTGACCGAAGCATTTTCCTCGGTAATAATGGCCGCTGCCATATCGTCGGCCTCATCAGACCACTGTTCGGATTCTGCTTTATCTGCTGAGTCTTTCTGGTCAGCTTCGTCAGAACTCCTTTCCAACTCGTCTTTATCTGGCTCGTGCAGCACCTTGATCGACAGTCGGACCAGATTGGGCGTTTTCATAGGGGTGTGACCCAATCGTTCTGATTCAGCAGCGGCCGTCAAGAGGGCCTGGGGGATCTCTGGCATCACATTCGCTTTTTGCAAAATGTCATTTGCCTTTTCGGAGACCGCCTTAAGCACATCTCGAATTGCCTTTTCAATTAGAATCTGTCGTCGCATTAGCTGGGCGGGCTGCATCGGTCCGCTAGCTTCTGGCTGATTGATGGGCTCTTCCGTATCCGGACTGCTAATGAGTGTGCGAATTTCAGCTAGCAATTTTTCCTGAGGGTGCTCCACGGCTGTAGGAGGGGGCATTTCTTCAGAGCTTGAGCCATACTGGCTATCCTGCGTCACAGACGGACGCTCCAAATCATCATCTGGAGTATTCTCATCCGTGGGGGGCGCTGGCGGCGGCTCGGGGTCTTCCGAATACGTCTGCTCCCTAGCAGAAGCCGCCTCTAAAAATAGCTGTCGAATGACGGCCAAACCATCCTCTTCAGCCGGTCGCAAACTGAGATTTTTGGCCGTGTCCCATTTGTCATTCAGCTGCGATTGAATGCGATTACCTAAGTCGCGCAGCTGCTGTTGAAGGGTATGTCGCTGGGACAAACTCAGGTCTAGAAACTTATCGGGATAAATCTGGGTGCAAACGTGATAAGCCGTTAGCACTAACTGGCGTTTGCTTGCCTGACTTAAAACCTGCAGGTAGCTGTCAACTAAGGATTCAAGATCGGTGGCTATATCAGCAGTTTGTTTTTGAAGCTTGGAAAGCTGCTGTTCAATATGACCACTTGCGTTAACCATTCTCGCAGATATAGACAAGAGTGTGATAGAAGGAGCAGCGCTAAAAACAGGCTGCAGCCTCTAGTATAGAACCTAGCAGTTGGGCAGGCGCTTGAGAGACCTGCCCTGCCTATGGAAAAGGAAAAAGGCTAAAACTGACCTGGAACAGCCCTTAAACCTTCATCAGTAATAGCTCTAAGGCACCAACTACTTCTTTTTGCCGGTTTGAGCAGCTACTTCTTCAGCAAAGTTCTCTTCTTTCTTTTCGATACCCTCACCCATGGTGAATCGAGCAAATCGACGAACCTGGATATTTTCTCCAAGCGTGGCTACCGACTGCTTAATTAGCTCCTCAACGGTAATGTTCTGATCTTTAATAAACGGCTGGTCAAGCAAGGATAGTTCCTTAAGCCGTTTGCCAATGCGACCATCCACAATCTTGGCGCGAATATTTTCAGGTTTTTTGGCTAGGTCTTCACGCCCCATTTCGATTTCCCGCTCACGGGCAACCGTTTCTTCAGAAATATCGGTAGTTTTGACCACCTCAACGTTGGGACATGCTGCAATCTGCATAGCAATGTCGCGGGCTAGGGTCTTAAACTCATCTCGTCGAGCCACAAAGTCTGTTTCGCAGTTGATTTCTACCAACACACCCACGCGGCCACCGGTATGGATATAACTTTCCACCAGTCCTTCTGCGGCAACCCGCCCCTCTTTCTTAGCTGCTGAGGTAATTCCTTTTTGGCGCAACCATTCCATGGCCTTTTGCAAGTCGCCATCGTTCTCCTGCAGCGCTTTTTTACAATCCATCATGCCTGCGCCAGTTGTATCGCGCAGCTCTTTTACCTGCTTTGCAGAAATGCCTGCCATTTTCTCCTCCTCCGCTAAATTTAAACTTCTAAAGCGACGTCTCTGTAAGTACCTAAAGCGGCGACTAAAAACGTCAAC
Source organism: Cyanobacteria bacterium P01_A01_bin.15 (assembly GCA_039814735.1). Lineage (GTDB taxonomy): Bacteria > Cyanobacteriota > Cyanobacteriia > Phormidesmidales > Phormidesmidaceae > Leptothoe. The sequence continues at coordinate 14,293 of JBCCAQ010000075.1, forward strand.
AGCTGATGCCCAAAATGGGCTCAGCTGAAAAACACGACTCAAAAAAGGCTACAGCGACTTATTCACCGTCTGCTCCAGGAGCGACAGCTGCTGTGGGTGCTTCTTCTTCGGCCCCAGGGGCAATATCTGCTGCGGGAACAGCGGCCTCGTCTGCCCCAGGGGTCTCCCCGGTCGCAGCAACAGCTGCTTCACCCGCCGCAGGGACATCCCCAGCCGCAGGAACAGCCGACTCATCATAATCATAATCTTCTTCGGCGCTCGGATAGTCGGCATAAATGTCGTCTCCATCACCGTTTTCCTGGGAGCCGCCGTGGGATCCCTCGTAGATGGCATTGGCTAAGCTACCTAGGATCAGCTTGATTGAGCGGATAGCGTCGTCATTGCCTGGTATGGGGATATCCACCACATCGGGGTCGCAGTTGGTATCTAGCAGTGAAACAATCGGAATACCGAGTTTTTGGCACTCTTGGACCGCGTTGTATTCCCGCTTGATGTCAACCATGATGACGACGTCAGGCAGTCGCCGCATTAATTTGATGCCACCCAGATACTTTTGTAGCTTTTCTAGTTCGCGACGTAAAACAGCGGCTTCTTTTTTGGGGCGAAGGGCTAGGGCTCCAGTTTCCTGCATACGCTCTAGCTCTTTTAGACGCTCGACACGGGTCTTGATAGTCGTCCAGTTGGTTAGCATGCCCCCCAGCCAGCGCTGGTTGATGTAGTAGGAACCACAGCGGCTAGCTTCTTCAGCGACGATACCAGCGGCCTGACGTTTGGTGCCGACAAACAAAAACTTCTGACCTCGCTCGGCAGAACTGCGGACAAATGAATAGGCATTGTCAAGCAGCTGAGCTGTCTGCACTAAGTCAATAATATGAACACCGTTGCGAGCAGTGAAGATATATTGATCCATCTTGGGGTTCCAACGGCGGGTCTGGTGACCAAAGTGAACCCCTGACTCAAGCAGCTGAGCCAATGTTACAACAGGCATTTGATTTTCTCCTTTCGGGTTAAACCTCCATCTGGTGTGCATTCCAGACAAAACTAGTCGGTGGCCATAAACCAGCCGATATGCCCAGAACACCCGAAATATCCAGATGTGTGAATTATTTAAGAGCTAAACTAGGGTAGCACAGGAGGTGTCTAAGCTGCTTGAGCAGTCTGTTTGCTGTCTGGCCTTGAATTTTTGGGTAGGCTGTGGATGATTAGTAAGTGTGCTTGCAATTTCCCAGGGCGGCGGCTGCGCTGCCTGGGGCTGCCCGTCGTTACGTGAAGGCTTTTGGTGCTTTATGACTGATTCACAACGTCCTTCTTCAATGCCGTCTGCGCCACCGCCGCCGCCTCGGCGGGCTGCACCACCGCCGCCACCGGGAATGAGAAGAACAGAAGGTTCGCGCGCAGCTGCCCCACCTCCCATGCCAAAATCTGCTGGGGGTGTCAGGGTCGGGGGCGGTCTGACGCTAGAGCGGATTGTGCGTGAGGCATTTGATAAGGGATTTTCCGATGTGCATCTGGGTATCGGAGAGGTACCTCGTTTTCGTAACCGGGGTGAAATTGATACTACGGACTATCCGGTGACGGATGAGGCCACTTTTTACGGTTGGCTTTCGGAGGTCCTCAAACCCGATCAGATCCAAGATTTTAAGCAGACGATGGATTTTGACGGGGCGGCGCATTTTGACTTTACCCGCGTGCGGATCAACATATTCAACACGCTACGCGGTCCTTCCATGGTCATGCGTTTGATTCCGGTCAAGATTTTGACGATTGACCAGCTCAATCTACCGGTTGTCCTAAAAGATATTTGTCACTATCACAAGGGTTTGGTGCTGGTGACCGGTCCAACGGGATCTGGTAAGTCCACATCGCTAGCTGCGATGATTGACTACATCAATACAGACATGCCGAAAAACATCATCACCATTGAGGACCCGGTAGAGTTTGTTCATTCGAGTCGTACCTCTTTGATTAAACAGCGGGAAGTTGGTATTCACACGATGGAGTTTAAGAATGCCCTGAGGGCATCGCTGCGGGAAGATCCCGATGTAATTTTGATCGGTGAAATTCGCGATCGCGAAACCGTCGACATCGCTTTAAAGGCCGCCCAAACGGGGCACCTTGTCTTTGGCACCCTGCATACTAACAGTGCGGTGAAGACGGTTGAACGTATTCTGGGTATGTATGAGCCTGAACAGCAGAGCGCGGTGCGGATTTCTATTGCGGAGTCGCTGGTGGCGGTGGTTGCCCAGGGTCTGTGCCGCACCACTGACGGTAAGCGAGCGGCCTTCCACGAAATCCTGATTAATACTGACGCTATCAAGGACTACATCCAGCGAGGACAGCTAGATGAAGTAGAATCCTTGCTGCCAAAGTGTACCTTTGACGGCATGTGCACGATGAACCAATCCCTCTATTCTCTATACGAGTCAGGCCGCATTACTGAGGAAACCTCCTTGGAGATGTCCCCGCGTCAAAATGAGATGGCGCAGATGTTGCGCGGGCGGATTTAGCTTTTAAGGCGGTTGGTAACTGCCGTTTGATTCCATCGAGGCTTGGTACCTCTCAAGTCCAGCCGTGCTCGCCACGGTTGGACTTTTTTTTGTAGAGCACGGGTTAGCCAGTCATCATATTGGGGATATAGGGGAAGTCGAGGACTGAGGCTGTAGCCATGGGCCTCTAAAAGAGCTGTCAATGTTTCTAAGGTCTGGTGAGGATATGTAGGATTGACTTCGTCCCATGGACCAATTCCCCCCAAATCTCGAGCACCGGCATCTATACAGGCAATCAGCATCTGGGGTGAGCGTACCAGGTTCGGTGGAATTTGGATAACGATCGTATCGGGCAGTATGCTACGAGCTAACCGAACGGATGCGAGCAGCATCGTGTCATCACAGGGGGTGCCTGGTGAGACCTGTCGTTCCCCTGGCTGATGGGGTTGGAGGATGACCTCTTGGATATGGTGATATTTTTGGTGAAGGGCTGCGATCGCAACCAGTGTCTCTTCCCAATCGGCTGTGGTTTCGCCAATACCCAGCAGCAGCCCCGTTGTAAATGGAATTTGTAACTCGCCTGCCCAGAGCAGCTGCTGCAATCTGATTTCTGGCCGCTTACTGGGGGCATGGCGGTGGACAGTGTCGAGCAGCCTAGGGGTTAGCTGCTCCAACATTAGCCCCATGGATACATTGACCCGTTTAAGGCGAGTCATTTCCTCAAACCCTAACGGTCCAGCATTAGTGTGGGGCAAGAAGCCTTGATCAATAGCCAGCTGGCAAAGGGCATAGATGCGCTCTATCCAACTGTGGCGACGTGGGCTATCGGGGTGTACCTCTCCGCTGAGAATTAATATTTCAATAGCATCTAGCCTATCGAGCTGGGAACGGGCCTGAGCTAACTGCAGCCAGTCATCGCCCCCCGGCTGAACTCGAAAGTTACAGTAGCTGCAGTGGTTAAAGCATTCGTAGGTGGGAACGAGTGTGTAAGCCGGACTGTAGGTAATGCATTGAGACATCTCTCATGAAAGATTTACTATGTGTCACAAAATCTGAGTGCTTGCTCATGAACATGTAAGAGAGGTTTAGAAGCCAGCTAGTTTAAGCCTAGCTGAATTCTGATCAGCTGATCAGCTGGGCAAAACCTTCTTTAGCCTTGGTCTTAGCTGTTTATTTGAGAGAGATACTCAAACCAACCAGCTGTCTGTCAGAGTCAGATCCCATAAAAAACTAAGCTTAGAGAGTTTACAAAACTAGTCAATCATTTTAATATAGGTAAAGGTAGGTAAATAAGCCTACTTCTTACTTTGATAACAATCATAGGATTCATAAATCATGACAACTACTCTACAGCAGCGCTCTAGCGCTAACCTGTGGAACCAGTTTTGTGAGTGGGTCACCAGCACCGAGAACCGCCTGTACGTAGGCTGGTTCGGCGTGCTCATGATCCCCACCCTGCTGGCTGCCA
>JBCCAQ010000107.1:0-15604 GCA_039814735.1 Cyanobacteria bacterium P01_A01_bin.15
ATTTACGAGAGTGGACTCACTCTCGGCCTGTATCACAACGCGACTTTCGTCAAAACGTCGAAACCGTTACAGCCCCCTATGGCATCCCTAGGATTAACTAGGAGAGCGTACTCTATTATAAACCGTGATTCTAAATATGGCGACTGCGGCTGTTTAGGGCCTGGCCCGGCTTGATTTAGGCGTGTAGTTTATGTGACTAATTAGCTTTAATAAACTAAACCGGCTGTCTTTTAACTTATAATTAATTCTTAAGATTATGTATCGCCTCAGCTTCGCAGCGTCTTGACCTTGCCTGGGTTTATTCCCAGTTGTTTGTAGGCGTTTAGGGTTGCAAAGACGTTCTGGCGATCGAACTTGGTGATGGCTAGACTATCGGCCATGGGTGCCAATGGCATTACTTCATTAGTAGTAGGGGTTATAAGGTATGAGCAGCGACGCAGCGGAAGCCAAGGCGACAACGGAGGAATCTGGTTCTTCGAATCGTACTCAAAAGAAGTCTACGACATCGTCTGCTAGAAAAAGCAGCGGTCTGATTAAGGCTGAGAAGAATGACATTATTGTTCTTCACGATAACACCCGCATTGTTGAGACGGATTCGCTCCCCAATCATCGGCCAATTACGGTGAGTGATGTTGAGGTCGTTCATAGTCTGTCATCGGCTGGGGTGCGTCCAGTGATGTCCGATAATTTTGAAATTGCTAGTACCGACCATCTACCGGGTCATCGTCCTGTCGCTGTTAGTACGCTGGTTGTTTCGGACCTCGATACGTTACCTGGACATCGTCCAATTGCGTCTAATGACATTGATGAAGATAGCTCAGCGCTAATGGGATATTTGGATTAAAGCTGCAGAGACGTTCCATGGAACGTCTGTACATAGAGCGTTTCCTATTTGTTTAGGATGCATTGATCGAGGGATAGGCTGTAATAGCCTGTCCCTTTTGTATTGCAGACAGCCTAGCTAATCTAAATTATGGCCGGTCAATTCGACAAAGATATCTTCTAGGTTAGAAGGACGGGTCATCATGCCGGTTTTGTCGGTTTGCTGATCGAGGTATTGGTTGGCATCTTGAAGGGTGGGAAAGAAATTATAGCTCCAGCGATTGCCGGTTTGCTGCATGACGATCCCTTCACCGTGCTGGGCTCTCAGCTCATCCACCGTACCCACTTCAATCAGCCGCCCTTGATCCATAATGCCAATGCGATCGCACAGATACTCCACCTCTTCCATATAGTGGGTTGTCAGCAGCATGGTCATCCCCTTCTTTTTATTCAGATCGAGAATAATCTCCCACAGGCGACGGCGGGTCTGGGGATCGAGGCCCACGGTGGGTTCATCTAGAAACAGAATCTTGGGCTGATGCAAGAGGGCACGGGCGATTTGCAGGCGTCGCTTCATCCCACCCGAGAGGGTTTTCACCTGATCGTCACGTCGCCCAGACAGCTCCACATAGCTCAGCCATTGGTCAATATCTCGCTGGCGCTGGGGATTGGGAAGATGGTGCAGTCTGCCGTGGAACTCCATGTTTTCCCAGACGGACAGATCCCCATCAACGCTGGTTTGCTGGAGCACCACACCAATCTGACGACGGACCTCAGACTTTTGATGATTAACGTCGTAGCCAGCCACCACGATATCCCCCTGGGTGGCCTGGGTCAGGGTGGTCACCATGCGAATCGTGGTGGACTTTCCAGCACCGTTAGGTCCCAGCAAACCAAAAATTTCACCCGGTTGAATGGTCAATGACACATCGTTAACCACGCAGGTGTTGTTATAGACTTTGTGAACGTTACGCAGGCAAACGGCCGCCACCATGGGATGTATTAGAAAAGTTCAAGCTATGGATACAGTTGTAAAGCATTGGTGTCCATGAGAGCAAAGATTATCAACCAAGTCTTATTTATTCACCAGGACGATGTGCCTCCCTACAAGAAAAAAGGCTCGGTGGTCCGTAACAGCTATTTTTGGGCGCTCAAATCCATTGCTGACCGGGCAGGGTTTAATAAGGACTGGGAATTTGACGAAACCGTGTGGATTGCCCTGACGCGAATGCTGATGTCATTTACCGAGTCGGGCTACTTGGGATATTGGGAAACAATGTTGGCATTCCATCTGGATGATACGATTCCGCCGGTTTTAAAGAGCGTCGCCACCTGGCGGGAGCCAGAGGAGGAAGAGTAGGGTTCAAGTTTTATAGTGTACGCCACAGGGATTGGCAAAGTCCGTGTCATCCAATGCATATGGCGGTCAGTGCAACGGGCAACTGTCCCTGTGTATCCGAACAGGTGTTACACAATCCGGGGAGCCTATAAAAAAGGACAGACTTAGGTCTGTCCCATAGTTCTCTGACTGTACGGAAAAAATTGACGCTAATACAAGCGGAAAGGTCTCTGAGCCTGGTATCCCAGGTTAGCTGGGGTACCAGGCTGACTCATTTACATCAGGCCCAGCTGGGATAGGATACCCTGACCGGTTAGAAATTCAGTGCCAAGACCGATGACGAAACCCAGCATAGCCAGACGACCATTCCAGCTTTCAGCGATCTGAGTAAAACCAAACTTTGCGCTTTCTTCTGTCATGATTAATAGGTCCTTCAGACGAAACGTTAAGGTGAGTAACACCGTGTAACTAAATGTTAAACGTTATTTTTTGAAACGACAACGCCTGTTTTAAATAACTTGGATATGCCTTGTATAGAGGGTTTCCAATGTTTGTGACGAACATTTAGCCCGCAGGTAAGGCGGTCAGGGATGTGCACAAAAAATCAATACTCAGCTGGGGCAGGGTAAACGGTGCCGATATGTTGTATGTGATTGCCGGTCTATCGGCCTGCGAAGATGACAATAGCGGCGATTAGGGTAATTGCGATCGCAACTGCCAACACCACCTTCCACTTGGCCACCGGGCGATCGCCGATCACAGTGCCCGTTTGCGCGTTGATCATTACCTGATAGGGCCGACCGCCGTAGCGATAGGTGGCCATCCACACGGGTAGCAAAATATGCTTAAATGTCTCCTGACTGTACTCTGTTGAGACTGAGTGGACGCGCTGTTCGTCACCGCCGATATCGGAGTGCACGTCGCTGCGAATGGTTTTGGCCATCATCGCTTTAGCCCGCTCGTACCCTTCTTTTAGCGGAATCTCATAGCGCTGAGCCTTAAATCCCGCCAGATATTCCTGGGTGTAGGGTTTGAGCGCCGCAACCGATAGCCTGGGCCACAGACGCTGCAGCTTTTTATCAGGAATAGCCTGGGTTGCCGACACCAGCACATTTTCAAACATCCGTGACACCTGGCCAGACGCAGGCCACCAGCGGGTCTTTCTCACCCGGCGTTCTTCTGCTGTTTTGCCACTGCCGCTGTGCTCGGTCACATAATAATGCTTGCCCCGCGAACCCCGATAGTCGCTTCTAGTCTGGGCGTTGTAGGTCCAAAAGGGCAAATATACCCCCAGTAGCTCCTGCTGCTGGGCCAGCTGTTTAAGCTGGCCAGGCAAAAATATAGCCTTTAGGTCTTTTAAGTCCCAGCGAAAGGCGAGCCAATTGCGTAAATTTTGCAACGCAGCTCTGCGACCTAAGGTAAAGGGCACTAGGGCCGATGGCGCTAGGCTAGGATCGCTGGGATGACTCTCCTGGGTAACGATACTGGTGGCACAAAAGGGGCATTTGCCAGCCACATCCGGTGGCTCAAAGGTCAGTGTGGCCCTGCAGCCTGGACAGTCAACCTCCCGCGCCGTGGTGGCCAGCTCAGCGATTTGCGTACGGTTGGTGTCAATAAACGCAGCCAGGTCGTGCTCTTGTAACGTGAAGCCAAGCTGGGTAGCCGTTACCTCAGGTATAGCCTGAGTGCGACCGCAGTAGGGACACTTGAGCTGACCAAGATCCGGCTCAAATGCCATGTCGGCCTGACAGCCAGGACACTGATATTGGTTGACAGATGGAGTCGTCACAGTGGTTTTCCGCCAGCTAGGCTCCAGGGGGCGGAGGGGGTACGCTACTTAGTAAAGACTGCAGCTCAGGCACCGTATTTGCCGGTTGCCAGCTAGCCATACCCTGCTTCCACACATTAGATTGAGCCGTAAGGCCATTGGCTAAGAGCTGATCCTGGGGATAGGGGCCAAAGTTCTGACCATCGCGGGTAATAAACCAGGCGGCAGTGGGCATTGAGGCCGGGGGCGCAGCAGGCGCGGTCTGAGGATTGATGGCATTGGTAATTTGCTGTCCCATGGCGATGCCGACACCGAGGTCAAGACCGGGGCTGCTGCCACTGGGGTTTTGGGCAGACTGTTCGATGGCGTTAGCCGCCTGGTACTGTGTGTACTGCTGCAAATTGCCCAAAATCCCGATGGAGGCCCGTTTATCGAGGGCGGCTTCTACTTCGGAGGGGAGGGAAATGTTTTCGATTAGCAGCTGGCGTAGCTCTAGGCCAAACTGTTCCATATCGGGCTGCATGGCACCGCGCACCTGCTCACCCATGGTGTTGTAGTTGGCAGCCAGGTCAAACAGCGGGGTTTGATCGCGACCGACCCAGCTCGCAAACGCCGATATGATCATATTGCGGAGGTGGTCGCTAACCTCATCGGTTTGAAACAGACCATCGGTGCTAATCAGCTGCTCTAGGAGCGTGCGGGCATCGGCGACACGCAGGGTGTAGGTACCATAGGCCCGCAACCGCACTGGTCCCAATTCAGGGTCACGGATGGTAATAGGATTGGCCGTACCCCACTTGAGGTTGGTAAAAATCTTGGTATTAAAAAAGTAAACCTCCGCTTTAAACGGAGAGTTAAACCCATACTTCCAGCCCATCAGGGTGGTTAGAACGGGCATATTTTGCGTTTCTAGACGGTAGCGGCCAGGTCCATAGACGTCGGCCACCTGGCCCTCACCTACCAAAATGGCCGTCTGACCAGGGCGTACCGTTAGCTGCGCCCCCATTTTGATTTCATTTTGAAACCGTTCAAAGCGATAGGCAATGGTATCTTGCGATGGATCAAGCCATTCAATAATGTCAATGAATTCGGCTCGAACTTTCTCAAATAGTCCCACTGGTGCGCTCTCCGTAGCGACGGTATAGTCTGAGCATTGCTCTTAGCTTTCCCTACAGATAGGGGGTACAGCTATAAAGTATCAATACACGCTAGTTTGTATCCGTTCCGCAGAGAGCAGAGGGTCTCTCTTCCTTAAGGAAACAAAATTTATTAGGTTCTATCGATGACAGGTGTTGCCTGCAACCTCGCACTAATTTTTAGAACAGCCCCTAGCTCACCTTTTGCTCCACACCAAACCCGACTAGACCTAGCTGCTCAAGGGGCTGCCCCGCTGGCGGTCGCAAATAGTTCAGAATACGACGGATGCGGATCTGGGGATTGACCAAGGTGATGGAGTCTATTGACACCACGCGGGTGTAGTTGGTGGTCATCAATAGCTCTTTGGTATTGCTATCAAAGCGAAAGCGAGAAACGATCGGTCGAGCTTCTTCGTAGGCGCGATCTCGCAGATAGTCGCCTTCTAAAAAACGGCTAGTTTCATTTTGAACAACAAACAGCAGGTTCAAAGCCTGGGCAACCTTTTCGCCCTTTTCCGATATCGTATTAAACGAGAGGTGAAACCCCGGTAGTGCTGTCAGGTCTCTGGGTTCGTCATAGCTATTGTCCGACAGGACCTTGGCCTTTAGCTCCGGTGTCAGTGGCGATACTTGAAAGTCGGTGTGGGAGCGCTCTACGTCATTTTGAGTGAGATAGTGATAAGTGCGCTCCGAAGACCAGCTGCCAACACAGTGGTCGAAAAATATATGAAAAACTGAGCGAAGCTCCATGGGGTTGCCCTTGAGAGGATTCTATCTTTTCATAATAAATGGCTAGCCGCACTCATCTTTAATTTCTATGTCCCACGCAACTGACATTTCTACCCTGAGCAAATGGATGGCTGCTGACTTTAGCAACCAGGCCCAAGCCATCGAAAATCCTCCCTTTTTCGCCCATATTCGAGTGTGTATGCGACCGTTGCCAAGGGGCTTTTTGGCGGGGGCATGTCTATATCTAGAGCAGGCCTATGATTTTATGCTGGGCCAGCCCTACCGGGTACGGGTGCTGCACTTTTTGCCCCAGGACGATCACATTTTGCTTGAGAATTACTCCTTTAAAGAACAGGAAACCGTCATTGGTGCCGCCCGTGATACCCAAAAGCTGTCTACCGTAACGGTAGACCAGCTTGAAAAAATGCCCGGATGCGACATGACTGTTCGCTGGACGGGACACAGCTTTATTGGCAAGGTAGTACCGGGAAAAAACTGCATGGTGGTGCGCAAGGGCAAAACCAGCTATCTAGATAACGAATTTGAGATTACCGACACTCGGCTGGTTAGCTATGACCGTGGTCGCGATCCAGAAACCGACGAGCTGCTGTGGGGCTCCATCGCTGGACCGTTTGAATTTGAGAAACGTCAGCGGTTTGCCCATGAGGTAATGATTTAGAAATACTCAAGCGGCTCTAATTGTTAACTGACAACCGTGGCTTGTTTAGCCAACACAAACTCTAAAAAGGCATAGGTGGTGACCGTATCAAACCGATAGGTTTTGCCTTCATAGTCCACGATGTAATCCCCCGCCACCTCGCCACAGGCGGTACAGGTAAAAGTGCCAGAGGCCAGGGCATCAACACTTAGCTCGCGAATCCGTCTGGCCAGCCAGTTGTCTAGTTGCTCAACGATGGGGGATGCCAAGCTGGCCTGACGCTGCTCTTCAAACTTCATAGCAAATGTTCTATCTGAGGGGGCACTGCTATTATGCCTGCTAGGCTTTTGCTTAACCTTAGAAAGTGGTTTTAACTATCTGAGCATTTCTTTAGATAAAACCTACAGATCTTAAAGACGTCATCAGATTCAGCGTTACCAAAGAAAGTTGGCCATTGAGTCTTGGTAACTTGACGATTCAATCAGTCCACCAAGACCCTGTGCATTTCGGACTACTGGTTAGAGAACGTAATAAATTGCCTAGCAATGCCTATGGACGTGACTTTCTTCCCAGGCAATTCAGTTGTATGGAGGCTGAAAATGCCAAGGTTTCGATGCTTGGTTGCACGTTTGAGGGTTTCCTTAGCCAAAGGGCGTATCATGCCGGTAACTCCACCCAAGGCAAACTTGCAAAGATCCTGACTGGGAAGTTCCGCCAGACCTAGACCAATTTCTTGTTCAAGCTCCTCACAACTTTTTTTGGAGTTTTCGAGGGGCTCCATAAATCTGTTAGTGACGTATTCGTAGTAAGCAGGTTTGCCTGGGTTAGTTACTGCAAGCAGCGTACCTAGCAATACTAGGCAGCCACCTACAAGTTTGATGGGAGGCTGTTTGTTGGATTTTTGTACTTCTACAGAGATCGATTGAGTAGACGTTGATGATGACATGTGGATTCTTGAGGAAACTGGTGGCTTGCTTAAAAACCATGTCCGCAATATCACCAACAAATAGAATCCACTGAATTACGTAAATATCTACCGCAAACGCGATAGGGTGCCTGACCTTATTAGTGCATGGCATCGACGAAGTCAGCATTCTGGTCTCGGGGAGTCGGCCAGTCTTCATTTTCGCCACCGATGTAGACGCTTTTAATGACGATGTAGTCTTTGCTGAATTGTTTTAGCGTATTGACTAGCACATCTAGGGCAACGGCATCGGTGGTGCCCAGGTCAAACCAACAGCGCGCCCAGGTGCCCTGGAACTGAACTTCAGACATATTGTGCATAACCGCCATGAGGCTGTCTTCGGCCTCATCATTGTCGTAGTTCATGTAGCTGATTTCATGGCCGCCATCTTGAACCTGTAGGTTCTCGGCATTAAAGCCACCTAGTTTGCCAAGGAAAAACCACGAGTCAAAAATTTCTTCGATATACTGCTGCTCCATAGTAGATGGCACGTTTTCTAGCTCTAGCCAAATCCACAGGTTGAAAAAGTCACACTCGCGAAAGCGAATTTCCATAGTTTAGGTTTTATGATTCCGGTTACTTAGCATAGCAAGCTACCCGCTAATCAGAGGCTGCTAGCGCGACAGCGGAGATTCCAAGAGAGCTTCATGGGGAAAACATTGGCTATAGTGTGGAATGGACCTTCTTGTTGCTCTGATGCTCACCCTTGATCATGTTTCTTACCACCCAGCGGCCAGCGTAGTGCCGATTCTCAAAGAGATTTCATTTACCCTAGAGCCGAAAAAGATGGGGTTGATTGTGGGGCCAAGTGGTTCGGGTAAGAGTACGCTACTGGAAATCTTGGCGGGGTTGGTTTCTCCGTCCCAGGGCACCCTGCACTGGCGCGACCAGGAGCTACAGCCAGAGGCCCTTCAACAGCTAGCAGGGCTGGTATTTCAGTTTCCAGAACGTCATTTTTGTGGCCACACTGTCTTAGAAGAGTTGCGGGTTGGTCATCCAGAGCTAGGTGCCGAGCGGGTGACAAAAACCCTTGAGTCGGTTGGCCTCGGTGAAATTTCGCTACAGAGTGCGCCCCATGCCCTGAGCGGTGGTCAGCAGCGCCGATTGGCCCTGGGGGTACAGCTGATCCGACAGCCCTATTTGCTGCTACTCGATGAGCCGACGGCCGGCCTGGACTGGTCTATGAAAAAACAGCTGATCGGTTTGCTCGCAGAGTTAAAGAAAGACTGGAGTTTGCTGGTGGTGTCCCATGATGCTAGTGACTTGGCCCATTTGGCGGATTATCAATGGACATTGCAAAATGGGGAACTGCGATCGCAGCCATTAGAGATGGCTCCGGTGGCGTAGATTGGGTGAATATAAACCCGGCGAACAGAAAAATCAGGGGTAACAGGGGATGACGGAGATGATGATTGACCTGCCGCTCTATGGCGAAACTTGGCAGGAGACGCTGCAGTGGCAACCGTCTCAAGCACAGCAGGCACTATTTAGTCGGCTGTACCAGGGAGTTTTGGCGGGCAACCGTCAGGTAAATCTGACCCGAATTACGGAGCCGGATGGGTTTTGGGAAAAGCACCTGTGGGACTCGCTGAGTGGTTTGGCACCCTGGTATGAACCACAGCAGCCGGAGTGGCTGCCGTCGGTAAAGACGGTGATTGATATTGGTACGGGGGGTGGGTTTCCGGGGCTGCCCGTTGCGATCGCACAGCCCCAGTGGCAGATCACCCTGCTGGACTCCACCCGCAAAAAAATCGCGTTTTTAGAAACCCTGTGTGGGCAGCTGGGGTTGACGAATACGGCCCTAGTGGCGGAGCGAGCGGAAACGGCGGGACGCGATCGCAGCCATCGCGCCCAATATGACCTAGCCATGGTGCGAGCGGTGGGCGCTGCCTCTGTCTGTGCGGAGTATGCGCTGCCGCTACTCAAGGTGGGGGGCTTTGCCATACTATTTCGCGGTCAGTGGACCGACGAGGAAGAAGAGCTATTTATGGGAGCCCTAGATGCCCTAGGCGGTGAGCTAGTGGCTATATGCCCTTGGGAAACGCCCCTGACCCAAGGAATAAGACACTGCTTGTATGTCAAAAAAGTTGAAAAGACAGATCAGGCTTTTCCCAGACAGACAGGCATTCCTGCAAAACATCCGCTTTGAGTTTCGGATTTGGCTGAAAGAAATTTGCGTAAAAGTAACGCATCTGTCTCTATGAGGAAGTGGGAAGTGGGAAAGGGCAAGAGGGTAACTTGCCTAAGAGCGAGTTACAAAAGAGCTAAGCTTATTTACCAATCCCTTTGACTACCAGGATGCCACCAAAATACAAAAACAAGACAGCCCCTGCTAACAGGCTTTGGGTAATGGGGTCCGTCGAGGGAGTGAGCACAGCCCCTAGGACCACAGCGCCCAGTAGTACAGACCGCCAGCCTTTTAGCATGGTTTCGGAACTGACAATTCCCAACACCCCCAACATAAATTGAATGACCGGAATCTGGAAAGCTAGACCGGTGCTAAATAACAGCAATAGCACAAACTCAAAATAGCGATCGATGGACCATAGCTGCTCGACAACGCCCTCACCGTAGTTAATAAAGAAGTTGAGAGCAGCCGGAATAAGGGCGACATAGGCAAAAAAGATCCCCACGACAAACAGGACGCTCGAGCCTAAGACAATGGGGCCTACCAGCCGTCGTTCTCGCCGGGTCAGCCCGGGCAGTACAAACAGGGCAATCTGGTACAAAATAAACGGGCTTGCGACCAAAATACCGCTGTAGCCTGCCACCTTGATAGAGACAAAAAAGTACTCGCCTGGAGAAAGCTGCAAAAACTTGGCACCCTGGGCCGGAATCTCCAGGATAGTGACAATGCGATTGACCACACAAAAGCAGCCAATGACACCCACAAGGACGGCAATCAGCGAGAAGAAAATGCGTGTGCGCAGCTCGTCGAGATGATCGAAGAGGGACATTTCCAACTCGTCGGGCATTTCGTCGAGGTAGTCGGACTGCTGGGTGGATTCTACCGTCTCTAGATTCGACGTCATGGTCTGCGGTGGTGGCTAAATACGCTACGTAAATTATTTTCTATTGTATCGCCGCCGCTATGTAGCGACTGTCCCAGTCTGGCTGTTTATTTACCCTTTTTCCAAAGTCCGGCTGCTCTGGTTACTCCTCAGCGGTGAAAGTTAAAAACTCTGCACCACCCGGGTTCCCGGCGGGTGTTGGCTCACTGCCGTTAGCTGAGATCAGGGCGGCACCAGCATTGCCAACATTCATGGAAATGGACTCCTGGCCCTCCCAGGTTTGCTGGGTACCGGGGTCCAATAGACCTTCAAAAGCAACATTACCGTCAACGACAATGCGCATCCAGGAGGGGCCTGCCTCAGTAATCTCTACACTTACATTGACTGGAGCATCGCCCGCTGTGGCCGTATCCGGCTCGGGCTCGGCTGGAGGGGTAGCTGCTGGTTCTGGCTGGGCGGTTTCTGGCTGGGCTGGTTCTGGCTGGGCGGTTGTTTCTGGCTGGGCGGTCTCGGGCTGGACCACGGCCTGGGGAGGCTCAGCGGTCTGGGGGGCAGGCGGCTCGTTGGAGCCACCGTTGATAATAGAGGCAATCAGTGCGATCGCACCGACCATGACAGCGGCACCGATGCCCCAGGGCAGCCAATTGGTATTGCTTGTAGAAACTCCTGACAGATAAGGCCCGGCGGGCTCAGGCTCCATCGGTAAGGCCCCCACCGGGGCATCAGGTGGTAGGGTAACCGCCGCTTCCTGGGCAAAAAGGGAGCCGGAACTGTCTTCGACCTGGAGACCATTACCGGGTCCGCCTAAGGCCAAATCGTTTGACTCACTAGGACCTTGGTCCAATGCTATGTCCCTGGCGTCAACCGCATCGGCTGTTGCCGGTGCACCCGCATCGGTAGCCGGGTCAGGGGCTATCGTAGGAATGGGCGACACCGATGCAGCGGATGTTTGAGGTTGGGTACTTCTGCGAGGAAATGCCCCTACGGCTGGTTTTGGTTTGGTTAGCTTGGTTTGGATCGGTGGGTTTTGCAACGCCGTCTGGTATGACATATTGACCGGAGTCGCAGGTTGAGCCACCGGACGGGGCGTGTTGGGAATAGAGTGGACCGGAAACTGCTTAGAAAAACTGGTGCCGTCCAATCCCAGGGCATCGGCATAGCGGCGGATAAAGCCTTGCACAAAGATGGGTTGAGGTAAATCGGCAGTGTCACCGCTTTCCAAGGCTTTGAGCAACTGAGCCCGAATGTAGGTCTGTAGGGAGATATCTTCTAGGGACTTTTCTTGTTCCTGACGCTTTTCCTGCAGGTAAGCGCCAAGTTGGCTCAGCTGTTGTTTCTGAACGGTGCTATAGCTAGTCACGTTACGCTGCTGGTTGTAAACGGTCAGGTGTATTCTCTGTCTTTATGTGATTTATTGTATGGTCAACTGCTCGAATCGCATAGGGATTCTTTGATTAGTTGGAGAACCATTGGGGACTACTGGGCGGTGAATTGGGCCATCTGACGACGGATGGTCGGGTTGTAAAGACGCAGATAGTTCCAATAGCCACCAAAAACGGACTCTACATAGCCCTGGGTTTCGGGGAATGGAATATTTTTGACAAACACATCTGGATCGCCATAGCCTCGGGCAATCCAGTCGGCTACGCTGCCGGGACCAGCGTTATAGCTGGCAACGGCAAACATGGAGTTATCGCTGTACTCCCGGTGGGTGTAGTCCAGATACCAGGTGCCAAGCCTGATGTTTTCATTGGGGGTTTCCAGAAGCGCCTCCAGGTCGCTGGGGTTTTCACCAATTTGGCCAACAATCCAGTCGGCGGTGTCGGGCATGACCTGCATCAGCCCTACAGCCCCGACAACGGACCGAATCTTAGGTTCAAATCGCGATTCTTGTCGCATCAGAGCCGTCACCAGCAGCGGATTGAGCTGCCGCTGTTGGGACCAGGTTTGAATCAGGTTTGAAAAGGGGAAGGGATAGACCGTCTGCCAGTAGGTGGGGCTGATCTTGAGCTGCTGATAGTCGGCCTGCTCATCGGCCTGATCGCGCCAGGCCAGGCTGGTCAGCATAAAAATCCCATCCAGGTTATCGCCAACGCCTACCCGCATAACGCCATCGGTAAATTGTTCGGCGACCGTCGGCGTTTGGGCATTGGTAAATTCGGTCTGCCACAGACTCCAGGCATCGGCATCTTGCCCCAGGCGGTATAGCAGCTGCAGAGTGTCTGAGCCAGCCGGGAGGGCCTGACGCTGCTGGGGTAGACTCACCTCCGGGGTCAAGTAGCGCACGCTGTCGAAATCGCCCACATCCCAATCCAACATCACCGCCGAGCGCCACGCAAAGTAGGACTCGGGATATTGGGCTAAGGTGCGTCCATAGGCGTCGCTGGCGTCGCTGTTTTGCCCCTGTTGCTGCGCCCACTTGCCAGACCAGAAGCTAGCTTCGGCGGCCAGTTCGCTCTCGGGGGTGGCGGTAACCAGGTCCTCGGCTAGCTGGCGGGCGGTGGCTAGGTCGCCTGCTTCGGCGGCCCGATAAGCCCGACTCAGGCGTAGTTCGGCGGCGGCTTCGGAGTCACCGTGCTGGCTTAGGACGGACGTACGGGCGTTTTTGGCAGAGGTGGGGCTCTGTAGTTGCTCTAAAACATTTGCTTTTTGGAGTAGGGCCTCTCCGGCTCGGTCTGGAAAGGTCTGGATTACTTGATCAAGGGGGGCCAGGGCGGATTTGTCGGGTAGAGATTCGGCTAGTTTGATCAGGCCAAGACCGGTTTCCGGGGCATTGGGAAAGGTTTTGGCAAGCGTTTGGTAGTTTGCGATCGCAACCACTCGCTGCTGAGCAATCTGGGCTCCCCGTGCCGCTCGATAGAGGTTTACAGGCGAGGCCGGTGCATTGCCATAGGCTTTGCCCGCGTCCCCGTAGCGCAGGTTTTCCCAATAGCCAAAGCCCACGCTCTCCCACTGTTCCGGCGTTAGTTCCGAGCCATAGTTTTCGACGAGCCGGTCAAGGCTAGCCTCATACTCCTCACGATAGAGGCCATGGGCCGCGACTAGCAGTAGCTTGTCCTTCGAGGTCGCCGTTTTCAGCTGGGTCAGGGCCACCTCCACCGCCCGTGGATGGCTAGGATGATTGTCCAATAGGGCCTCCCACTGAGCCGGCTCCTGTTTGCCTAGTTCATAGCGAGCCTCTGCGGCGGCGCTATGGGTGGCATGGTCAGTCAGCAGCAGCTCCCAGCCAGTTGGCGTCTTTCCAGCCAGCTGCTGGGCCTGTCCCTGCTTAAGCAGCACGTAGGGAGCCAGCAGCGTTTGAGTCTTGCTCGTTGCCTGCTCATCCAACAGAGCCAATGCCTCCGTAGCCTGCCCCTGACTCAGCAAATCCGTCGCCAACAAATAGTCAGCGTAGTCGTCATCATCGGAAGCGACCAGCTGCAATAGATTTTCGCGGCGGGCCTCCAGCGGCTGCAGGGCCAGCTGAAAGGCCGCCGACTCCGCCGACTGGTTTTGGCTAGCGGTTGTTTGGGCAGCAGGCAATACCCGCTTGGCCGCTTGGCCAAAAAATACGATCAGAGCTAGGCTAGCCAGACTTACTCCCCCCAGCAGCAATAGCGGTAGCCGCTTTCTTCCTAGGTCAATGAGACGTTTTCCCATGGTGCTTAGCTCAATCAATAGTACAGAAAGTGCAACGATGCGCTACCGTGCTGTCAAAGCGGATGAACGCGGGCGGATCATGGTTTGACGAAAAACTATGAACATAATAGATAGCCATATATGATATTCGGTCAGTAAAGACGCCGAAATCATTAGATACTAGGACGGGAATTAGGACTGAGATGGGAATGAAGTTTGTAGCATCAGACAAGTCTTGTTTAACATGGTCAGGCGATTGCCTTGTCATTGGTTTATCTGAAGAATCGCTGCCCCTTACGGGGCTACTGTCTGACTTAAATGAGAGAGTTTCTGGGCTGCTTCAAGAACTGATTGACGAGGCAGAATTTAAAGCAAAAGCGGGGAGCTCCGCTGTGATTCGTGTCGGTGGTCCTGTACGTAAACTGGCCATTGTCGGTTTGGGAGCCTCCGATGAACTCAAACTAGAAGGTCTGCGGCGAGCAGCAGCGGCGGCGGCGAAGCTAGCCAAGCGAGAAAAGTGTGCCTCCCTCGGCGTCAGTTTCCCAATTTGGAACAATAGCCCGGACCGAACGACTCAAACCATTGCTGAAGGTGTGACCTTAGCCCTACACGAGGATAAACGGTTTAAGTCTGATCCTGAGTCCTCAAAGGTGGTGCTTACCGATGTCGCACTGTTAGATTTACCAGGATACGACACCGCCCTAGAAACAGCTGCCCACGTATGTGATGGGGTTATCTTAGCGCGTGAGCTTGTGGCCGCTCCACCCAACGTGGTCACCCCAACTACCCTAGCCGAGACAGCTGCGACCATTGCCAGTGACTATGGGCTGACCCTCAAAGTGTTAGAGCAGGCTGACTGTGAAGCGTTGGGAATGGGAGCCTACCTCGGTGTTTCCATGGCGTCGGAAATGCCCCCCAAGTTTATCCACCTCACCTACACACCCAAGGGCACTCCCAAACGTAAGCTAGCGCTGATCGGTAAAGGTCTGACCTTTGATTCGGGGGGGCTCAACATTAAGGCTGGTGCAGGCAGCATGATTGAGCTGATGAAAATGGATATGGGGGGAGCTGCCGCAGTGTTGGGAGCCGCCAAGGCCATTGCCCAGATCAAACCCGAGGTAGAGGTGCACTTTATCAGTGCAGCGGCTGAAAATATGATCAGCGGCCATGCCATGCACCCAGGAGATATCTTGACAGCCTCCAATGGGAAAACAATTGAAGTAAACAACACCGATGCCGAAGGTCGCCTTACGCTAGCGGATGCCCTGGTTTACGCTGACAAGCTAGGCGTAGATGCCATGGTCGATTTGGCCACCCTGACGGGAGCGTGCATTGTTGCCTTAGGTAGTGACCTAGCCGGTCTGTTTAGCCCCGATGATCCCCTAGCTGGAGCATTGACCCAAGCCGCCAATGCCGCTGGTGAAAAACTCTGGCGTATGCCCATGGAGGAGAAGTACTTCGACGGGCTGAAATCGATTGTGGCAGATATGAAAAATACGGGTCCCCGGCCGGGAGGCTCCATTACAGCCGCTCTATTTCTCAAGCAGTTTGTTAAAGAC
>JBCCAQ010000359.1:0-3721 GCA_039814735.1 Cyanobacteria bacterium P01_A01_bin.15
CCAATAGCTCAATGCCGGGAAAACGCATCGGCGACAGGAGTAAGCAAATCAACCCAGACCCCACCACAATCACGATGTTGAGGCACGTTTTTTGGAGATCGGAAAGTGTAGACTTCCCCTTGGATGTGGTCATAGCTAATGGAATAGCGGCTAAGGTGTCGCCGGTTCGTCGTCTGCTATCTCTGCTGGAGGGGCATTAACATCGCTTTTGGCCTCAAAGGGATGGATCGTAATCCATTCCAAAACACTGATGGGAGATGACAGCTGAATAACCGCCTCAGGAGCTGGACTCTTTTTTAAGTCCATACTTTCAATGCGACCGACCGGCACCCCCTGGGGAAATAACTGACTATAGGAAGAGGTCACAATCACATCGCCTGGCTTGACATCGGGGATAGTTTCAAAAAACTGCATGATCACTCGCCCATCAACGTTGCCACGGACAACCCCCAGGGCGCGACTGCGACTGACCTTGACCCCCATTTGGCTAGTTGGATCGGTGATCAGTAAGATCTGGCTGGTATTGCGGGAAACACTAACAACTCGCCCCACAAGGCCCCCGGGGCCAGTGGTCATATCCCCCTCAGTAACACCATCGGCACTGCCCTTATTGACCGTAATTTGCTGCCACCAGCTATCGGCACTACGACCAATCACGGCTGCAATCGTTACCTTGCCCTGACCGTCAGCGTAGTCAATGCTCGTCCGCAGGCTTTGGTTCTGGTTTTCTAATTCAATAACCCGCTGCTGCAACTCTAGGATATAAGCATTTTCCAAACGCTCTGCTTGGGTTAGCCCTGGCTGCAGCGGAGCAGTCAGAACCTGATACATTTCATAGATGGCCGCTCCCTGGGTCTGGCGCATGGCCCAAGCCAAACTGATAACAAGGGCCGCCACACCTGCCCTTGTTGCATACCTATCCCACCAGCGCCTTAGTGCAAACATACGTTGCAAACAGTATCGTCAATTTGCCTACAGACTGATTAAAGGTCCCGAGAACGGGCACTAAAGACTCGTTCCATCTGACTGAAGTTTTCAAGAACACGTCCGGTACCTAGCACGACGCAGCTTAGGGGATCGGCCGCAACATGGACCACAATACCAGTCTCATGACTAATCAGGGTGTCTAGACCCTTGAGCAAAGCGCCACCACCGGCAAGCATAATGCCCCTATCGATAATATCAGCTGCCAACTCGGGTGGGGTCCTTTCCAAGGTCCGTTTTACAGCTTCAACAATGACAGAAAGGGGCTCTGCCATGCTTTCACGAATCTCTGCACTCTTAACAGTGACCGTTCTCGGGAGACCAGAGAGCAGATGTAAGCCTCGCACATCCAAAACAATTTCGCCGTCATTGGGGCTGGGATAGGCTGAGCCGATATTAATCTTGATTTCTTCGGAGGTACGCTCACCAATGACCAGATTGTGAACCTTTTTCATGTACTGGGAAATTGAATCACTGAGCTCATCGCCAGCCACGCGAACCGATTCACTCAGAACAGTTCCCTGTAAGCTCAGCACAGCTACCTCGGTCGTTCCCCCGCCGATGTCAATAATCATATTGCCAGTGGGTTCAGCCACCGGCAGCCCTGCCCCAATAGCGGCGGCTACCGGTTCATCAATCAGATAAACCATCCGTGCTCCCGCCTGCAAAGCCGCATCCATGACAGCGCGCCGCTCCACACCAGTCACTCCACTGGGAATACCAATGACGATGCGCGGCATGCCTAAGGCGCGCCCTTCATGGACCCGCTTGATAAAGTGCTTAAGCATCAGTTCGGCGGTATCAAAATCGGCAATGACGCCGTCCCTCAGAGGCCGTAGGGCCGTAATATTGCCAGGTGTACGACCTAACATACGTTTGGCTTCTTCTCCCACGGCTAGAGGCTTGCCATCCTTATCCCTGGCCACAACGGAGGGCTCTTGGAGAACAACGCCTTTTCCTGAAACATAAACCAGGGTGTTGGCGGTACCCAGGTCTATGCCCATATCGCGGGAAAATGAAAACCGATCGAGTAAACTCACTGTTAGACGTGCCCCCAAACGAGCTGTGGAAAAAGAAAAATGAGCAGTTGATCAACCGACGTGGATTCTATTACGTTTTATATCTGCACGTCTAGTCTATATGCTGGCATTCCGTGTAATCTGAAAATTTAAGTTTGGCAAACTGCTCGACCTGAGCTTTACCTGTGTTGCCCACCATACTCCAAGATTACACGGTCTCAATTTTTAATGACAAGGACATAGAGAGTGGTTAATATTCTTTGAGACGGATTTGCTAGGGACTTGCCAAGGGTAACTCTAGACGGCGTAGTCTATTTCGCCTAAGAATCTATCTCGTCTGAAAACAGTTGAAACGGTGATGGGCAAATAGCGATGAGTCTAAATGTTATAAATCTGGTTGGTCGAGCGGGGCGAGATCCTGAAGTGCGCTATTTCGAGTCGGGCAACGTGCTGTGTAAGTTCACAATTGCTGTGAATCGGCGAACTCGCAATAGCGATCAGCCTGATTGGTTCAACCTAGAGCTGTGGGGACGGAATGCTGAGGTGGCAGCTAACTACGTGAAGAAGGGCAGCTTGGTGGGCATCGTGGGTGCCCTCAAACTCGATAGCTGGCAGGATCGTTCGACAGGCGCACAGCGCTCGAGCCCCGTTATTCGAGTGGACCGTCTCGATCTGTTGGGTTCCAAACGGGATAACTCTGCGCCGATGCCAGGCGGCTACGACGACAACCAGTTCTAAAGGGCCGCTGACATAGAAATATGGAACGGCCTGCTGAAAAACGTCTGCCCGGGCGCTAACTGGCTAGGCGCTTACTTCTGTCGAGATCTCTATCGGCATCGCCGTCAGCCTGAATATTGGCTTGGAAACCACACCAAGCGGCCCCCGGTATCACTTCAATCCTGCCATGGTGGGGAAAGTCCAGCTCCTCGACAGCGGTCACACCGTTGGTGTAAAGGTATTCACGTAGCAGCTGATGGGCTTCATCAACGCTTCTAACCGCATAGTTGGCGGTATATAGATAGGGTTTTAAGCGATCGTGATTGCGCGGTGCGGTCTCTCGGAATGTTAGCCGGGTAGTTCTAGGTGAGTTGTGTTGGCAGCTGATACGGTACTTAATAGTGTGACGAGCTGTGTTTGGGAACATTTCACTGCGAAAAAACAGGATTCTGGAGAAGCCGCCAGGATTGACCAGCTAGCTGAGTAGATGAAACATGAGGCTTATGCAGATACCTTTTATCTCACTGTGGAGACGAGTACTAATACACGAACCGTAATCTACATTGTCTAAAGTTGTCAAAAGTAATGCTGAATTGAATGTTACTTTTGATCACTTTAATTTTTGAAAAAATTCCCACACCTTGTCCATAATAACGTGCATTAACGGCGATTATTGTGGCTTTTTATGACTTTATGACGACCGGATTTGAGGTTGTGGGCCAGATGCAAACCGCCGTAGTAGCTGATGATGGCTAGTCCAGCACCCACGATAGTGCTACCAATCAGCAGGGCAATAGTAATGTCAACGCCAAGGCTCATCCACTCCTGGGGAGAACGGTTGGTCAAACCTGTCTCTACGGACTGGCCTAGAACTCGCCGTCCCACCTGATAGTTAAAGGCATAGATAGGAACATAGGTCAGGGGATTGCTAATCCAGGTGCCGGCCGCAGCAACAATTTTGTTGCCGCGAATGGCGGCTGCGATCGCAACTCCGATAAACG
>JBCCAQ010000248.1:0-7991 GCA_039814735.1 Cyanobacteria bacterium P01_A01_bin.15
GAACAAACTCGTCTGCGAGCAGAGCAGGTGGAAAACGAAGTAAAAACAGTAACGGTTTCCATTGAGCAGGGGGACGCTATTGTTCGCAAAGGTGAAACGATCACCCAAGGGGATTTTGTATTACTGGATCACTTTAATTTGACCCAGCGCCGATTTAACTGGGTGGGATTTGCTGCATTTGGAGCGTTGGTCAGTGCGGGTATCGCCGCTAT
The DNA here is from genome assembly GCA_039814735.1 of Cyanobacteria bacterium P01_A01_bin.15. Classification (GTDB taxonomy): domain Bacteria; phylum Cyanobacteriota; class Cyanobacteriia; order Phormidesmidales; family Phormidesmidaceae; genus Leptothoe. The sequence goes on from JBCCAQ010000248.1 coordinate 213, forward strand.
GCTTTGGGTTGATCACTGGCAAAAAGGAGGTCTCCGGCAGCGTGATCATCTACTGGTCTTGTGTTTGATCATGAGCGTAGCGGTACTTATGGCGGTCAAAGTACCAGGGCTGGGACTACCGGCTGTGGGCCTGCTGTTGGGAAGCTTTTATGGATATATTTTGGCGACGGTTACCATTGGACTACTGGTTGTATTGCTGCCAGTCGGTGGCTCGGTGGCTGTTTTACCCCTGATTGCGGCGGCCTGTGCAGGCCTGTTGGGTGCCTGGATTGCCCCTAGGTTGCGATCGCGCGAAGAATTTGCAGTGCTCGGCGGTGTAGTGGGCCTCACCCAGGGTGTCATTCATCTAGTACTTACCCTAATGTTCACTAGCGTAGCCGCCTCCGTGTGGTATACCGTACTACGCGACTCTGCTTTGTTTGGCCTCTATGGAATTGCCTGGAGCATTGTAGCCCTAGGGGTAAGCCCCTATCTAGAATCGGTGTTTGACGTGGTGACACCCATTCGTTTGGCGGAACTGTCAAACCCCAACCGCCCCCTGCTCAAACGGTTAGCATCAGAAGCTCCCGGCACATTTCAGCACACCATGTTTGTAGCCAACCTGGCAGAAGCGGCGGCTCGCGCCCTGGGGCACAATGTGGAGCTGGTCCGAGCTGGCACCCTCTATCACGACATTGGCAAAATGCACGACCCTCTGGGATTTATCGAAAATCAAATGGGGGGTCCCAACAAACACGATCTGATTAACAATCCTTGGGCCAGCGCCAACATTATTAAAAAACACGTCAGTGAAGGTCTAGTGATGGCTCGCAGACACCGGCTACCCAAGGCTATTCAGGCGTTTATCCCTGAACATCAAGGGGCTATGCTAATCAGCTATTTTTACTTCCAGGCTAGGGAAATTGCCAGCCAATCCCCTGAGATTGAAGTTCGTGATGACGACTTTCGCTATGACGGTCCAATTCCCCAATCACCAGAAACAGGCATTGTCATGCTAGCTGACTCCTGCGAGGCAGCGTTGCGATCGCTAAACAAAGAAGCCTGTGCTGAAGAGGCCTACGCCATGGTGAACAAAATTTTGCGGGCTCGCTGGAAGGACAAGCAGCTAATCGACTCCTGTCTTACCCGCAAAGATATGGACGTGATTGCCAATGTATTTGTCCAGGTGTGGCAGCAGTTTAACCACAAGCGCATTGCTTACCCCAAAGGAGCTTTAGCCGCGAGGTAACTTTCTTTAGAAGAGAAAGCTTTGCGAACAACTATGCCCACTTTGGAGACATCCAGCCATGGGATGCCTGTGGGCATAGGCACCTTCGGAGATAGCAATCGACTCTATTCCCTCTGTCAAAATCACTGATGACCCGTCCTGCACGTGGCCCAAAATCTTCTCAAACCAGCGTTCCAGATTTCTGCTGCTATAGAAAATCAGCGCTGCTTTTTGAACTTGAACCAAATCACTAGGGGTGGGCTCATAACTATGGACTTCCGCATCGATATGGATGATAGGCTCCACCTACAGCTTTTTCCCTGCCAAATTCTGAGCCATATTCGCCAGGATTGTAAATGTTGTTAGTACAACCTTCTAATCATTAGCCTTTTCAGATAGCGGAGCCCCCTTAACCACAGCCTGCTAATCTCAGCAAAATAATACACCCAACCCCTCCTTGAGGATCAAAAGAACAGACAGGCAGCAGGCCGCTCTATCCTGATTTGGCTCTGGGCTCAGCACCGTCGAAATAAGGACAAAAAAATAGGTGCGCGATTGCTCGCACACCTGAAGATGTCATCTCCTTCAAATAGGCTATCTACGACACCATATCTTAGTCTCAAGCAATACCCTGCTTAAGCTTACGTCGTAGGGCCAGCAGACCTACCGCCGCGAGGCCAACCATGGCACCGGGCTCAGGTGTCTGTACGGCATCTGGATCATTCTCTATCACCGAAGCGCGTGTTCTAAAGATTGTGTAGTTCTGGTTGTTTCCTCCAGCTGCACCCGCTGCATCAGTGGTTGTATATAGAAAATCAGCTTCTGCAGAGATGCCTTTATCGGAGAAATCGCCCCAGGGATTGTCGCCGTTATCGCCCTTCTTTAAGGCATCGAGCCAGCTATTGTCATTTCCTGCATTGGCAACAGACACCTGATATGACAGATCATCTAGCTCAGGGGTATCCCCCTGGTCGCCAGGGTTGATGCCCCAAGCGGTATTGTCAGTGCTGGTAACTGTCTTGAGATATTCCCAGCTATCAGCCTGGGACAGCAGCATGCCATCGTCTAGCGCGTCGGAAACAAACTGCCCAATCCAGCTCTCAGTAACTGAGCTGTCGTCCCATACGACTACATATAGATAGTCATCGGGGTTGATGTTGTATGTCCAGCTCTCCGGCATTGACCAGTTGTAGCGACCGCCACTGCTAACATCCCCAGACAGAACATCTGTTCCAATATAGGTGGGATCGTAGTTGCCATCATCGGTGTAAACAAACTGGTCCTGGGCAACGCCACCTGCGCCCTTCTCGTTACGACCAATAAAGTTCCAGTCTGTACCATTTGCGTTACCGGTAAACAACGCATAGTGGTTGTCTGCAGTGAGTGTGGCAGACATAGTAGCTGCTGACGCAGCTTGGCTCAAGTTGGCTGCCAGGGTGATGGTGGCTGCGATCGCAGCCGCTTGAACTATTTTTTTGCTTCCCATGGTTGTGCTGTGTTTATAATTGTACGGCAGTGCAAAAGTAATTTTTAATACCTGTATATTTTTCAACCCAAAATCCACAAAAGGAAGTTCAAAATAAATACAGGCTTTACATAGCAATATTTTTATTGCTGAGTTGCTACTATTATGGGTGAAATATTAATGCCAAAAGTTCAGAGTTTATACGTATAAAAATATAAATATTGTATTTTTTATACAAGAAAAAATTGATTCCCTTTCAGTGTCGATGATACTGTGAGCGAATCTAGCGACTCCCTAATACCTACCTATCTATCTCGCCAAACTGGCCCATAATTAAAAAGCTGCGTTCGCGACATGTGTTTTGAGTTCTGATAGACCCACCCTGCTCATCATCGACGGCCACTCCCTAGCGTTTCGGTCCTACTACGCCCATGCCAAAAGTCGAGATGGAGGGCTGCGGACTTCTAAAGGCATTCCCACCAGCGTGTGCTTCGGCTTTCTAAAGTCCATGAGTGACATGATGGTGATCGAAAAACCTGACTACGCAGCAGTAGCGTTTGATGTAGCCCAGCCCACTTTTCGTCATGAGGCGGCTGACACCTATAAAGAGGGTCGCCCTGAGCAGCCAGAAGATTTTACTGAGGATGTGGAAAATCTTAAGGAGCTGTTGGCCGGATTTAAGCTGCCGATTCTGACTGCACCCGGTTTTGAAGCCGATGACGTCATCGGTACGCTAGCGCTCAAAGCTGAGAAAGAAGGCTATGACGTGCGTATCCTCAGTGGAGACCAGGATTTATTCCAGCTCATCGATGACAACGAGCACATCAAGGTACTGCATCTGGGCAGTACCTTTGGCCGGACAAATGGTCTGGCCAAAGAATTTGGTATCCAAGAAGTCGAAGAAAAGCTGGGTATTAAACCCAATCAGGTGGTCGACTATAAGGCTCTGTGTGGTGATACCTCGGACAATATTCCTGGGGTCAAAGGCATTGGCAAAAAGACGGCGGTGAAGCTGCTGGCGGAACACCAAAATTTAGAAGGCGTGTATGGGGCTCTGCCCAATATGAAAGGGGCGGTGCAGAAAAAGCTAGAAACAGGCAAGGATGATGCGGACAAATCAAAATATTTGGCCACCATTGTCACTAATATTGACCTGGATGTTGAGCTGGCTCAATGTAAGCTAGAGGGCTTTGATGAGGGGGAAGTGATTCCCCTGCTTAAACATCTAGAATTTCAGCACTTTATTAATCGCCTTAGTAAACTGCAGGTGGCTTTTGGAGGTGAGGCTACAGAAGCACCTAAAAGCATCGCCGCGCCCGTTGAAGATGAGGAAACGGCCTTTTTTACGGCTGATGAAACGGACGAAGCAAGCGCGGTGGAGGCAGTGACGATAAAGCCGCTAATTATCACCACAGAGCAGCAGCTGCAAACGTTGGTGGCAAAGCTACAGTCCCAGACGGATAAGGCTAGCCCCGTGGCATGGGACACAGAAACTACGTCCATTGAACCGATGGATGCTGACTTGGTAGGTATCGGCTGCTGCTGGGGGGATGGTCTAGAAGAACTGGCTTATATTCCCGTCGGCCATGAAGCAGGAACACAGCTGCCCCTGACGGATGTCTTAAGTGCGCTCAAGCCTATTTTGGAAAGTGTCGACCATCCAAAGTCACTGCAAAATGCCAAGTACGACCGGGCTGTACTGAAACGTCAGGGAGTTGAACTGGCTGGGGTGGTGTTTGATACGATGCTGGCGAGCTATGTGCTCAACCCTGAAAACAGCCACAACCTGACGGATCTGTCGCTGCGCTATTTGAATCTAGCGGCTCAAAGCTACAGTGACCTGGTGCCCAAGGGTAAAACCATTGCGGATATTTCTATTGATCAAGTGGCGGTTTATTGCGGCGGAGATGTGCACACCACCTATCGGCTGGTGCCAATTTTGCAAGCTGAGCTGAGTGGGGTGGATGCGATCGCCACCCTTTTCCGCGACATCGAAGTCCCCCTTGAAGCCGTTTTAGCCGACATGGAAGCCACGGGCATCCGTATCGATGAGTCCTATCTCCGACACTTCTCAGACCAGCTTGAAGCCGATCTCTACGAACTGCAAATCAAAGCCTATGACTACGCAGGTGAGGAGTTTAACCTTAGCTCCCCCAAACAGCTCAGCGTTTTGCTGTTTGAAACCCTGGGTCTAAACAAAAAGAAAACCCGCAAAACCAAAACCGGTTACTCCACCGATGCCTCCACACTGGAGAAACTTCAGGGCGATCATCCCGTTGTGGACTGCATCGTTAGTCACCGAACCTTATCTAAACTGAAATCTACCTACGTAGACGCCTTACCCAAACTAGTCCGGACCGATACCGGACGGGTCCACACCGATTTTAATCAGGCAGTAACGGCCACAGGTCGTCTGTCGTCGTCCAATCCAAACCTACAAAATATCCCTGTTCGCACGGCATTTAGCCGTCAGATTCGCCAGGCGTTCTTACCCCGAGAAGGCTGGCTGCTGGCCGCCGCCGATTATTCTCAAATTGAGCTGCGTATTCTCACCCACCTCAGTGGCGAGTCGGTATTAGTAGATGCTTATCGTACCGGCCAAGATGTCCATAGCCTGACCGCCCAGCTGCTTCTAGATAAAGCGGAAATCACCTCTGACGAACGGCGTATGGGTAAAATTATCAACTTTGGTGTGATTTATGGCATGGGGGCCGTGCGCTTTGCTCGCGAAATGGGCGTCAGCCGCACCGAGGCCAAATCATTTATTGATAAATTTAACGAGCGTTACTCACGGGTATTTGAGTATTTGCAACAGATGCAGCGCGAAGCCATCGCCCGTGGCTATGTAGAGACTATCCTGGGGCGGCGGCGCTATTTCAACTTTTCCAGTAACAGTCTAAAGCCGCTAAAAGGTACAGCCCCGGAAGACATTGATTTAGATAAAATCAGACCTGGTGGCTACGATGCAGGACAGCTACGTGCAGCCGCAAATGCTCCGATTCAGGGCTCTAGTGCTGACATTATCAAGATTGCAATGATCCAGTTGCATAAAGCCCTAAAGGACTACCAAGCCAGGCTGTTACTACAGGTGCACGACGAGTTGATTTTTGAAATTCCAACGGATGAGTGGCCCGAATTAGAGAAAAAGATTGCAACGACAATGGAATCTGTTGTAAAGCTATCAGTGCCTCTTAAAGTTGAAATCAATGCGGGTAAAAATTGGATGGACGCCAAATAATCCCTGTACTGTTGCCGACCGTCCCGTAGGAGCACGCCCTAATTTAACTTCAGCACCGCCATAAATGCCTCTTGGGGGACATCCACGGTGCCGATTGCCTTCAGGCGTTTCTTACCTTTAGCCTGTTTCTTCAAAAGCTTTTTCTTACGGGAAATGTCACCGCCGTAGCACTTGGACAGTACGTCCTTACGTAGAGCTGGAATGCTAGCACTAGCAATAATCCGACTGCCAATCGCCGCCTGGATTGGAATCTTAAACTGATGTCTCGGAATCAGCTCTTTGAGCTTTTCAGCCAAAGCTTTACCCACGTAATAGGCCTGATCGCGGTGGACAATGGCCGCTAGTGGGTCCACCTTGTCGCCGTTGATCATCACGTCTAGCTTGACTAGGTGATTCACTCGATATTCAATCAGCTGATATTCCATACTGGCATAGCCACGAGACCGAGACTTCATCTGGTCAAAAAAGTCAGTGACTACTTCTGCCAGGGGCAACTCGTACACCAACGTCGTGCGTCCTTCGGTCAGATACTTCATATCTTTGAAGTCGCCTCGACGGGTTTGGCACAGATCCATCAAAGTGCCCACAAATTCTTCAGGGGTGAAGATTTCTACTTTGACGTAGGGTTCTTCAATTTTTTCACGCTCTTGAGGTTCGGGCAGCTCACAGGGATTGTCGATATTTAGCACATTGCCATCAATGGTCGTGACTCGATAGACCACTGATGGAGCGGTGGTGATCAGGTCTAGATTGTATTCTCGCTCCAGACGCTCTTGCACAATTTCCATATGCAGCAGCCCTAAAAAACCGCAGCGAAATCCAAAACCCATGGCGCTAGAGGTTTCGGGCTCGTACTGTAGGGCAGCGTCGCTGAGGCGCAGTTTTTCTAGGGCATCCCGCAGGTCTTCATAGCGGTCGGAATCGGTGGGAAAAAGACCGCAGAAAACCATGGGGTTAGCTTCTACATAGCCCGGTAATGGTGCCTCTGCTTTCTTTTTTACTAGGGTAATGGTGTCACCCACGCGGGCATCGGCGACGGCTTTGATGGAGGCGGAGATATAGCCTACTTCCCCAGCATGGAGTTCATCGACCTCTACCTGGTTGGGAGACAGGACCCCGAGCTCGTCAATTTCATATTCTTTGCCGGAGGCCATCAGACGGATGCTATCGCGACGGCTCAATGTCCCATCGACTATCCGAAAGTAAACAATAACGCCGCGATAGCTGTCATAGTAGCTATCAAAAATCAGCGCCCGCAGCGGTTTATCCGTCGTGTCTTCCGGTTCTGGAATCGTTTCGACAATGGACTCCAAAATTTTATCAACGCCTATACCCGCCTTAGCCGAGGCCAGAATAGCATTGCTGCAATCTAGGCCAATAATGTCTTCGATTTCCTTGCTGACTCGCTCAGGATCCGCGCCGGGTAAATCTACCTTATTGAGCACTGGGATAATTTCTAAATCATGCTCTAGGGCCAGATAAACATTGGCTAGGGTTTGCGCTTCCACACCCTGGGAAGAATCGACCACCAACAGCGCCCCTTCACACGCCGCCAGCGCCCGGGAGACCTCATAGGAAAAATCCACATGACCAGGGGTGTCAATCAGGTTCAGCACATATTGCTCACCATCTTTGGCCTGGTAGTTCATCCGAGCGGCTTGGAGCTTGATGGTAATGCCACGCTCCCGCTCCAGATCCATAGTATCAAGGACCTGGGCCTTCATATCCCGCTCGCTGATGGTTTTGGTTTGCTGTAGCAGCCGGTCCGCTAGGGTGGACTTTCCATGATCAATGTGAGCAATGATCGAAAAATTGCGAATACGAGAAACGGGTACGTCGGTCATGAAAAAAGAAACGGAAGGGAGGCGC
>JBCCAQ010000345.1:0-4332 GCA_039814735.1 Cyanobacteria bacterium P01_A01_bin.15
CGGAAAACAGCCACAATTTCGTTACCGATGAAGCCGACAAAGCCAGCGATGGCTAAGGCTCCCAAATGATGCAGGGGCTGAGGATGGTAAAATCTCTCTACAGACTCATAGGTGGTAATGATGGCACTCAACAAGATAATCGCCACAATCATCACCCCTGCCAAGTCTTCCAATCGAGCAAAGCCATAGGAAAATCTGGGTGTGGGCTTTCGCCCTGAGACCAGGAACGCCAGCCCCAAAGGCACGGCGGTCATGGCATCCCCGACGTTATGAATCATATCGGCCAGGAGAGCAACACTATCAGAAAGCCAAAATACCGCCGCCTGCACCATGGCCGTGAGTAGCAAGCCCACAAAAGACCATTTTACAGCCCAGATTCCTAGGGCAGAACTCGCGACTTCCGGGTCGATGCTCCCGTGGGTGTGGGGACAATCGCCATGATGGGAGTAAGGCTCCACAGGTGATACCTCTGCGTCTTGCACTTTTTCAAAAGGTGAAGTTAGAGTAAAAGAGAGAGACATTTAAAGACTGTGATAACAAAGCTTAGGGATAAGGATTGTATAAGATCCAAAGATTAATGCTGGAGAGACGTTGCATGCAACGTCTGTACGTTTAATAGTGGAGCCTAATAAATTTTGATTCCTTAGGATCGTTAGTTGTAGAAACATGGAAATTGTTGGGGTAAGAATAGAGATTCCTACCCCATGGTTTTGGCAGATACCGTGCGGATGATGCGACCGGGCGATTGAAACCGCAGCCTGTTATCCTATATTTATGGTGAGTCTAGCAGGCGGTCTCGGTTCTGGAGCCGGTGGTTCTGGCGGCCTCTCTACTCTTTTCGGTGGTTCTGGTGCCCTCTCTACTCTCTGAGCAACAGCATGACGATGAGGTGATCTCCCTTGCACCCCATGAGCCTGTGTCCTAGCGGCTGTAGCCGTGATAAAGCCTGCGCAAGAAACACTTGCTAACGCTGTGGTGATCAAGACTTTGGTCTTTCGAGTTAGTTTCATGTTACAACTCCTAAAGTTTAACCAGGAGTGATGTTCAAAACCTCTTATTGGCAGGTTTTACACCTGCGGCTAAAGGTTTATACAACATCTGAATAAATAAACAATAGGAAGAATACCAACAGAAAACATCCGTTATAAGTCATGATCAGCCCGTGACTAAAGTCACGATAGATTGATCAACAAGAATCTGTGGCTAATAGCGAAGCACTTAACAGCTGACGGGTGACTGTTGTTTAATCTGGATTAGAGCTGGCGTTCTAACCGTAACATTCGACGATAGGACAGCCAGCCGGTAATCACCATTGCGATCGCAAACGCCCCTAAAAAAGCAATATGCTCCCCGGCGGCGGTATCGGCCATCACCCGGGTCAGGGCTTCGGTCATGTGAAAAATTGGGTTAAACCGAGCCAGCCGCAGCAGGGAATCTGGAAAAATCGAGGTGGGCATAAAAGCACCGCCCAGGATCAGCAGCGGTACCCCAAAGGCCGCCACCAGGGCATTGACATCCTCGGTACGGCGGGCAAACTGGGTACCAAGGATAAAGCCCACCCCCACATAGGCGAGAATGCTGAGCAGGATAATCAGCCCCGCTAGGGGCCAGGAACCGGGAAAGGAGGCTCCGAGGAAAAGCGCGATCGCAAATACCAGCAGCGCCTGACCCATGCCAATGGCGCTGTGGGCGACTACGATCCCTAAAAAATAAGACACCCCCCGCAGCGGTGATAAAAACAGCCGTTTGAGGGTATTTTGCTCGCGCTCAGCCACAACGGTAGCGACGCTGCCCCCCAAACAGCTAAAAAACAGGGCGGCCCCCACTAGGGTGGGGGGCGCTACTATTTCTAGAGCCTCGGCTAGCTCTAGCTGGGCTCGCTCAGCCGTAATCGCCCCATTCAAAAACAGCAGCAGCACCGGGAAAATACCCCAAAAAATCAGGCTGCGCCGCCGTCGCACCAACTCTAGTAAAATCCGCTGGGCCACGGCCATGGTCTCTCGCCAGTATCGGACCATCGGTTGCCCCCCATTGCTTAAGATTTGTATCAAATTTAGCTATTCTTTAATCCAATTGTTCTTTCAGGTTCGCATAGGCAGTGGTGAGCAACCGCCATCAAAACGCTCATTCATCAGGATTTTAGGATTATTTATACCCATAGGTCTGGCTACGCAGATATAACTATTACACAGTTGATAATGGCCTGATTAAGAGCCATCTGTACTGTGACACTGCCCCACCGTATTTATTTCCTTAATGAACCCATTTCCCGCTAGCTGGCATACCCCCGATATCTCCAGACGCAGTGCGATCAAACTATTAGGTGTGGGGGCCGTCGGCGGTGCCCTGGGCTATACGCGCTTTGCCAAACCCAAACCGATCCTGCATCAGGTAGATCGCTTAGATCTGCCCCAGACGGTGGGCCACCCCACCACCGCTGTGGTCGTTGGGGGGGGACTGGCCGGACTGGCCGCCGCCTATGAACTGAGCAAACGGGGGGTGGCGGTGACCCTGCTGGAGCGCTCCCCCCAGCTCGGGGGCAAAATCGCCAGCTGGCCCATCCAGGTAGGCGACCACGAGCTGCGAATGGAGCACGGGTTCCATGGCTTTTTTCCCCAGTATTACAACCTGTTTAGCCTGGTGGATGAGCTGGAGGCACGGGAGAACTTTCAGTCGCTTAATTTCTATGCCGTTCTCTATAAAAATGGCTATAAGCCCGAGGCGTTTTACCCCAGCAATGCGGCTTTTCCCTGGAATATTGTGGACCTGGCGATTTCTTCGGACAACCGTTTGAGCTGGGGGATTAACCTGACTAAGCTCAAACATTTGGAGGTATTTCGCGAGATTACTAGCTTTCAGATGCCCCAGACCTACGAGCGGCTGGATCATCTGTCGGTGGATGAATGGGGTCAGGGCCAGTTTCCCAAGGGGCTATACGATCTGTACTTTTTGCCCTTTGCCAAGTCTAGTTTGAATGCGCCCGATAGTCTTAGTGCGGGGGAGCTGATGCAGTTTTTCCACTTTTACTTTTTTGGCAACCCGGAGGGGCTGGCCTTTAATGGTACCTGTGAAGACATGGGTCGCTGTTTGGTGGACCCCCTGAGCCATGCCATTGAGGCCAACGGCGGACAGATCCTCACCGGTGTGACCGTTAGCCAGATTGCCTGGGAGCATGGCAAAATTGCCAGCGTCGACTATCAAAAAGGCAATATAGCGGTAAATCCGGTGCCGTTTTGGTGCGATCGCAACCCCCTACTTAGCACCGATACCACTGACTACTACGGGGCCGGGGACCGGCTGTTTGCCCTTGAAACTGGGGGCAAGCAAGCCCTGTCCCTCACCTGTACCCACCAGGGTTGTAGCGTTAATAAAACCGTTGCCGCCGATGGTGCAGGCTTTGTCTGCCCCTGTCACGGGGCGGCCTATGGCAGCGACGGTCAGGTCCTGAGCGGCCCGGCCCAAGCCAACCTAGCCCAGTTTACGGTGCTCAAACGGGAACGCGATCGCATCCAGCTAGTTGCCGCTAACCCCGTCAACGCCACCGACGGCCTTGCCAACAGCTTGGAGGCCGACTACTTTATCTTTGCCGCCGATATTCCCGGCATCAAAAATCTCTTCTCCCTTTCCCAGGGAGACCCCAACCCCACTATCCTTACCCAGGTGAATGAGCTACAGGTGGCCGATCCCTTTGCTGTTGGCCGCTTTTGGCTAGATCGAGACTTTGACTGGGAGCATAGCTGGTTTACCTCCCTCTCCGGGTACGATCTCACCGATAGCATTACCCTCTATCACAAAGTACAAGGAGACTACGCCAAGTGGGCCGAAGATACCGGCGGTAGCGTTGTTGAATTACATGCCTACTGCTACAAAGAAAAACAGTTTCCCACCCAGCAGACACTATTAGATACCTTTAAACGGGAGCTGTGGGAGATTGTCCCCGAGCTAGACGGGGCTACTATCTTGCATCAGGAGCTAGTCAACCAAAAAAACTTTGCCGGATTTCCACCGGGCAGCTATCCTAACCGTCCTAGCAGCGCCACCGGCGTCCCCAACCTTATGTTCGCCGGTGACTGGGTAAAAATGCCCTTCCCCTGCGGTCTGATGGAACGGGCCATTAGCAGCGGTCTGTTGGCCGCCAATGAAGTTTTATCCCGAGAGGGCAGCGCTCGCCGTCCGCTTCTGTCCGTCAACCCCGAGGGAGTTCTAAAGCTGACTGCCTGACAGATCTCAGATGCCCCCACTGATATTTCAAGTCTGACATCGTATTGAGCGAATACGGGAAAACCAAATCTGGTCATAGTACCGTTGCTCAGCCTTGTTAGACGCAAAGCA
>JBCCAQ010000205.1:0-9956 GCA_039814735.1 Cyanobacteria bacterium P01_A01_bin.15
TCAAGGAGCACTAGGCTTACTGCTCAGTCGCTATGGCAACACCCACGATATCGTGTTTGGGGCCACCTGTGCTGGACGACCAGCAAATCTTGCAGATTCACTCTCAATGGTAGGACTATTTATCAATACCCTGCCTGTGCGAGTTCAGGTGGAGCCTCAGGCACAGGTGGCGCAGTGGCTCCAAGCGTTGGGGGCTCAGCAAGTACAGACCACGGCCCATGAGCATGTCTCCCTGCGAGAACTACAAACCTGGGTAAATGAGGGTCGAGCATTATTTGACTGTCTGTTGGTCTTTGAAAGTTACCCTGTAGCCACAGACATGTTCCAAGGGCAAACCGCCTTTCAGCTAGAGAACATCCAGTTTAATGAATGGACCCATTTCCCTTTAACGTTACTGGTCGCGGCAGGAGAACGGCTCACCATTACGGCTAAATATCGTTCGGGACAAATCTCTTCCGATGCGATTACTCGTCTGCTCGATCATCTCAATACGTTAATTATTAAGCTATCTGAAAAGCCCCAGGGCTGTTTGCAAGACATATCCTTACTATCACCCATAGAAGAGCAACAGCTAATAGAGTGGAATCACACCGAGACTGATTATCCCCTTGAGCGGGTATTGCCTGATCTATTAAGGTTACAAGCGCAGAAAACGCCCGATGCGACAGCTGTTGTGTTTGGCAAGCAGTCTCTCACCTATGGTGAACTGCACCAACAGGCCAATCAGCTGGCTCATTATTTGCAGCATCAGGGCATTGGCACCGAACATCGCGTCGCTATCTATCTGGATCGTTCCCTGGCCATGGTAGTGGCCATTTTAGCCGTGGTCAAAGCGGGTGCGGCCTATGTCCCCCTTGAGCCCAGCTATCCACCGTCACGACTGCAATGGATGCTCAAGGATGCCGATGTATCTGCGGTGTTGAGCGATCAACGATTAAAGTTGTCGCCCTTACCCGAGACAGCTGTATCCATTGATGTCTCCGCAGGGTTACAACAGCCTGTCACCGAACCGCAGCACACATTAAACCCAGAGAACAGCATCTATGTGATTTATACGTCTGGCTCGACGGGGCAGCCAAAGGGCGTGGTTAATACTCACCAGGGATTGGTTAACCGCTTATGCTGGACGCAGCAGGCCTATGGATTAAATAATAAGGATCGTATCCTACAAAAAACTCCCCTCAGCTTTGATGTGTCTGTCTGGGAGCTGTTTTGGCCTTTACTGAATGGAGCGACTCTGGTTATTGCTAAACCGGGCGGTCACAAAGATAGTGCCTACCTGGTCAAGACGATCCGTCAGCAGCAAATCACCACGCTACACTTTGTACCTAGCATGCTAGCCGTGTTTTTAGAAGAGCCGGACGTTAGCACCTGTAGCTCTCTTCAGCGGGTAATTTGTAGCGGCGAGGCACTATCTCCTGCCCTGCAAAAGAAATTCTTTGCCAAGCTGCCCAATACGGAACTGCACAATCTCTATGGTCCGACGGAAGCGGCCATTGATGTGACGGCTTGGCAATGTTGTCCTGAGCAGCCAGCCAGTGAGACCACTAGTGAGCCAGCCAGTGAGACAACGGTACCCATTGGTCATCCCATTGCCAATACTCAAATCTATCTGTTGGATAAAGACAACAATCAGGTGCCAGTTGGCATTCCTGGGGAGCTACATATCGGGGGCGTAGGCGTGGCACGGGGGTATTTAAATCGCCCCGAATTGACAGCGGAGAGGTTTGTGACAAACCCGTTTTTATCATCGGAAATGGTGGGCAGTGGCCACCCTACATCTATTTTCCCTATCATCTACAAAACCGGTGACCTTGGCCGCTATCGCCCTGATGGGGCCATAGAATATCTGGGTCGACAAGATTTTCAAGTCAAGCTTCGGGGGGTACGGATCGAGTTAGGGGAAATTGAATCTGCCCTAAACGAGTATCCAGGCATACGACAGTGTACCGTGCTGTTGCGAGAGGATATGCCAGGAGGACCGGCCTTAGTGGCCTACGTGGTAGGGAACATAGCAGAAAAGTCTGCCACCGACATCAAGCAATCAATGGTGGCATTTCTCAAACAACGATTGCCGGAGGCCATGGTACCCAGCGCGTTTGTAGCCCTTGAAACCTTGCCATTAACACCGAATGGAAAGCTGGACCGGCGGGCATTGCCGCCACCGGATCAGCCTGCTCGTGCAGTCAGGGTAGCGCCAAGGAATCAGACGGAGATTGCGATCGCAACCATCTGGCAGGACATTCTCCAAATCGATACCCTCAGCATCTATGACAACTTTTTTGAGCTGGGCGGTCACTCCCTTACCGCCACCCGCATGAATACCCGACTACGCCAACAGTTTCAGATCGAACTGCCGCTACACAGGGTGTTTGAATATCCCACCATTGAGACCCTGGCCGTCCACATTGATGCTCTGGGCATTGCCACCCAGCCCACCCATACCCCCACTGGCCATAAGGAGATCGAGCTATGATGAGTGATACTACCCTACCCATTGAAGCATTCCTGGCCAGTCTCACTCGCCAGAACATTAAACTATGGCTAGAGGGCGAACGGCTGCGGTGTAGCGGCCCAGAAGAACTCCTCACCGCTAGTTTTAGCATCGATCTCAAAGCTCGTAAGACAGAAATTATTGCCTTCTTACAGCAGGTAAAAATCGCCGCTCCGCTGATCACGCCTGCTAACCGCAGCGGCCATCTCCCACTGTCGTTTGCCCAACAGCGTCTGTGGTTTCTTCACCAGATGCAGCCCGATTCAGCGGTGTATAACCTACCCATGGCCATCAAAGTCAATGGCTTTCTGGATGTAGCTGCCCTGACCCAAAGCTTAAATGATATTGTGCGTCGCCATGAGGTGCTACGGACACGCTTTGTCACCATTGAGGGACAGCCGACTCAGATTATTGAAGTGCCTGCCTCGGTTGCCATAGAACAGCTCGATCTCAAAGGCATAGCCGACCCAACGGCCCAGGTAAAGCAAGCGGCAATAGTGGCGGCTCAAACTCCCTTTAACCTGAGCCAAGACCAGCTGCTGCGGGTCACCCTATTACACCTGAGTGAAACTCAGTCAGTGGTGTTATTTACCCTGCACCACATCATTGCCGATGGCTGGTCCATGGAGATTTTAATTCAGGAACTGGGGCTCTGTTATCGAGCAGCGTTAATGGGACAGGCTCCGTCTCTTCCACCCTTGGCTATCCAGTACGCTGATTTTTCTCTATGGCAGCGCGACTGGCTACAGGGCGAGCAGTTAGAACAACAGCTCAACTACTGGCGACATCAGCTGAATGTCAATCAGTCAGTACTTCAGCTGCCCACAGATTTCCCTCGGGCTAGGGTGCAAACCTACCGTGGGGCGGTAGAACAGTTTTCTCTCTCATCAGAACTCAGTGCGCAGCTAGCAGCCCTGGCACAGCGGCAGTCTGCCACCGTCTTTATGACCCTGTTGGCCGCCTTTAAGGTGTTGCTCTATCGCTACACGGGTCAGACAGATCTGGTGGTCGGTAGCCCCATTGCCAATCGCCATCGGGCTGAGGTGGAGGGTTTAATTGGCCTGTTTGTCAATACGCTGGTGTTGCGATCGCAAGTCTCCCCCCACTCCAGTTTCCAAGATCTCCTAGAACAGATTAAAACGACTACCCTAGAGGCCTACGACCATCAGGATCTCCCCTTTGAAAAACTAGTAGAAACCCTCCAGCCCGAGCGAGATCTCAGCTATAGCCCGCTCTTCCAGGTCAAGTTTCGCCTGGAAAATGCACCGCAAGAAACCCTCAGCTTGCCGGGTCTCACCTTTAAGCGCCTCCCCCAGGCTGTGACCACCGCCAAGCTGGATCTCAGCGTTGACCTGTATGAAACCCCCAACGGCATTGTCGGGGGATTTGAATACAACTGCGATCTATTTAAACCAGAGACCATTCAGCGAATGGTTCAGCATTTTCAGACACTGTTAGAAGCAATCGTCGCGGCCCCCGACCAGCCCATAGCTGAACTCACCATGCTGACTGAAGCTGAGCGCCAGCAACAGCTAATGGACTGGAACCACACACACAAAATCTATCGCCAGGACAGTTGTTTTCATTATTTATTTGAAGAACAGGTGGACGCGTCACCGGATGCGATCGCACTGATCTACGACAATGGTACTCAATCCCAACAGCTTACCTACACCGATTTAAATCAACGTAGCAATCATCTGGCCCACTATTTAATCTCCCTGGGTATCGGCCCAGAAAAGATTGTCGGCATCTGTGTAGACCGTTCTCCTGAGATGATTATCGCCATGCTAGCGGTGCTAAAAGCAGGCGGTGCCTACTTACCCTTAGATCCCACCTATCCCCCTGAGCGTTTAGACTACATGCTCTCCGATGCTCAGGTGACAGTTCTCCTAACCCAAAGTAAATTTTCTCTGACCACAACAGCTCAGCAAATTAATTTAGACACCGACTGGCCCCAGGATCAGCCAGATAAGAATCCGCTTCGTATCGTCGGTCCTGACCACCTGGCCTATTTGATCTACACCTCTGGATCTACGGGTAAACCCAAGGGTGTTTTAATCTCTCACAGTGGGCTAGTAAACCTGACAGAAGACAAAATCCGAGTATGCCAGGTGCGTCCTGGTGACTGCATCCTACAATTTTTCTCCTTTAGTTTTGATGCATCTATTCCTGAAATCATTATGGCCCTTGCCACCGGCTCCAAGCTGCTATTGGCACCAGCAAATACGATGCTGCCGGGACCAGACCTGAAAGCATTAATGCAACGTCACCGGGTCACCCATATCACCATCACCCCATCAGCTCTAGTAAGTGTGCCCTACGACGATTTTCCAGACCTGCGCATGGTGTTAGTGGGGGGCGAGGCTCCTAGCCCTAAGCTAATTGAAACCTGGAGTCAGAATCGCTTATTTATCAATGCCTATGGCCCCACGGAAACAACCGTAAATGCCAGTATGGTGCCCTGCGGGAATGGTCAGCCACTTGAGCCCACGTTGTTACCGAGTACTAATAAACAGCTTTATATTCTAGATAATAATCTTCAGCTTTTACCCATTGGTGTGCCAGGGGAGCTGCACATCGGCGGTATTGGGTTGGCCCGTGGATATTTGAATCGACCTGAACTGACGGCAGAGCAGTTTATTCCAAACCCATTTGCCAACGTTAAGCGTCAAACGTCAGCAATCGGGAGTCAGGAGTCCTCTTTCCTCTTTCCCCCTTCCCCACCATCTCCCCTCCTCTACAAAACAGGCGATCTCGCCACCTATCTCCCCGATGGCCACATCAAAATTCTGGGTCGCATCGACAACCAGACCAAGATTCGCGGCTTTAGAATTGAGCTGGGGGAAGTGGAACGCATACTCCAATCTCACCCAGAGATTAAGACCAGTGTTGTCGCTGTTCGTGACGATAACAACAATAAACGGCTAGTGGCCTATGGCGTGCCGATAGCATCTGACAATACCCCCAACGCTAGTCCAACAGAAATTCGTCAGTTTATAGCTAAAACCTTGCCTCAATATATGGTGCCGTCGGTGTTTATGTGGCTACCGACCCTGCCGTTAACGCCCAATGGCAAAGTGGATGCCAAGTCTCTGCCGACGCCTGCTGTCGCCAGCAAAGGGCAGGTGGCTCCTCGCAATGCCACAGAACACACCCTGGCTGAGATTTTTTCCCAGGTGCTCTCCCTGGACTCTGTGGGCATTTATGACGATTTCTTTGAGCTGGGGGGCCATTCCCTGTTAGCAACTCAGCTAGTAGCGCAGTTATTAAATCAGTTTTCAGTGGAAATCACCGTGATCGATCTGTTCGAAGCCACCACGGTGGCGGGCCTGGCCCAACGGGTAGAGCAAAAACAGCGCCTGGCTCAGATGCAGTTGCCCGTTGACGACGATGGGGAACGGGAGGAAATCGCACTATGATCTATGCCAACGACTTCATCGGCTATCTCAAACCACAGGTAGTGGCAGAACCGCTGATTGACCAGTGGTATGCCTGGAGCTATCTGATTCCCCCAGCAACAGCAGCTCGGTATCTAACAGAGTCACAATTGAAAATCATGCAGTCTTTTGTGGACGCTCCCGCAGTCCATGAAACAACCCTGCGAAACCCAGCCATGCAGGGGGGACCCTTTATTAACCACAGACCAGATCGGGTGGATGAAGTGCGGGCACTATTGGAGAAAACCAGAACAGAACAGGAGAAATTGATCGGATTGAGCGGTGCGATCGCAACCCTCACCCATCAGCTTGCCACCCATCCCCCCGGCCAATCCCTAGAGCCCCTCTACCCCCAGCTACCCGAGGCCCTCAAAGGCTACGTTGAGCTAGTGTACGACGCTCAAAACCATCCATCCATTCGTCTGATCGAAGGGCTCCTCTACCGCAGCGAATACTACAGCCCCGACCGCCAGAGCATCGCCCTGCGGGTATATGACGACAGCGACCAGCGGGCCTTTGTCATGAGTACGCCTCGGCTGCCAGACAACAACAGTCTCTTCCTATCCATTCCCTTTGCCGATCAGCGTTTAGACCAGCTTTTCCAAATGCGCCATCACCCTCAGTCAGTCCAGGGCATGGCCGAGCTTCTAAACATTCCAGAACAAGATCGCCCCTTTTTCAACACGCTCTTTACCCCAGAGGCACCGCATCAACGTCTTCCATACCAAGGCGACAACGTCAGAATTCGCTACCTGGGCCACGCCTGTGTCCTCATCGAAACTGCCGATGTGTCTATTCTTTGCGACCCGCTGGTAAGCTACGCACATCCCGAGGGCATGGCTCGATACAGCTATACCGATCTGCCTGAAACCATCGACTATGCCCTGATCACCCACAACCATCAGGACCACGTCATGCTCGAAACGCTGTTGCAGCTGCGCCATAAAATTAAGCATATTGTGGTGCCCAATGGCCAAAAAGGCTCTCTCCTCGACCCATCTTTAAAGCTCGCTCTGCAACAAATTGGCTTCTCCCAAGTTCGCACCTTAGACGAACTAGAGAGTATTAATCTCCCCAATGGCAAAATCGTCAGCATTCCCGTTCTGGGAGAACATGGCGATCTAAATATCGCCACCAAAAACGCCTATTGGATCACCCTCAAAGGCCGCTCCATCCTCTGCGCCGCCGATTCCAACAACCTTGACCCGACTCTCTACAGCCATATTCACCATTTACTCGGCGATCTAGACATTCTCTTTATCGGCATGGAATGTGATGGAGCCCCCTTCACCTGGGCCTATGGCCCGCTGCTGCCCCAGCCCGTTCCCCATCAGCAAGCCCAAGCTCGCCGTCTCGACGGTTCCAATGCCAACCGCGCCATCGCCCTCGTCAGCCAGCTCAACCCCCAGCAAGTCTACGTCTACGCCATGGGTCAAGAACCGTGGCTCACCTACATTACCTCCATCAACTACACCCCAGAGTCCGTCCCCATCCAAGAATCTAACCAGCTGGTCAAACTCTGCCAACAGCAAAACCGCATCAGCGAACGGTTACTAGGTCGAAAAGAGATCGAGCTGATTGCCAATGAAGCAGGCCCACGTGATAATCGTCCAATTCCAGTGAATCCAATCTTCCCAGAAGGCAGAAAACAGGAGTCGGAACTAAAGCAAAAATCTTCCCCCTTCTCCCTTCCCCTTTCCCCCTTTCACACGTCCCCTGACTCCATGCCCCAAACCGACACCCTCACCCCCTTCCTCACCCAGCTCCAAACCCTCGACATCCGCCTCTGGCTAGATGACGAAACCCTACGGTGCAATGCCCCCAAGGGAGCCCTCACCCCTGAACTCACCGCTCAACTCAAGACCCATAAACCAGCCATTATCGCTTTGCTCAAGGGTAGTACGGTACAACCCTCCACCTCACAATCGGCGACAGAACCAGCCAAGCAAACCGCCGATCAACTCTCTAAACAACCAGCTGACTGGGAGAAAGATCGAATTCTACCTGCTGATATCTCTCCATCAGAATCGTTCGCTAGAATTACCGCCGCTCCCAAAAATATCTTTTTGACAGGGGCAACTGGCTTTCTGGGGGCCTTTCTTCTATATGAACTGCTACAGCAAACAGATGCCCAGATTTATTGCTTGATGCGTGAATCCACCTCAAGCTTAGATAAACTCAAACAGTGCATGTCAAACTATAAAATTTGGCATCCCAGTTTTGCGGCCCGACTTATTCCTGTTCTTGGAGACTTAACCCAGCCTTGGGTAGGTATTTCAGAAACACAATTTTATGCGTTGACTGAGCAAATAGATAGCATTTATCACAACGGGGCACAGGTCCATCATATTTCACCCTATGCCCAGCTCAAGGCAGCCAATGTGAATGGTACCCGAGAAATTATTAAGCTGGCCTGCCACGGCCGAGCAAAGCCTCTGCACTATACATCGACTATAAGTGTCCTGCCACCCACCCCCCTGGCAGGACACACCAAAATCTATGAACAGGATGACCTAGCGACCTATCCACTACCGGCCAGTGGCTACAACCGTAGTAAGTGGGTAGCGGAGCAATTGGTGGCCCAGGCTCGCGATCGCAACCTGCTGCCGATCACCATCTATCGCCCCGGTCCCATCTCCGGTCATAGTCAAACCGGTGTGTTCAACAATAATGACTTTCTCTATCGGCTGATGCAGGGGTATGTCCAGTCTGGCATGGCTCCAGATGGTGAAATGTCCCTAGATATGTTGCCCGTTGACTATGTTAGTAAGGCCATGGTGTATCTCTCTTTGCAGCCTAATTCTGTGGGCAAAGCGTTCCATCTGATTCATCCAGACTCAGCATCCTCGAATTTGCTGTTTGAAGCCTGCCATGGAGCTGGCTATCCGATCCAGCGAGTCCCTTACAAAACCTGGTTTCAAACCCTGATGCACATCGCCCAGGGGGATCAGCACCATGCTCTTTATCCCTTAGTGGCGCTTTTTTCATCTCGACAAGGCAATCAGGATACAGTAGCAGCTCCGCTTGACATTCCATTTGATACGCAACAAACCTATACCGGTCTACGGGATGCTCCCTTTGACCTGCCGCCGTTAAATCGACCGCTGTTTGATACCTATCTGAAGGCCGTGATTGATACTGGTACGCTGTCGCCGCCGCCTGTCTTAACGTGATTTTGATGTGATTTTATCGGTGGGCAGTGCCCACCCTACTGGCTTTTCCCTTGCCCCCTCTATCCTGCCATGACTGACCGCTATACCGATTACAACAACTGGGCCTGGCTGTACAACAAAACGGTAGGGCCAGATTATAGTCAACCCCAGCTGGCATTACTACGGCGGGTGCTGTTGCCCCATGTACCAGAGAACGGACATATCCTCGACCTATGTTGTGGGACAGGGCAGCTGATCCAACCGCTGGTGAAGGCGGGGTATCAAGTCACCGGTCTAGATGGCTCGGAAGAGATGCTGAGCTATGCTCGACAAAATGCACCTGGGGCTACATTTGAGCTGGCAGATGCCCGTACATTTGACGTATCTAACAGTTTTGACGGCGCTTTTTCCACCAGCGCATCTCTTAATCATCTGATGAGCTTAGAAGACCTGGTCCAGGTCTTTAAACGGGTCTACGCGTCATTAAAACATGGAGGGGTGTTTGTGTTTGACCTCAATCACCCAGATCAGTTAGAACGCTGGTGGCGAGGGCAACCCACCGAAGGCGAAATCAGCCGCTACTATGCTTGGATGATCACGCCAAACTATACCCCCCACGTGGCAACAGGTGCATTTGAAGTGAGGATTTTTCAATCATCTGTCCAGTCTCTTGGACTAGTCGGACAGATGCTATCTCCTGTTAAACGTTTACTGTACAAATTTTTGAGCCGTCCTCGATTTATTGGGCTGCGGCTCAAACTACTGCAGAATTTTACTGCCATTGAACCCCACTGGAAGAAAAAAGACCTGATTTATCCCATTAAAGGTCATCCCATCGGTGCAGTTAAAACGGCCTTAGAACAGGTGGGA
>JBCCAQ010000011.1:0-38460 GCA_039814735.1 Cyanobacteria bacterium P01_A01_bin.15
CTTTGGACAGCCATTTCCGGATCTATTTGAATGGATTCTCAGTACAATTGACGAGCTACCTATGCCTAGACGGTCATCTAAAGCACATCAGGCACAACCTTTACACGCAGAGCTTTTCCCGGCTTAAGTTGTTACCCCAATGAATCAATAGTCAGAACTGTTTTAATGCTTAAGCGTTAAGCTCTCTTTGGATTTGGTTGATAGGTCTGGTGTGCCAGCAAATAGACCGATAATTGGATCATCTGCTTGGTCAACTGTGTCATGGGCGACCGGCTGCATATTTTGGATAACGGCTTGCATGAGCTGGCTAGCGAGACTTAGCTGATCGGCCAGATTGAGTTTTTGAGCTGCGTGAAAGAGTTCTTGAACTGTCATGGTTCATAACCTTGCTAATAAGAGTGCAGTGTGATTGATAGGTATAATCCCTCAGGTATAGTCAGCTTATGCCAATTCATAAGCTGCTGATGTCTCTATTTTGTGCTCCGCAGGTTGAGCCTGAGTCCTCTTTGACTTTCTCTGTCTGTGTTTGGCATTACATCGGCTGATGGCATGTCCTATTCTATTTTTACAATCCCCATATATGATCTATCTCAAGGATGGATGGTTCTCATTAATATATTTTTCTGCAGCTTGTATTGACTCAAAATCTTTGGGATGTCGCTCTCTTAGGACAGTTGGTAAGCGGTCTCTATCGCGATCTTGATAGGCTTCTAGTCCTGGCGGTAGAGCGGCATTACACATTAGAGGAGGTGTTTCTTCTTCAAGTTGTTGGCTGGTTAAATTTTGAGCTGTAGATAACTGAGCGCCCAGTAAGATAGCGCTGTTGAGGTCGGCGCTGGTGAGGTCGGCGCTGTTGAGGTTGGCGCTGTTGAGGTCGGCGCTGTTGAGGTAGGCGCTGGTGAGGTCGGCGCTGGTGAGGTTGGCGCTGGTGAGATGAGGCCCAACAATTTTAGTAAATGTGCCTGTGCTCAGAGCATCGGCATAGTGAATGATCTTAAGTAGTTTCTCATCATCAAAGTACTCTGTGTCTGGTTCGCCACAGGGATGAAACCAGATCTCAGGCTTGGGGTCACTGTCTGACACCTTAGGATAGCTTTCAGGCTGAGCTGCCGCATGGAGCTTAAACAGAACAATCAAAATATTTAGACCCGTAAAGATATCGACCTGTCTGAGACCCAGGGAAACGTTCTGATCGCGGAGCTGAAAAAACTTTTTTTGGGGCAAATTTTCTGTAGGGGCCTGATCTAAAAACTCTCCTTCACACCAGCGTTCATAAAATGTGTGCAGACGCTTAAATAGCTTGATTGGGTCAATCTCACTTTCATTCAGCAGTTCAAACACGTACTCTACAATTTCTATACTCAGACCACCAAATCCCAGCAGGTCATAGATTTGGCTATGGACTGTGTGGTCATCTTTCCGAAATCGTTTTCTAGGGTCAAGTTCGGTCCATTCTTCAAAGGCAACAATCAGTCGCTCTGCAAATAGATATTCGCCAAAGCTTTTATGGGCAAACTCCACCGAGCCACGCTTGTCTCCTTCCCCAGGTCGCAGGTAAAACGTGGTTAGCAGATTATTAAGTGCTTTGTCTTCTGACTGTCCTGTGGTTTCTTTAGCTGTTTTAAGGGATGTTGCCACTGGATTAGAACTGTCTTGAAATCGTGCTTTTAGCATCGATAGCTGAGCTGTTTCATGGCCTGATTGCACCACACACAGAGCTGCTTCCCGTAGCACCTCTCTCAAATCATCAGGGTCATCCAATCCCGACAGTCGTATATTTTCATCCTGACGCTGTTTTTCTAGTACCCAGTTTACTGACTCTCGATATACTCGCAACTTGGCTTGACTTTCTTGCTTGGCATCGACAAACATTTTGCTGTTTAAAGGTATTTCTGGATCTCGATGGAGTCTTGCTAATAAATAAATTAATAATGGTTCTCGGGCCAAGTTATTTGAAATTGCATCAGGGCAAGCCCTTAAAAACTCACGAAAATTATTAACCTCTGCTTCTCCAAAAATAGCTTGCCACTTAGTTAACCAATGTCCCCGCACTGTATCGTCCATTAGTTGTAGCTTCACCCGCGCTAAATTTTTATTTTGGGTAATGCGCTGCGCTACTCCTTGCAGCGCCAGTGGTCTACCTGTCACCAAACATTGATGATGGCTGCGCTCTTGAAAGTCTGATACCTGCTGTAAAAACTCTTGTAAGCCGCCAGTAGACCGCCCCTGAAGTAACAGCTCATCAAAGCCATCTAAAATAATCAAAAACCGAGTATTTTTGTCCTTTAGCCAACCTTCGGTACCAACAAATTCTACAGGTTCTAGATCGGGACAGTTTTCTAAGGTCTCGGTCAGTGTATTTTCAATGGCTCGCAAACTGCGTAATCGAATAAAAAGCGGAATGTATGAAAATACACGGGTCTGACATACGTCAGCTGCAAACATCCGACAAAAAACAGATTTTCCCTGTCCTGCATCCCCCTCTATAAACATCACTTTACGAGTTCCCGTCTGTTCTAGAATACTTTGTGCCCAATTATGAATGTTTAGAGGGTCTGCACCTTCTTTATCTTCTCCTGACTGGGTTAACGGCTGCACATTCAGAGGCACATAAGTATCGTTAAATGTGATCAGCGGATCGCTCTCATCAAAGACCTGTTCTGCTGGCAGCGGCAAGATTTTGTTCTTTAAATAGGCATCAATGCTGACGTAGCGATCCTGTTCCTGCTGGCCACCCGTACGATAAAACTCCGCTAGTGGCTCTACACTGTCCCCTGCCTCAGCGATCGCCTGATAGAAATATCGTGGCGTACCCCAGCTCACTTGCCCAGTTAGCTTTTGGGTTTCAGATTTGTTTAGACCAGCCTGGTGTAGCTGTTCTGTTAATGCGCTCTCAAACTGCTCAGCCAGTTTTGATTCCCTAAATCGGCTTGTGACTAGTTTTAGCTCGCTAGAGTTGAGTTTATCCGTCTCCGTTCGGGCGATTTGCTTTTCTACTAGCGTCTTTAATGAGACTGTTCCTAGCTTTTGTAATATCTCAGGCTCAGCCACCTGGATTAATACAACATCCAAACTCTGTAGATAGGCTAGCTGCGCCACCATGACCACAGAGGTTTTGAATGTGGGTTCATCTCTGGTCCAGTCTAAATATATCCTCAGCAGACCAATGCCCACGGACACGAATGGCAACCCAGAGATGGCTAGCTGCGTCACCGGAGAATTTAGCTTTTCTAAAAAGGGTTCTACGTCCTTGATGTAAGGCTGGAGCTTTTTAATATTTGGTGCTTGTTCTTCCCAGGCTTCGCCCAAGTCTTGAGTAGCTGTTGCTACATCGATAGTGTTTGCTGCTAGCTCTCCCCAGGGGATTTCTTTGACATCAGTATTGAGAAACTGCCAAAATCCTTTCAGACTGGCCATCAACAATTCTTGATTAGTGGGAACTGCTTAGACCATAGCCGGATTTTTGAGGGGATGGGAAGGGGGTTAATAATCTGCAATGGACTTTGTGGGGGTGGCTTACATCTTGCAGGCCGGTTGTGAGGCGTTAATCCACGCCGGGTTCAAAACCCAGCGCTCATTGAGGGCTGCCCACTGAAGGGACATAACGTTGGCGGTGAAGCTGAAAATACAGGGCTTTTGGCGATCTCTTGATCTTTTGAGTGGGGTTTGATGCTATCGGCTTTGTGACTTTGGGTCTAAGGTGGGCTGAGGTTAATTTGTCAGGGGCAAAATTTGGCTTTGTTGGGTTTCGTGCCTCAACCGCAACCTACGGATGGGGGTGTTGATGGGCCGGTTTTGTTTGATTTTGTGTCGTAATCACAACCATTGGGGGTATTGACGAAAACAACAACTTTGTTTTATTCTCATTTTCAGGTCGCGCGACCTAAATTCAGAGCTCAATAGATTAGCGCCATCGGTAGGTGCTTCCAACACCATACCGATGACTATCCTTCGCAAGCTGACAACACCAGCCTGGAAGGCTAAGGATAAGTTTAGCCTTAGCCACCCCAGTTGGTAAAACTTCGCGGGGTGGCTAGCCGTTGAGTTCTGGTCTTGCCCTGGTGGCTGTCTTCTTTTTGGGACCGCCGCTGGGGTGTCAAACCCTGTAAAACCAAGGATAAAAGGACCAGAACATCATGTTTCAAGAACCTAATCAGGACGCTGGCGCGTCCAGGATTCCCCCTGCCGACAATTTTCTACCCGACTACCAGTTTGAGAGCGTCAACCACCAGCTCTTTGGTAGCCTTACCGCCATCCGTAACACCATCACCCTGCTGCACAAGCTCAACTATGCTGAGCCCAACGACTGGAGCAGGCCCTTACCCACCGGACGGCCCAATGAGATGATGGCGATTCTCACCCGACGGGTGCGGGTGGATTAGCCTTTTACCTCAGGCTCCAAATTTCGGATCGAGTAGCAGACAGGATCAGCCCATGGCCATGGGCTGATCCTATCCGTGGCGAGCGGTGTTAGAACCGTTTTGCTGATGTGGGCTTTGGGCTTCGGCTCAGTCCTCGGTTATGGGCGGTGCATTACGGTGTGTACACATTTCGAACTGAGGTTCACAATCCTGCGCTACCCCCCTTAATCCCCTCTTGGCAAGGGGGGAAACTCGGGTCCTCCCCCTTGCCAAGGGGGAGTTAGAGGGGGTAATGCAGGCGTAAACGCAATTTTCGATCACTTGCGCATACACAACAGCCTGTGAAGAGAGACCCGACATGACCAACCCGGTGGATTGTTTATTTGTAGCTCTTTTATAAACCTTCCATAAAGTTTCCATCCGCTCCCCGTAAACATGCCTAGCGGCTCTGTGTCTACCTCCGCAGTATGCGTTATTCCTAGCATCACCCATGAAAACCGCGCTTCACTGGCTATCCCACGCCATCTTTTGGATCTGGAACATCGCTTTTATCGGTGTTGTGTACCTTTGGATGTTGCCCACGGCGGGTATGCCTATCCTAGAGGCCGCTCGCATCGGGGAAATACCCCCGGCTTTTGTGGCTAGTATCCTTGGCATGCTGATTGTGCCGGTGCTGTGTACCGTGGTGGGCGGCCTGCGACTGCGCAAACATCCGATTTTGTTGATGCGGCTGTTTTATGGGGTGGAGGCTCCCCTGTTTGGCCTGTGTTTGCTGCGGCTGTTTCTTATTCGTGAGACCACACCCGCTAGCGCCCATATTTTAATCACTATTTTGTTGGCTATTGCCATATTTGCGATTGAAACGGTGGCGGGGTATGCCGCCTATCGACCGCGACTGGCTTGGGTGCAGATGGTGGGCCACAGCCTGGTTTTGCTCACGGGGCTGTATGTGGGTACGCTGCTGCTGCTCTACACCGTACCGACCCTTTGTATTATGCTGTACGGTGCCATTATCGGACTGGTGGGGATGGTTGCGGGGCTGGCCAACGTTAACTGGTGGGTGTGGCTGCGCGACCTGGGGAGTCTGATTATACGTCCTTGGGAACTGTTTCTTGGTCTTGGGATTGTGAGTCTGTGGCTCTTGAGCGCCGCTGTGTTTGCCTCGTTGCCCTATGTCATGGTCAATTTTTATGTGCGTTCGTGGCATCGCATTCGCACGGCCTTTGCCAAACAGCACGGCCATAGCTGGGCGACCACCGGAGTCGTGGTGGGTCTTAGCTGTTTGTTGTTTGGGCTGCTACAGCTGCACCAGCCCCAGGCCAAAGCCTTTAGCCTGCTGGAGGGACCCGCACCGCAAACCGCCGCTGAGCGTCTGACCCTGGTTAAACAGTCGGAGACTATTCGTCGGGGGTTGGTCCATGGCTATCTCTCTCGCTATCGCTATCTGGGCACCGCTGAAGAGAGCAACCAGCTCCGCCAGATGTATGGCTATGTGTTTGATATGCCAAGGGCCACTGCCCAGGTGTTTCAAGATTTTCATAATGGTTTACTCTCGCCGTTTCTCTACCAGGGTGACCGGGATGACGCGGATCGGGCCGAAGCGCTCTATGCCAGCTTTTTTGATGCGCCCATCCAAAAAGCAGAACGTAACCCCATCCGCTGGGCGCTCCAGGCCAGCGCTAACCGTGATGAAACCCAGGCTGGTGTGCTGAACCTGGATCAAAGGGTGATTCGTCTAGTCGAGCAAACCGTCTCTGTAAAGGAAAATGGTGATTGGGCCGAAGTCGAAATCTACGAACAGTACGAGAATAAAACCATTGATGACCAGGAGATTTTCTACAGTTTCTCTTTGCCCGAGAGTGCCACTATCAACGGTCTTTGGCTAGCGGAAGCAAAGGATGCCGCTCGATTTCCTTTTGTGGTATCGCCCCGTGGAGCCGCGCAACAGGTTTATAAAGGTGAAATTGAACGGGCAGAAAGCCGCCGAGCCGAAGATCCGGCCCTATTAGAACAGGTCGGTCCGCGTCAGTATCGTTTGCGGGTCTTTCCTATTCCCTTTGCAGAGTCTCTCGAAGAGCCGGGTGAACTTCATCTGTGGATGACCTATCAGGTGCTCCAGCAGGATGGTGCCTGGCCTCTACCCCAGCTGACTGAAAAACGAAATATCTTCTGGACCGACAAAACAATCCACCAGCGTCGGGGCAAAGCCATTAACGTTTCAGAAGACCAGTGGTTTGAACCGAATATTAAGGCGAAAAAGAAAGTCAGGGCAACCGCCCATCAGACTAAGCTAGCTGAAGGGTATCAGGTGACTGCCACGCCCATAGCTAAATCGACGGTACCGACCGGCCAACGGATCGCCGCCATTCTAGATAGCTCTTACAGTATGGGCGATGGCGGATACGACGAAGCCCGACAACAGCTCCAACAAATTGGTCAGCAAAACAACGTCGACGTTTATCTCGCTACTGCCATTGGAGAACCCCAATCTCCTAATAGCGATATCGGTGCCGTTGTGCCCTACGGCAGTTTGCAACCGGCGGATATGCTACAGCAGTTTGCGCAGCAGCGTTTGCCTGATATCGCCTATGACGCCGTGGTGTTACTGACCGATGCCGGTAGCTACGAACTCACCCAAGAAACTGCCTTGCCAAGCTTATCAGAGCCGCTGTGGCTGGTGCACATGGGCAATCAGCTCCCCGCCGCCTATGGCGATGCCCTGTTGGAAACAATTCAGGCTAGCGGTGGCGGCGTGGCCACAGACATTACGGCTGTGCTACAGCGTCTAGATAAAAACGTGATTGATGGTTACGAATGGTCGGTCACCGCCAGCGATGGAGCCGAACAGTCTGACTTTGCACCGCTCGCCGCCCGGCAGCTGATTTTGCAGCGTAGTCGGACGGTGGATATGGGGCAGCTGGAAAATTTGGATGTGGTGCATGCGATCGCAAAACGCACCGAAATCGTCACCCCCTATTCTTCGATGCTTGTATTGGTCAACGACCGCCAGCGAGAACTGCTGCGCCAGGCCGAAGCCGCCACCGACCGCTTTGAGCGCGAAGTGGAAGACGGCCAGGATGACCTGAGCGATCCGTTTAACCCCTTGAACACTGTCTCCGTACCGGAGCCTGGGGCTGTAGTAGGAATGGGCGTGATGGCCCTTAGCCTAATCGTCCTAAAGCGAAAGCAGCCGCGTTAGACCGGTCTGCGACTGCGCTCGACTTGTCCCCATGGGCAGGCCGAGCGCGGTCGCAGCTCGGCTATAGTTTTAGGTGCATCATGCGTTCAAAAAATCCATGCCTATTATTCGTGTTGAGATTTTACCCGGCAGAACCGTTGACCAAAAGCGCGAACTGGTGGATGTGCTAACCCGTGAGACGGCCCGCATCGCTGGCTGCAGCGTAGAGTCTATCTATGTGGTGATCGAGGATGTGAAAAAAGAAAACTGGGGTGTCGGCGGACAGCTGTGCTCAGACAAGTTTTCTGACTGATACCAACTATTTTATTTGATCAAATAAAAAAATATGTCGTTGCAGATTTAAGGGATGAACCCGTCTCCTGATGGTGTAGTGAATCAGGATGTTTAGATAAAATCACCCAGATGGTCAGTCACACAAAAATCTATCTAAAGCCAATCTCCGGCTGACATAATAGTAAATATGCCAGCCCAGCGGAGCGCTGTAATGGATAAGGTACCTTTCAACTCAACACAAGATAATACGGCTCCATCCCTGACTGATGAGGTGGCCAAGCTGCTTAATCAGCTGCCTCTGCAAATTCAGCATCAGGTCCTGGATTTTGTAGAATTTTTGCTGCACCGGCATCAACGGCATCAAGTAGATCGAGTGATTCAACCGACTCAAGATGAGCTAGAGAAAGAGCTAGATCTTTGGGAAATGGCCAGTGATGAAGACTGGCTAACGGTGGAAACTCAGCTCATGGCTAGAGAAAATGGCTAGGGGCGATATTTTTCTGGTGCAATTGCCAACATCTGAGCAGCGAGAAGAAAAAGGTAAACGTCCAGCCATAGCCGTCCAAACGGATGGAGCCTCTTCTCCAATGCTGATGGTTGTGCCGGTAACATCATCACTGCAAGCCATGCGGTTTTCCTTTACGGTTCAGATTGAACCCTCTGCACAAAACGGTTTGACGAAGGTTTCAGTTGCCATGGTCTTTCAACTGAGGGCGCTTGATCGAAAACGTTTGCTGCGCAAAATTGGTCAATTAGAATCAAACTTTTTAGCTGAAATTGATGCTGCCATTTGGCAAATGTTGAAACCACCGAGCAGTGAATCATAGCAGCCTCTTAAACTGACTCTGCTGGTTTAATAACCAGATGTTTCACAAAACCTTATTCCTGCGATAATACTAGGGTTTTGACCTCATCCTTTTAGCGCAGCCATGGCGACCTTCTTACTCGAAGTCGGCACCGAAGACCTTCCAGCTAGTTTTGTAGGCGATGCCCTTGATCAGTGGAAAGCCAAAATTCCAGCGGCCTTAGAGGAGCAGCTGCTGAGCCCGGAGAGCATTGAATTTTATGGTACGCCGCGCCGTCTGGCGATGGTGCTCAATGGGTTGCCCGAGCGTCAGCCTGACCGCGAGGAAGAGGCCAAGGGGCCATCGGTCAAGGCAGCTTTTAAGGAAGGTAAACCCACTAAGGCGGCGGAGGGGTTTGCCCGCTCCCGTGGGGTGAGTGTCGATGCGTTTGAAATTCGTGAAACTAAAAAGGGTGAGTTTGTCTTTGTCACGCAAAAAATTGCGGGGCGTGATGCCACCGAGATTTTGAGTGAGCTGATTCCCCAGTGGATTTTGGGCTTAGAGGGGAAACGGTTTATGCGCTGGGGTGACGGCGACCTCAAGTTTCCCCGTCCGGTGCGGTGGCTGGTGACGCTGATGGACGATCGGGTGCTGCCGATTACGCTGACCAATGGGTCTGAGGTGTGTGTGAGCGATCGCATCTCTGAAGGTCACCGCGTTCTGCACCCAGAACCCCTCACCTTGGGGAGTGCCACCGGCTATGTGGAGGCGATGAAGTCCATCTATGTGGATGTGGATCCAGCAGAACGTCGCCGGAAAATTATGGCCCAAGTGGAAAAAGCGGCCCGGTCGGTCCAGGGGGAGGCGATTGTCAGCCCGGCGCTGCTAGAAGAGGTGATCAACCTGGTGGAATGGCCCACGGCGGTGATCGGTGAGTATGACCAGGAGTTTTTGGAACTGCCGTCGGAGGTGGCGATTACGGAGATGGAAAGCCACCAGCGCTATTTTCCCCTAAAGGGCGACAGCGGTCTGCTGCCCAAGTTTATTACTATTTCCAACGGCGATCCGGCGAAGTCTGACATTATTGCTGAGGGCAATGGCCGGGTAATTCGAGCCCGGCTATCGGACGGAATGTTTTTCTTTAATGCGGACCGCACCCAGCCTCTGGCGGACTATCTGCCCCAGCTAGAAGCGGTTACCTTTGAGGAACGGATGGGGTCGGTACGGCAAAAAGTGGATCGAATTGTCGGGGTGGTGGCTGCGATCGCAACCCAGCTGAACCTGGACCCTGACCAAACGGCCCTGGCCCGCCGAGCTGCTCTGCTGTGTAAGGCCGACCTGGTCACCCAGATGGTGGGTGAATTTCCTGAGCTGCAGGGCATCATGGGCGAAAAATATGCCCGCCACAGCCAGGAGCCGGAGGCGGTTGCCGTGGCCATCGCCGAGCACTACCTGCCCAGGGGCGCAGGCGATCGTTTACCCCAGACGCTAACGGGGCAGATGGTGGGTCTGGCCGACCGACTCGATACCCTGGTGAGCATTTTTAGCCTGGGGATGATCCCGACGGGCTCCTCTGACCCCTTTGCCCTGCGGCGCGCGGCCAATGCCGTTGTCAGCATTATCTGGGCCGGGGGGCTAAACCTGGACCTGGTGGCCCTGCTGACCACCGTCACCACCGCCTTTGCCGCTAGCCGTGAAGGTGTCGATGCCGCCAGCCTGCAGCAGGAGCTGGGGGACTTTTTTGCCCAGCGGGTGCGGACCCTGCTCCAGGATGATGAGGCCATTGACTATGATTTGATTAATGCGGTGGTTGGCGATGGCGATCTGGACTATCGGGCTCGGGTGCTGAGCAGTCTGCTGGATGCCCGCGATCGCGCCCGCTTTTTACAGACCATTCGCTCTAATGGCACCCTGGCTAGCGTTTATGAAACCGTCAATCGAGCCTCAAAGCTTGCCACCAAGGGCGATTTGGATACTACCACCCTGGACCCGGCGGGGGTGGTATCCAGCGACCTGTTCCAGTCTCCCGCCGAGTCTGCTTTTTATAAAAGCTTGCAGCAGCTGGTGCCCCAAACCCAGACCGCCCAGACCGAGCGCAACTATCAGCAGCTGCTGGCAGGGCTGCAGCAGGCTGCTCCCGTGGTGGCGGAGTTTTTTGATGGTCCCCATAGTGTCTTGGTGATGGACAAGGATGCGAGCACTCGTCAAAATCGCTTGAACCTGCTGGGGCTGCTGCGCAACCATGCTCGGGTGCTAGCGGATTTTGGGGCAATTGTTAAGGGATAGAAAATTGCGTGGAACCCCCAGGGGGCAATATTTACCACCCGCAATTATCCCTCCAGCTTACCTACGATCCCGATAAATCTGCTACATTTACTGACTTGAGGTAAAGCAAACGTGCTGATGCATTAGGACGTTTGCGCGTCACGTTGGTGGTGCGCCCAATACCTTCAATGTGACAGACGCTATTGTAGGGAATTAACCATGGAATCAGCCAACCTAGCTCAGTCTGATGAGTCTTGTCCCACCGCCTATGTGATTGGTCTAGGGCTGTCTGGAGTCGCGGCAGCAAGGCTGCTCAAGCGTCAGGGTTGGCAGGTCGTGGTTAGCGATCGCAACGACGGCGATCTCCAGATTGCTCAGCAGCAGGCCCTCACCGCCGAAGGCATTGACGTCAAGCTAGGCCATACCTTTTCGGCTGATGATCCCATGGCCCTGGTCGTTGTCAGCCCCGGTGTCCCCTGGGATCTGCCCTGTCTGATCGAGGCCAGGGAAAAAGGCATCAGCACCATTGGCGAGATGGAACTGGCCTGGCGTGCCTTGAGCCACCTCCCTTGGATCGGCGTCACCGGCACCAATGGTAAAACCACCACCACCGAACTGATTGCCGCTATTTTTAAAACCGCTGGCCTCAATGCCCCCGCCTGCGGCAACATTGGCTATGCCGCCTGCCAGGTTGCCCTAGATCCTTCACCCGACTGGGTTCTAGCGGAGCTGAGCAGCTACCAAATCGAAGCTTCCATCGGTCCCAAACCCAAAATTGGCCTTTGGACCACCTTTACCCCCGACCACTTGAGCCGCCACAAAACCATTGAAAATTACTACGCCATTAAAGCAGCCCTGCTAGAGCGAAGTGAAAAGCGTGTCCTCAATGGTGATGATCCCCACCTGCGCAAGACCCTGGCCAATCGCTGGGAAAACAGCTACTGGACCAGCGTTGACGGCCCCAACGCCATTGCCCCCCTGGTGCCTAGCACCTATATTGACCAGGGCTGGGTAATGCATGAGAACGAAAAGGTGCTAGCCGCCGATAGCCTCAAGATGGTAGGCCGTCACAATCTGCAGAATCTCCTAATGGCCGTCGCTGCCGCCAAACTAGCCGATATTCCCAATACCGCCATTGCCGCCGCCATCGACAATTTCTCCGGTGTAGCTCACCGGCTAGAGCATATTCTCACCTGGGAAACCGTTGACTTTATCAACGATAGCAAAGCCACCAACTACGATGCGGCAGAAGTGGGTCTCAGCTCCGTTGATGGTCCGGTTATTTTAATTGCAGGCGGCGCTGCTAAAGAAGGTGACGACAATGTCTGGCTAGAGCGCATCAAAGAAAAAGCTGTTCAAGTGTTACTCATTGGCGATGCGGCCGCCAAAATTAGCCAGCGTTTGCTCAATGTGGGCTACGGTCGTTTTGAAGATGTCGGCACCCTGGAAAATGCCGTCAAACGTAGTAAAGAACTTGCCCCCACCCTCAGGGCAGACGTTGTTTTGCTCTCCCCCGCCTGTGCCAGCTTTGATCAATATCCCAACTTCGAAGCCCGTGGAGATGACTTTCGCAATCAGTGTGAGAGATTGTTGAAGTAGGGTCGTCAAGCTCCAGTATTGGCGCTGTCAAAAAATTTGCTGTCTTCAGTAGCGCATCAGAACAGCTGATGGGGCGGTCAGAATTTTGTCGCAGCGTACCAAATTTTAAAGGAGGTATTATTCACTCTTTAGCAGGCAAAATTTACCAGGACTAAACCATGAACCTAATCTTTAACAAGCTCTTTGTCAGTCGGAGTATTAATATCTACATACTGTGATTTTTCTCGGGAAAACGTCAGTATTTTCTCGGTACTATCTTAGTAATTTCCCAATCGCCTCAGTAGTTTTTCTGAAAAACTAAAAAGGTGCTAGGAAAAATTAAAAAAATGCAGGGCAGCTAAGCTTTATGACCAAGATTATCAGTGGTTTGAGGCTTGGCTATTCCCCATCATAAAATTCTCTTAAAAGTTTAATTTAAGCTGATTAAACTAGCTCTAAACGGTTTTTTCATAGCGAAACTGACAGATTAGCGCCCTGGATTTGATCAGTCCTGATATAGCTATTCGGAATGAATAGAGTTAGGTAGTATGGTTGAAGCTATCCTCTAAACTGTCTTTGCCAAAGAAACGGATTTCTATGTCTATTGACCGTACCCAGCAATGGGAAATTGCCCTGTCAAACTGTGCTCAAGAACCTATTCATATTCCAGGGGCCGTTCAGTCTTTTGGAGCATTGTTGGCTACCGATCGAGCGTTGGACTATGTTACCCATGTGTCCGCCAACTTAGGTACGTTGTTGGGGTGGGGGAATGACAGGACTAGTGCAGATGTATTAGGAAAGCCGTTGGATACCGTTCTCCCTGGTGAACTCGTTCATGACTTGAACAATGCCTGTGGATTATCCATGGTTATGGTGCAACGCCATCGCTTGGGTATCTATGAGATTCAGGGACAATCCCTCGATGTTAGCCTGCACTGTAGGTTGACCCGCTCCTTGATTGAGCTAGAGCCTGTGACCTCTAATGGAGATACCCACACGCCATTGGTGCTACGGGCCAAATCGATGCTAGAGCAATCCTCTAGCTCTGACGAATTGATTGCTCTAGCCGTCAAGGAGCTGCGTAATACAACTGGGTTTGACCGGGTAGTCGCCTATCGCTTTTTGGCAGATGGGGCCGGAGAAGTTGTAGCAGAAGCCCGGAGCCATGGCATCGAGTCATATTTAGGGTTGCGCTACCCGGCCTCTGATATTCCAGAGCAGGCCCGTGACCTATATTCAGAAACAGGTGTTCGGGTAATTGCCGACATTCATACGGCTCCGATTCCGATTCTAGCGTTTGATACTACAGAGCCCCCCCTCGATCTATCGCTTTCTTTAGTGCGTGCGGTGTCGCCTACCCATGTCAAATATTTAGAAAATATGGGGGTTGGGGCCAGTATGTCCATGACCATCACGGTGAATGGCCAGCTGTGGGGATTGTTTGCCCTACATCACATGCAACCTAAAATCATATCCCCCGATCTTCAGACCGTTGTTGAACTGTTTAGACAGTTATTTTCCCTACAGCTCCAGCAGGCGCTAGCAGAAGAGCGATTTCGCGATCGCAAACGCACAGCCTCCACATTAGATAACTTACTCTCGATTCAATCTGAGCAATCGACCCCCAGAAATTGGAAAAGCATCATTACCCAATCTATTCAACAGCTTTGTCAGTTACTCTCGGCCCATGGCATGGCAACTGTCAGTACCCAGCAGGTGTTAGCAACTGAGGGAGACGTACCTCCAACTTCAGCAATCTTGGCCTTAGTCAATCACTACAATAACCGCGCCCAGACAGACATCATCACCACTGAGTGCTTGCAACAACTTGACATCCCTGCGATAGAAACATGGGGCACGAGTGCCGGAGCGTTGTGTTTTACAATTCCGTCTGATGAGCCACTGCATCTTGTTTTCTTTAGAAATGAAATTAGCAATACCATTCGTTGGGCCGGCAATCCCAACGGTAAGGAGCTAATAGAAGACACGTCAGCACCGAGGTTACGACCTCGACGTTCGTTTGAAGAGTATAAGGAAATCGTAGAAGGACGTTGCTCCCCTTGGGTCTCTTCTGAGCTCAATACTGCCCTTGAGATCCGATCTAATCTGATTCGTTTGGCTAAGGTCAAAGTTCAAGACTTCCAACAACGACAACAAAGTTTGCTAGTTGCAGAACTAAACCATCGGGTTAAAAATATTTTGGCCCTAATTCGCTCAATTGCTCGCCAAACCGAAAAATCTAGTCTTTCCCTAGTCGACTACACAAAAACATTAGAACGTCGAATAGCAGCCCTGTCTGCGGCCCATGATTTAGTCACAGGCCATGGTCTAGAGTGGCCCAATTTACGCAACTTACTAGCCATAGAACTGCGCCCTTACCTAAACGATATCAAGCCTCGGGTCAAACTCATCGGACCGGTTGTTGGACTCAGTGCCAATTTTGTTCCTACTTTTGTTTTAGTCCTCCATGAGCTAACGTCCAATGCCGCCAAATATGGGGCACTGTCGGTCACAGAAGGCAAAGTGTCGGTGCGTTGGAGTGAATTTAACGGCGGCATCAAACTCAGCTGGAAGGAATCAAATGGCCCCCGCGTCACTAGCCCCCAGAGACGTGGATTTGGTCAAGATCTGATTGAGCGCGCCATTCCCTACGAATTTGAAGGCGAAGCCGCCATCTGGTTTTTACCCACTGGAGTCGAGGCTGAATTTTGGCTGCCGAATACCTTGATCAGGTGGGAACAGGAACAAAAAACTGAAACAAACTCTATTAAGGATATTCCAGCAGCTAATCCCATAGCCCAAGCTAAACAGACGAGCATCTTAGTGTTAGAAGATAGCTTGTTAGTGGCTATGGAGATGGAATGTATGCTCAAGAACATTGGATTTGAAGCGATCACCGCTGCTGCCAATGTCAATCGCGCCCTGACCTGTTTACAACAAAACTCCTATCAGCTTTGTTTATTAGATATTGATCTAAAAAAAGAAACGAGCTTTGAGGTTGCCTATTTTCTCCTGGAGCAGGGTATTCCATTTGCATTTATCAGTGGATATAATTCTAAATACACCATACCTGAAACCTTAAAGTCAGTACCACTCCTAAAAAAGCCCATCAGTGAGGCAAGGCTAGAGGAGTCTATCATCGCTCTTCTCAATTAGTTTGTCAAAATAGTCTTAACACCCATCTAGAAAGAAGAATTAATTCTGAGACTGGTTCACCAATATAATGGCCACAATACTTATTTTTGAAGACAACAGTTCCTTGGCCCTGTGCTGGCGAGAAGCTCTAGAAGAAAAAAATCATCATGTCTGCTGTTGTACAACGGTACAAGACGCATTAGCCATGACCGAAAAGCTAATGCCAGATATGATCATTACAGACATGATGATTAAACAGGGTGGTCAGTTTATCCCGGAAGGAGGTCTAACGCTGCTAGCCCGTCTAAAAATTAAGTACAGCCCGCCACCCCGCATTATTGGAGTGAGTGGATTTAAGCCGGGACTATACTGTCAGGCGACAGCGTTAGAAATTGCTAAAAACAGTGGAATAGATCTTGCTCTTTATAAACCTTTTTCAATTGAGCAGCTACTAGCCGCTGTTGAGCAACTTTTGGCTAGCAAAAAAGATGTCAAGAGTCAGACATCCTAATCGATAGAAGCCCTAATCATCCGGCTCATTTACCTGCATCAGGACCATCACGGCTCCCTGGGGATCCATCACCGTCGTAAAGCGACCCGGTTCAATATCCATCGGCTCCATGAGAGCCTTGCCATCCAAACGGTTTACCACCGCTAAAGACTCGTCTAAATCAGCCACATTAAAGTACACCATCCAGTTGGCAGGAATCTCCGCTGGCATATTTGCCTGGTCCATATCAAATATGCCGCAGTTCATGTGGCCTTTCACACTACCCGTAATGTAGTGGGGCGGTTTGTCTTCTACCTCAATTTCCCAACCCAAGACAGTCTTATAAAATTCCGCCGCTTTGGCAGCACCTCGAGTTTGCAGTTCTGTCCAGCAAAAGGTATTAACCTCATTGACTAGATCCGCGCCGAAAAAGTCTTTTGCTTGCCAAAGACCAACAATGCCATCGGTCGGATCTTGGACCATGGCCATTCGGCCAGAGTCCATAATGTCGCACATGGGCCTCATCACGGTGCCACCATGCTCCTGCCAACGTTGCACCGTGGCTGCTAAATCATTAACCGTGATGTAGCTACTCCAGTGCGGTGGTACCTGCTGCATATCCTCGGGTCTAGCAAATAGGGCCGCGACGGTGCGATCGCCTTTGAACGCCATCGAGTACACGCTGCCATCGTCTACGGGCATATCTTGAAACTGCCAGGCAAACAGCTCGCTATAAAACTGCTTGGCCGCAGCCGGGTCGGGGGTCATTAGATCAACCCAGCTAAACATACCGTTTTCGTAGCTGTCTCGAATACCCATGGATATCGTCTCCATATCAAAACAATACAAATATACTAATCTCGATCAGCTAAAGCAGAGACATTGCTTTGTTAAAAATAGTAAATAGGCTCCCCTAGGGCTGGTGATACTCATGCCAGTGACGGGCAATGTCCACCCGCCGACAGATCCACACATCCTCGTGCTCCATCACATAGTCCAAAAAGTGGGCCAGCGCAGCCGCCCGTCCCGGTTTGCCCGACAGGCGACAGTGGAGTCCCACGCTCATCATTTTTGGGTTTGTTTCTCCTTCGGCATAGAGTACGTCAAAGGCATCCTTGAGATAGGTAAAAAACTGGTCCCCGGAGTTAAACCCCTGGTAGGTGGCAAACCGCATATCGTTGTTGTCCAGGGTGTAGGGGATGACCAGGTGGGGCTGCCCGTAGTCCAAATTCCAATAGGGTAGGTCGTCTGCGTAGCTATCGGCATCGTAAAGAAAGCCGCCTGCTTCAACTACCAACCGGCGCGTATTTGGGCTTAGCCGCCCCTGGTAAAACCCTAGAGGTCGGCTGCCAGTTACCTGGGTATGGATTGCGATCGCTTTTTGGATATGCTCTCGCTCGGTGTCTTCACCCACATACTGATAGTCAATCCAGCGGTAGCCGTGGCTAGCCACCTCCCAGCCAGCTTCTACCATGGCCTTACCCGCCTCAGGGTTACGCTCTAGGGCCATGGCCACCGCATAGGCCGTCACGGGTAAATTGCGCTGGGTAAACAGCCGATGCAGTCGCCAAAAACCAGCCCGACTGCCGTACTCATACATAGACTCCATATTGATATTGCGCACCCCAGACAGTGGAGCCGCCCCCACCGTTTCTGAAAGAAACGCTTCAGACGCCGGATCGCCGTGGAGGATACAGTTTTCGCCACCCTCTTCATAGTTGATGACAAACTGTAGCGCGAGCCGAGCACCGTTCGGCCAGTGGGGATTGGGCGGGTATTGACCATAGCCAATCAGATCGCGGGGATAGGCAGCGGGCATGGGACAGCAAACCTCGATGTTTAAAGGTCAGCCAGAATAGTAGCGTATATATCTGGTGCTAAGTGCGCCGGTAAGGATTGTTCAAACCTCTATTTTTCAGCCGGACGCCGCTGCCAAACACCATAAAGATTAGGAGGCAGTGTCGCAGATTGTATGGTGAAATGGCCATTATGTGGCAGGGTTTTAGCAGCAATGCCCCGAGGACAGTTCCCCATGAGCACAATCACCACCGAAAACCAGCAGTTCTTGACCTACATTTTGACGGACGGCGACTCTCAGGTGGCGGTGGTGCCCGAGCGCGGAGGCATCATCACCAGCTGGCAGGTAAAGGGCAAGGAGGTGTTTTATCTAGATGCGGAGCGCTTCAAGGATCCTAGCCTATCGGTACGGGGGGGCATTCCCCTGCTATTTCCCATCTGCGGTAACCTCCCCGACGATACCTACACCCTTGACGATGGCGACACCTATCAGCTCAAGCAGCACGGCTTTGGTCGCACCTTACCTTGGGAAGTGACCCAACAGTCCACGGACAAAGGAGCTAGCCTGACGATTACCCTCACTAGCAGTGAGGAAACCCTGGCGGTTTACCCCTTTGAATTCCAGCTTGATTATATTTACACCCTCAAAGGCAACACCTTAGAGCAGCGGTTCCGTCATACAAACCTGTCTGAGGACGTTATGCTATTTTCTACCGGCACCCACCCCTACTTTGCCGTCACTGACAAAACTAAGCTCGTTTTTGATCTCCCCTCCACCGATTACAAAGTGAAGGAGGGCAACCAGGTATTTACGTTTGACGGCCAGTTTGACTTTGACAAAGATGAGATTGACGTTGCCTTTATCAATCTCTCCGGACAGACAGCTACCGTCAAAGACGGCAACAGCACGCTGAGCATTACCTACGATGAGAACTATTCCACCCTGGTTTTTTGGACCGTCAAGGGAAAAGACTTTTACTGTCTAGAGCCCTGGAGCGGCCCCCGCAACGCCATAAATACAGGTGACTTTTTGCTCAGTGCAGCTCCCCAGGAAACCGTAGAAACGGTAATTTCTATGACTGTTGGTGTCGGTTAGGGAGTAGCTTGAAAAGAGGAGCGAGGGGAAGAAATGAGTGAGGAGCAGGTGCAGGCGGTGGCCGGTGTCTGTGTGGAGCAACTGGTGAAGCAGATTGATAACTTGTGCGATCGCTACCAGCTGCCTAATCCCATCACCGGTCGTCCAAGCCCAGCATCTATTTCGGGCGACCGACTAGAGAGTATCCTTGAATCCGGCTTTCAGACCATTGCTGATGCCATTCGGGGTAGTGGACTATCCACCGATAACCCACTGCCGCCTCCGCCAGATTTAGAGCAAGGCGTCGTTATGGATGGTAGTGAGCTAGGGGACATTGAAGATTATGAAATCGATACCCCTGAAGAGATTTGCTAACGATTCGTTTGATCAGCCATTCTATGTCAAAGACGTGCTCAAAGCTACGATGACTCGCTACGCAAAGGCGACGGTTCAGGAGGCATT
This sequence comes from Cyanobacteria bacterium P01_A01_bin.15, assembly GCA_039814735.1. Lineage (GTDB taxonomy): Bacteria > Cyanobacteriota > Cyanobacteriia > Phormidesmidales > Phormidesmidaceae > Leptothoe. Next base: position 19,421 of record JBCCAQ010000011.1, read on the forward strand.
GAACCAGTTTAGGGGGCGACGACAGCAGCAGATACAGAAATCTCTAGAGTCAGAGTTAGAACGTCAAGTCACGTTTTATAGGCTAAGTGCCTATGCAAAATCCTTTACAGAACAGTTATTTGACTACTTACGTAGAATCAGATATTTAAAGAAAAGTCTTTTGTAAGCAATTTTGCACACCTACTTATTTCTGGCTTGGCACGGTGTAGCAAAATGGTATGTGATCAACAGCTGATGTGCTACCTGCTCTGTTCGGAATCGTAGCTGCCCGAGTCAGGTCAATCGTTTGGTTAGCTGCGTCAATACTTTTAATCCGGGTGCCAGAAGGAACATAGTCCTGATTGACAAAATCTCCAATCTGCAATAAGTCAATATTCGTTACATTTGTTACCCTGACTTCACCATCCTCAAATTGCCCCTGAACAGAGCCGTTCAAAATCACATAATATTGGGAGTTTTCTGACGTTCTAAAATCAGAGCGTGGCATAATAATCGCTTTACCTCGATACTCTAACTTCCGATAGCTGTCGGGCTTTCCTGTTTCTGTTTCTGTCACATCCAATGGAAAGATCTCATCTCGATACGGGATTCGAGGTGTATTCCCAAACGTATCGGCTGGAACCTCGGCCACCCAGAACTCCTTATTGGCATCAGCATCGCCTTTAAGATGGGTTACAACAAATACTGGGACAGGTATTGGATACAGGTCTGTTGTAATCTGTTCAACACTATACCTTGGCCTCAGATCAATGTAGTCACCTTCATTAAAGTCAAATCGAGAGAACCAGAATAATCGATCGCCTACCTGTAAATCCGCTTCATCGGTAGCCTCAATCAATAATGTTCGATGATAGCCGGTTCCAGCTGCTGCGCGATCAACGGAAATGGAGTTCACTTTGATAACGGGTAAACTCACAACTCGATTTGGATCGTCTCCCCGTAATGTATTTCTTATAGCCAATGTTTGACTACCATAGGTGCCACCCGATACGTGAATCGAGCGTGTACTCCAATGAATGGGGACACGACGTGGCGTTATATCACTCAGGTAAACTGGTAACGCATCGGATAGCTGAATAGCGGCAGGAGAACCGCTTGCCCAAACAACACAGTCTCTAAAGGAGATATCATTCCTGGCTCGGTTAAACAAGTAAGGATTAGGATACGGCATAATCCTAATCGGAGGTCCCTGTAGAAGGGCGTTTGTTTGTATATTGTCGGACGCGTCTGCTATGGGAAAGCGAAAACTACAGCCATCAAAGATAAATTTGGAAAAGTTTGGAGCCATCGATAATAGATTCAGCTCGGAGATAAGAGATAATCCACCCTCTTCTGCTCCTGAGTTTGCAGAAGAATCTTCTGGTGATTGAGTATCGTCTGCTTTTTTCTTGACAGCAAAGCTTTTACTCTGAAATGAACAGCCTTGAAAGTTTAGAAGCATGGAGTTGTTAACTATTAATCCCAATGTACCAAAACCTTCAACTTCCGCATTTTCAAAGTTATAGTTGCAGCCGTGAAACTCTATGGCAGATACAAAAAGATTTTGTGATGTAATGAGCCCAAAGTTACCAAGTCGAACAACATTCTCACAATAGTCTCCTGAAATTCTACAGGGTCCGGTGTACCTGGGGGTTAATCGATATAACATCCGGCAGTCTTTGTACTGATTGGAGGTTAAATTTATCAGCGATCCGACGCCTGTACCAAAGTCTATTGTTGTAATGGCAGCAAATGCTCGATAAAAAGAGGAGTTGCTGATGTGACAGCCTCGGGCTTGGGTGGAACCAACAGCTAAGCCGTAGGTACAGCCGTCAAATCTGCACTGATTGAGATAGATCGCGTCATTCTGGGCGGCGCTTCCGGGTGCGATCGCAACGCCCACTCCAAAGTTAAAAGTGGCTACCCGTTCCAGTAAAATATCCTGGCTACCGCTACCTGATGCTGCATAAACGACACCCTTAGCCGCATCAGTCGCGTAGGCTTGGTCTGAGTTAGACACCGTAGGGTGTGCGACATAAGCATCAGTCGCTATAGCGCAGTAAGGATTATGACGTCCTACTAGATCTGGCGACTCGATCCAATAATCTCGATTGGGTCTTTTACCATTTCTCCCTTCCTCACGAGCTTTAGAAAGTCCACCCTCTAGTAAAAGATCGCGCAGAATTGTTCCTATGCCAAACTGAATATTGATCAAAGGTCGATTTTTATCAGAAGCCACAAACTCTAGTTTTGTTGCTGGTATATTAAACTGCCTATCAGCAGTACCATCGAGTATGGTTGCGCTTCCAGTTCGACTAGCCCCTTCTAAAATAAACTGTTGAAAGGGATTAAAGTTCTTCTGGCCCACACGATTGAACTTTTGCAAGTGAATAGTATCTTTTATTCGATAGATTCCACTTGGTATAAAAATTTTGCAAATAGCATAGGCAGAATCGATCGCCCGCTGTAGTGGCGATGAGTTATCCTCATTGTCGGGATGGGTGCCAAACCAGGTAGAAATCACTCGTTCTACGGAACGGGCTTTGAAGATTACATGTTCTGTTTCTTTGAAAGAGTGTTTAGGCTGGCTATATTCAAAGACCTGGAAGAATCCTGCTTCGAAGGTGCCTTGAATGGTTAGCTGGTGGCCACACAGGTTGATCAGTCCATTTCGCTGAACGATCAGCTGAATATTTGGTGGTACCACCAGATCTTGGGTCAAGCAGATGGAGTAATCTAGAACAATAGGCTGATTGCTATCACCAGCGTTATTGACTGCTTGATTTAGGCCATACATAGATTGAGACATAAGGATATTCCAGAAATCAATAGTTGACCAGGCCTGCAAGTTAGTTCACAGGTCTGTTGCCTTAGACATAAATATATTGGCTAATTTATTTCAAGATATCTATTTTTTCTATTGTCAAAGTCTAATCATTTCGTCGTTAAATTGTTAATAATTTTGAGGCGATCTGTTTAAATTCCTCAAAATTATTCGCTCATCAAAAAATAGACAAAAGATCAGTTAGAATTATCGGCTTCTCTAACTAATCTGCTACTTAAGAGAGCTCATAAAATCGTATAAAAAACTCTAAATGTTAAGACTTGAGACGCCTAGCCAGACTAGCTAATTTACCCGCTTTGCTCTCAACAAGATAGTTCCCAAGCCTAACTATTTTAGAGATATTTTTAGAATCATCAAGAGAAATTGCTTCCTCCAAACTTATATCATAGCGGTGATAGTTCTTAGGCGTAGAGTTAAATAGAGCTTCCAATTGATAGTGTACTAAATGTGCTGAAGCATCGAACATAATTTCTGTCGCAGGCTTGGCCCATCCTATTTTTCCCCAAGTTTTTGAATTCTTGAAGTCACCAGATATCAAACTTCCTGTTGAACCTATGATACTTTTTGATTGATAATGTCCAGTACCTAATGAGACTAGAATGACATCCTCAGTCGTTCTATTACTTCCATATCGCCCTGGAGCTAGTGTCCGATAGACAGCACCATTCTTTATAAGATGTGCATACGCGAAAAGAGCAGGATTATTAGCAAAAACTCCTCCGTCAATCAACCATTCAACAACATCGGGTTTATTCTGAGGAACTATAGTTGCTGTTGGGAAATATGTAGGTGCTGCTGAAGTAGCTCTTGCGACATCCCTAACAAGATACTCGTAGTTCTTATACTTCGATATAAAAAAGTGCTCTTGTGGAGGAATGTTCAAGTTTTCAGAATAATTTGATAGAGGTTTGAGCTTATCTGGAATTCTCTCAGCTGATGTTTCACCTAACTTATAAGAAGCTATTAAACATGGTTTCAATAGCTTCTCAAAGCTAACATTAGAGAAATATTTACTCAAGACATTCTCAATTCCACTAGCTGGATGCATGCCTCCCAAAGAACCGGAAAAGATGTGTGAAGCTTGCTCCCTATAGAGCCTTATTAACTCACTCCCAGAATATGGTCTATTTCTATGTTTAGGATGCCTGGTTAATAATCCTAGAGTAAGAATACCACCTGTACTTGTGCCTGCAAAAAAATCAAAATACTTGTAAATTGGTCCCTTTAGATGTTTCTCAAGATATTCAATTACTAATGCTGGAATCAGTCCACGTATACCACCTCCATCAATAGACAAAATTCGTAGTGGTTTACTAAATGTTCGATTCTTAATCATACTTTTGAAGCATAACGTTAGTTCTTCAGTCAAAAACGAGGCTATGAGCGAATTAGCGCTTCCTGAATACTAGCCTGAAGAGAATACCAAGTATCTCTAGTCGCGTTGTTTCAAGATTGATGACTTTAGATTTTTAGATCAATATCTAAAGCACTTGTTGGAGTGTATTCATACCAGGTGGATATTAAGGATGCTTCTGCCCAACTAGCAATATCAGCATTTTCAGGATTAGTTAACTCTGTTTCTCTCTGCTCTCGTTTGCCATTGGCTCCCCAAGAAGCTAGATCATACTCACCATAATCACCAGGATATTTATAGTAATATTCATTACCCCATGGGTCTTTCTTAACTGAAGCGTTTTCCTTCTCCTGCCTTACTAAAACCTCTCTCTCTTCTTCATTTTGAAATCCGGCTAGATCATAATCGGACAGCAAATTTGGATATCGCTTCATCTCGATCTTAAAACGTTCTAAAAGGATCATGAGTTGTTGCATATCTGCCCAAGCTTCGCGTTGTTTGTAGGTCAGCAATGGACGTACATTCTGTACAGGATTAGCGGAGCGAATTCCTGGATAGTTGGTCTTTGCAAAGTTTTTCATCTCCTCTGCAATTGTTATATATGGAGGGGGCTCGCCTTTAGAAGGAACAGCTAGTTCACCTTCCTCGATAAAGCGAGTGAATTTTTCCTCAAAACCAGGTCGAATTGGTAGAACAACCCGAGCACTACCTGCTTTTAGAAAAGCTTTATGCAGTGGATCAGGGTGATCTAGATACAGTTTATCCTGCCACTCAGTAGGGTCTACCCAGAAATAAGGATATAGGAAGTAAATCATATTCTCCCACTCTATTGCTTGATGAAGAAATTTAATGAGTTCTCCATGACGTAGAATGCTTGCCCATTTACCAACGTGCTTGACCGCCTGATTTTTGTTGTAAAAAGAACTAGAGTTTCTTTCTGAAATTTTGGTTGGCTTACGTCCAGGTTCTATAACTGTTAATCCGTCCTCCTTCATACCTGGAAGAATGTAAAGAAAGCCAGGGCCAAACATCCAACGAAGCGTATTTTTCATAACTTCCTCACGCTCCATTTTACGAAGGCTCAGGGTATCGGCGTCCCCTAATTCTTCTTCTATTTTATCTCTGGCTTGTTGTAGACGAGATTGATAGTCTTCAAAATGATTTTGTGCAGCTTCGTGTATTTTTTCCCAGGTTATATAAAGCCAAGATTCGTATTCGCTTTTCTTTAGAGTTAGCTCAATCTCTACAGTCAAACTAATGAAAGATAGGTTTCTTTTTCGCATTGACACATAAAATTTACTATCTGACTCTTTCAAGATTGGGACTGTAACACCAAAGTTAGATTCATCGGATATGAAATTAGAATATGAAATCGAATAAACACTACTGGCTGTACCAATGACGGGAAATTGGCAGAATGCCCGGTCCCATTCTTCAAGGAATTTTTGATTGTGAGCAATTTTCTTCTCATATCCATCCGCAGGGATATAATTTACTTGAATTTTTGCAGTGTGAAAACCGTGCGATTTCTTGTTCAATCTAGGATCTACTTCGTAAGCTTTATTGAACTTAAACTCAAAGTTAACAACTTCAAGAACTCTCCATTCAGGTTCTGTTTGCCAACGACGTATCTGATTCTGTCTATATAGAACATTTTGTACAGGGGGAGCTTTAATACGAGCATTATATGTGGTTGCCAATTTATATATTCTTTTTTGGTAGGCAATTTCAGACTCTGAATCTTTTCTTCTTAAAGACTCTATGGTGTGTTGATTAATCGATGTTCTTTTGAAAAAGGTATTAAAGTCTTCATTTAAAAGCTTATCCAAAACACGAAGTTCGAGAATCTTCGATGAGAGTTCTAGTCCTGGCTCTGGAATATTAATATCATAAGTTAAACGCACTCCATACCGATGTAAGTCAACTTTCCATTTGCGCATCATACGATAGTAATCAACACGCATCACCTTATCAGCATAAGGGTTCTCTATTGTTCTAACTGACTCATCTGTTATCTGCGTTGTAGTTGCTACCTTAAAGCTTTGCTTATGCTCTCTCTTTACACGAGATGAAGCTTTGTTGGTAGACTCTCTTGTCTTTTTTATACTATCATTTGTAGATTGATTAAAGGAGTCATTCGCGCTGTAGCCTACGGTAGCAGAAAATTTCACCCCAAAGAATTCTCCTGACGCTGTCGCACTAGTGTTGAAGGCTGAAGAATGCTGTTCCTGAGTATTAACAGCTTCAGAAAGTTCGTTCTTTTCTGTGACGCCAACCTCGCTATATTCTTCTAGAAAGTCTGTCACGAGGTCCTCATATTCACGTGTTGTGCTTGACCACTCTTTGTGAGTGATATTAACCTTCTCTTTTGGTGAAAGTGGAACTGTATACACCAACTCACCTCGCTCTTCACCCGCAGGAGTAAACGCAACTCGCTCCAAATGAAGATATCCAATTGGTTCTATTTTCAGCCCTTTTCGAAACACTTCAGCAGCAACCTTTGGAATTTCTACTTGCCCTACACCCACATTTGAAAGATCGTCAGGTGTAAGTTCATTCAAAGAGAGCTGATAATCTACAGCAAATTTCTCTAATCTACTCACAATATCTTGATGCTGAGGATCTTGTGAATAAGCTTCTAAAGCATTACCTATAGACAGGTCTTGAAATTGTAAATCATCAAATACTTTTGGAGTCACCTTCGAAAGTATTGTAGGGTCTGATATGCGTTCCTGCGTGATTTCAATTGTCTGTGGTTCCTTGTCAGTAATTAAAGAAGCGCTTTCTACATCTGATAGTTCAATAGGCTCGATAACTTCAGGCTCTTCAGATAAAGTCGGTAGTGGAATAGATGAATCTATTTTTCGTTCTCGATAATCTTTCACAAGCAACTGAGCATCTTGAACAGCTTCCTTGAAACGATGCTGACGAATCTCTTTTACTTCCTCTGCAATCTGAATTAATGACTCAGAATTTAATTTTCCAATAACCTTGATTGCTCCCGTCTCAATAGCTTTACTATTAATAGATACCTTTTCAATCTCTGCTATGGCTATCGCCAAATCCGAAGGAGTTTCGTCATTGGGTGGTAACTTACTCTTGATAGATACAATTTCTTGAGGGGTAATATCAATCGAGCTAACCAAACTGAACTTCTGTAAAGCTCGGCTAGCTAAAATAGGCTCATATCTACTATCCGAACTTTCTACAGGCGTATATGTCAGCTGATTGATGTATCGAGTACTGTTATGCAACGGCTGCGAAAATTCAGTCATACTTCTATCCTTAACTTGCTGGAGATTACTCTCAATAGCTCCAAGTGTATGTTTCATGAAGTCTGAATGAGTAATGAAAAGGTCTGGAAAAAGTCAGATTTTTACTGCGCCTAGTAGCTGTAGCGTGACTTTCTGGGTATCTGCTAGTCCTGTTGTTCCCTCAATATTCATGCCTTCATAGGGTCGAGGCGATCGCAACTCCTGCAAACACTCACCTGTCCCCACATCCCATACCCGCACCGTCTCATCATGGCTAGCGCTGGCTACCGTCTGGCCATCTACGCTAAACGCTACCGCAGATATCATATTTTCATGCCCCGTGAGCGTCTGTAGACAGTCGAATGTAGCCATATTCCACAGCTTAATCGTCTGATCGTGGCTGCTGCTTGCTAGAGTCTTACCGTCGGGCGAAAATCTTACCGCACCAATAAATCCGGCATGGGCCTGAATAACGCGCGGTGGAGCCTCTGTGTCCATCGTCCATATCATTAATAACCCTTGGGAACCACCGCCTACAAGATGGTGACCGTCAGGACTGAACGCTACATCGGGCATATAGTCTTCGGCGATCGCAACCGTCCTCAGACACTCACCCGTACTAACAGCCCATAGCTTAATCGTCCTATCAATGCTGCTTGTCGCCAGCCACTGTCCATCTGGGCTAAAATCAGCTCCAAATACCCAGCTGCTGTGGCCCTGAAGCGTCGAAAGGCAGTGCCCGGTTTGCCAATCCCATACTTTCACTGTTTGGTCGAAGCAAGTACTGGCCAGCCGTTGTCTATCAGGGCTAAAGACAACTTTCCATACCTGTCCCTGATGTCCTTCTAAAGTGCGCGTCTGTTGTCTGGTCTCTAGATTCCAGAGATAGACACTTTTGCCTACGCCGCAGGCTAATATCGGCTCTGTCGGATGATGGCACAGCGTATGCACATAGCTATCGTGGCCTGATAGTGAATGGATACAGATGCCGCTCTCCACGTCCCAAATTCTAACTATCTGATCCTGGCCACCGCTAGCTAATCTAGATTTGTCAGGAGAAAACGAAACCGTCCAGTTTACCTGTGGGTATCCTCTAAAGGTTTTGAGACATCGCCCTGAGGCCATATCCCACAGCTTAATCGCCTGATCGTCGCAGGATGCCAATGTAGACGACTGAGAAGCTAGTGCCACATCCCATACCCGTGCGGCAAACCCATGTAGCGTTCTCAGACACCTTCCCGAAGCCATATCCCAGATTCTCACTGTTTGATCTTCACTGGCGCTAACAATCTGTTGATTAGCACTAATGACAATTGACCAAATGGCTGCTTGATGACCTGTTAAAACTCTCAAACAGTCTCCCGTTTCTATATCCCAGAGCCTAATGGTTTTATCAATGCTAGCACTGACTAAAGTTTGGTTAGGGGTAAAGGCTAGCGATCGCAACCCGCTCCTATGCCCCTCTAGGCGATTCACACATTCACCTTGCTCCATATCCCATATATAAATGGAATTAGTCACCGGACTCCCACTCGCTAATAGTTTTCCATCTGCACTTAGCGCAATTGGATCAACAGCCGCCTCATGAGCCAACATTTTCACGCAATGACTATTGGCCCAATCCCAGATTTTGACCGTGCTATCCTCACTACCACTGATCATCTGCTGACCATTCGGATGCCAGATAACCGTACTCACGCGTTTAGTATGGCCTGCTAACGTTGTTATAAGCAGGCCTGTCGTAATGTCCCAGACCTTAATTGTTTGATCTTCAGCACTACTAGCCAATTGCCCACCCTCAGGGCTAAAGGCTACTGACCAAATCCAGCCATTGTGGCCTTTCCAAGATAAAATCTTCTGACTGTTGGCTACGGTCCAAACGTGAATCTCTCCATTGGTATCTCCTGCTGCTAGTAGCTGTCCATCTGGGCTAAATGCAACTGTAATCGCGCTGCCTAGAGACTCGCTAAAAACAGATTTACTCAAGTCTGTATGGGCTAGGTTAACGTCCTGGAGATTTTTCCCAGACAGGTAGGCCTGCCAAAGGGGCAAATGAGATAAGTCCTGTCCCTGCAAATCTACGTCTAGCTGACACAGCAAGTTGAGCAGATTACCGCCCGCATACCCGACGTTATCAGTTGTCTGGTGCTTAAACGATGTCAGTAATTGTTGCAACTGTTTCTCAATGGGCTGATGGGGATTCTGTAATTTTTCCAATAGCGGCTGGGACAGCTGACGAATTTGCGCCTCACGAACAAACTCCTTAGCATTTGCCTTGAGCAGCGCATACTGACTAAACAACTGACAGTCCTGCTCGCTAATCTCTTGATAGAACTGCTCGACCAGTCGTTCGGTCATGTACTCCATCACCACTGGTTGCTGCGTAATGCCTGCCTGACTGGTTTCTACCAGACATCGTGCCTTTAGCGACTCTACCGCCTCCAGCAAGGCCCGATGGGAGACCGCTGGCACAATATCCGCCCGCAGCTCTTTTAGCGACGTCCATTCCCGATTAATCGCCAGCCAGCGCATCACCGTCTGCTCCATGGCCGACAGACGATTAACCTGCTGGTCCAGCAGGTCCCACAGGTCCCCAAAGACTACGGTGCCATAGTCTAAAAACTCAGCCACATCCTTCGCAAACACAGACCGAATTGTCGCCGCTACGATTTTCAGCGCTAGGGGGTTGCCGCTATAGCGATTGATCAGCTGCTGCTGGTTACTGCCCTGAATGCCTAAGGTATTGAGGATTTCTTCGCTGGCAGTGGGGGTGAGTCCGGTGAGGAGGTGCGATCTCACCTTCCCCCCACCCATTTCCCGATGAGCCAGTCCCATCGGCTTTTCCCGACTCGTAATCACCAGACAGCTCTGGTGCGCCCTATCGGCTATTTGTTCCAGCAGCAGACCATAGTCCGCGTACCCACGGCGGTATGTGCGATCGCCCGTTTGCAAAATAGACTCATAATTATCCAGCACCAGCAAACATCGCTTTTGCCGCAAATAGCCCAATAGCTGCTCAATTTGCTTCGCTGCCGTATCCGGTACCTGTGTATCCTGCTGATCTGAGAAAAAAAGAATCAGCTCCGATAGCACCTCTGACAAGGGCGGAGCCTGGCGCAACGTGCGCCAGGCTACATAGTCAAACTGTGACTGTACCTGCTTAGCCAGTTTGACCGAAAGAGCCGTTTTCCCAACACCACCAATCCCCAGGACGCTGATCAACCGACAGCGCTCCTGCACCAACCAGACTTCTAATCTAGACTGCTCCGACCCACGTCCATAAAATCGACTGACATCCGCCGCTTCTCCCCAACTTTGATTAGGGGCCGCAACTGTCGCCAAAGATGTTTGATTTGTTAATACCTGATGGGAGAGACTACATAAAACATTGCGGACATTGCTCTTTGTGACTTTCTTCCCCAGAACCTTAGAAAGCAATCGCCAGAGCTGGGCTCCAGTATCTTTCACATATCCATGTTCATAGCCAAGCGAGGTGGCAATTGCCACATAGGACTTGCCGTCCCATACTTTACGAAAGATATCTATTTGAGTTTTGCTTAAGTATTCCGTATCTAGAGCGCGTTCTAGAAGAGCTAATGCTTCATCAGCAGTCATTGCACAGCGTCAAGTCGAAATGGAGGCTTGTATCGAATCTTGCACCCTACTCTGTCAATACTACATACAATCTAGTGCAAACACCTAAAAATATCTAGCTAACCAGCTGTTGTTTAGTTTTGGCTTGAAAAGCAAGTATTTTGATGCCAAAGCCTACAGACTACAAACCATAAACTGATAAGTCCATAGCCCTGACTGCCTGACACAAATCCTGTAACCCAGAATCCATAAGGATCGAGAAGGAAATGGGCAGAGGGCATGCAAAGCTGAAGATACCAAACCATCAGCGTGAAATGCATGTCAGCCTCTACCCAACTGTATGATCAATTGTTGCCCTTCCTGCGTCAACATAGCCGTTACAAAGACCTCCGGCATCTGAAAACGCTGGCTTGGATGGTCAGTGCCCTGATCTGTAGTGGCCAACTCAGCCTCCCCGCTTGGGAACCCTATGTCCCCAGTCGGGCGACTCAGGCCCAGAGCTTTGAACGTCGGTGGCATCGCTTTTTCATCAACCGATTCATTAATGTCAAGGGGGTGTATCTGCCGCTGGTGTTGTTAGCGCTCACTAACTGGCGGTCTCATCGACTCTATCTAGCATTGGATACGACCATGCTGTGGAATCGCTATTGTATGATTCACCTGTCGGTTGTGTGTTGTGGGCGAGCGGTACCCCTTCTATGGCGGGTATTAGAGAAGGAGCAGCCACTCTCTATGAGAACGTGGGGCTCTGGCAAGATGGTGAGTATCGATGTAATTTAGTTTTGGCAACCGTTCGAGGGACGAAGGAATCCTGGGCGGTGATTACGGATGAATCACCGAGCCTACAAACTTTGTGGCAATATGCCTTGCGGTTTCGGGTTGAGGAGTTGTTTTCAGATAGCAAATCAGGAGCCTTTGAACTCGAAGACTCTCGCATTCGATCCGCTCCAGCTCTAGAGCGGCTCTATTTGGTGGCAGCCATTGCCTTGTTATACGGCACCACTCAAGGCATGGCGGTGCAGTGTGAAGGGTTACGTCAACAGGTGGATACCCATTGGAGACGAGGGCTCAGCTATCTCAAAATTGGTTTACGGTGGCTCAAGGGAGTCGTTCACAAAGGTCGGACTCTTCTGAAACCAGTTCCCTTATTGCCCAAAGACCCAGACCCTTGTTTTACGTCCAACCAGGCTGAGCAACGTTACTATGACCAGATTTGGTTTTCCCGTATTCGGTCAATACGATGTCGGACTTGAGATATTAATGGGGGCATCTGAGATGTGTCAGTCAGTCAGGTCCATAGCCTTAATCTACCCTGACCCACTTCGTCAGCATGGCCCTCACTTCATTAGGTCGACCAGTCGCCAATGGACGACTACCAATCATTCGGCTCAGCATAATTGAGCTTAAACAGCAGGGCAATAGTATTTTGCACTGAGTCAAGAGGCAATTAAAGAAACTTTGACTACCAGATGCTAGCTCAAACTTGAGCCGCATCAACCAACATTTTGTCTCAATCTTTATCCCAATTTGGGGTCTAAAAGTGCTCAAAAATGTCCAACGTATTTTTGGCTGTTTTCGGACTATGATCGCTGAAACCCTTGCCAAAACGGCTGTATCGCTTACAGTGTATAAAAGCCAACGACGGGATTTGAACCCGTGACCGCTCGATTACGAATCGAGTGCTCTACCACTGAGCCACGTTGGCATAACGGTCAATGATTATAGCAGTTGAGGCTATCTAGATGGACCATAGTTTGAAAAAATAAGAGCCACTATCTTTATACTGATTCCATGGCTAAGCCGTCTAAACCCAAGACACCGTCCCAACAGCCCACTCGCCCACCGGGTATGAGCCAAGAAAAGTTTGATCGTCTAGTGGGTGAGGTCAGGTCGCCGTTTAAGGGGTTTCGTCGGGTGATTTATGGAGCCGTCGGGGCCTCTGGACTGGTGGGGGCGTTTATCTTTTTTACTCAGCTATTGGCCGGACGGGACGTTGACTCGGCCATATCCAATCTGGCGGTACAGCTAGGAGTGATTGGTATCGTTGCGTTTTTGTTTTGGCTAGAGGGTCGAGGTAACGGTGACGCATGATGGCAAACCTGCTGTGGTGCTGGTCCACGGTTTGTGGAATACGGTGAATACTTTTTGGCGACTGCGCGCCTATTTAGAAGACCGGGGCTGGGCGGTCTATGCCGTTGGTCTAACCCCCAACAATGGCGATATCAGCATTGAGCAGCAGGCGCAGCAGCTGAGTCGATTTGTGGAGACATCTCTGGGCAATCAGCGGTCTTTTTGCCTGGTGGGATTTAGCATGGGTGGATTAGTCAGTCGTTTCTATCTGCAGCGTCTGGGGGGATGGCGACGGGTACGACAATTTGTCGGCGTGGCTGTGCCCCACTATGGGTCTGCCATAGCCTGGCTGCGATGGAATGCTGGTGGGAGGCAGATGCAGCTGGGCAGCTCGTTTCTGGCAGATTTGAATCAGGATATGGAGCGGCTTATCGCCTGTCGCCCCGTGTGGCTGTGGACGCCCTACGATCTGCTGGTTGTGCCTGCCCATCACTGTTGTTTACCCATTGGTAAAAATATCCGGCTACCGGTGGCTACCCACGATCGCATGCTGCAGGATCCTCGTAGTTTGGAGGCTATCACCCAGGGATTGACGAGTTAGGCCATGGCCTCACCTACCTGGGCGAGGCGGCTTTCTCCAAAGATGGCACTGGGGTGACAATAGTATTTAAATTCCAATAGGTTGTGGAACGGATCTTCTAAAAAGAATGTGCAGTGTTCTAGGGGCGTCTGCTCAAATCGACGCTTTGGCACTTGGTAAAAGGTCAGATTTTTAACATCGGCGCGTTCTGCTAGGGTTGCCCAGTCGGCCTCGGTGTCAAAGACTAAGCCAAAGTGACGGGGATAAATACTCTCTTGAATCGGTAGCTGCTGACGGGTGACATGGGCCACTAGCTGGTGACCCTGAAAGTTTAGGATCAGCGCACTGGGAGATTCTCGACCGGGATGACAGCCAAGGCCATCTACATAAAACCGTTTGGTGTCGGGAATATTGCTGACTGGAAAGGCAAGGTGAAAAAGGTTGGCCATGACCGTACTGATAAAGGTCACATTATAGGGAATTTGCCATTAGCAATTTTGTATCGTGCTCATTGATGTCAAGCATGATATGAAAAACCGTGTATAAGCGCTTTTGCTTTGTTAATTAACTCTATAAGTCTGGCTATTTTTTGAACTTTTTCTTACATTCATCAACACAGTCCCGGTACTTTTTAGAGTCGGGAGGATTGTACTCATTGTTTGCAACAAAAGCGACTATTACACTTGGAATTATAAAGATAATAATGACTCCCATTCGTCTCCCCTAAGGATTTCGCGTAAATTTCACCAGCATAATACTAGAATACAAATCATAATACGAGGGATGGAATTTGTATTGGTGTTTTGATGCAAGTCTGGCTCTTTTTTGTGATTAAAGGGATAAGAATGTTATAAAATCCAAAAGTTAGTGCTGGAGAGGCGTTGCATGCAACGTCTGTACAGCCGACAGTGGAGCCTAATTAATTTTGTTTCTAAAGGTAATAGATAATAGAAACGCTGGTGTGCGTGTCGGGGCTGCTGTGGGCGTTGCATAAAAAGAGCGATGATACTACATGTATTCTCCAGAAAAATTGTCCAGATCAGGGGACGCTGCCAGGATCTCCTCAGCTGTATGGGCTGTCGCCATCAACCCTAGCCCTGTAACTGTTGTGATGTGTATCTCAAGTACAGGGCTGATATCTATGATCGTTTTGATTTCAAGTGATTTTTGGAAATACTGGCATTGTCAATCTTTTGTCAATTAAGAACTCGTTGCTCATCAGGACAGGAAGAGCACAGCAGCAGGGTTGATCAGGGGTAATTGTTCTGTGCCTGTTGTTTTAAGCAAAACTCTTAGTTTTGGCTGCTATTGGTTGCTTGCCCTTTAGCGGGCCAACCCGTGGCAAAATCAAACCGACCTACTTACCTGCCTGCCCTGTGAAATTTGCATTTATCATCGATCCCATTGCCAAGCTTGACCCCGGCCATGATAGCAGCGTTGCCCTGATGGAAGCGGCCCAGGACCTGGGTCATCAGGTTTTTATTACCCAGGCCCAGCAGATGGGGGTGGTGGCGGGTCAGGCTATGGCCTATTTGACCCCGGTTACCCTGGTGCCGGTTACCCTTGGGGAGGATCGCTGGGACGCTGTTGCTGATTGGTACACCCTGGGCGATGCCCAATGGCAGCCTCTCGACACTATGGATGCGGTGTTTATGCGCACTGACCCGCCGGTGACGGTGCCCTACCTCTATGCCACCTACATTCTGGACTATATTGACCCGGATAAAACTAAGGTGATTAACTCCCCCCAGGGGATTCGGGCGGCGAATGAGAAAATGTATGCGCTGCAGTTTACTGAGGCCATTCCTGAAACTATTGTGAGTCAGGATAAGGCGGTGATCCGTGGGATGGTGGAGCGCTGCGGTGGTCAGGCGGTGCTAAAACCCCTGGGTGGCAAGGGGGGAGAGGGGATTTTATTCCTTAGTAACGAGGACCGCAACTTTAACTCTATGGTGGAAATTAGTACCCGGCAGGGGCAGGAGCCGGTGATGGTGCAGGCTTATTTGCCCGCTGCTAAAGACGGTGATAAGCGGATTATTTTGCTGGATGGTGAACCTCTGGGGGCTGTAAATCGTATTCCGACGGGTAAGGAATTTCGGGGCAATATGGCGGTCGGTGGTCGAACGGCTAAGGTGGACATTACCGAGCGAGAGCTGGCGATTTGCGCGCAGCTGGCACCGACGCTACGGCGAGACGGTCTGGTATTTGTGGGTATTGACATTATTGGTGGCTACTTGACCGAGGTGAATGTCACTAGCCCAACGGGAATTCGTGAAATTGATCGACTGAATACGGTAAAACTTGGACACCGGATCATAGAATGGCTGACCAAGTAGCTGGGTGAAGCACCTGGGTAAACCACAATACGGAGGTATCTGTAATGGCTAGATTTAATCGGCGTCGCTTTATTCAGTATGGGTCGTTGGCGGCGGGTACGGGGGTGCTGGCTGCCTGCGGGAACACGACTGAGCCGGATGTTGCTGAACCGAGGGCGGCGGAGGCACTGCAGGCGGTTAGCTTTGGGACTAACTGGTATGCCCAGGCCGAACATGGTGGGTTTTACCAGGCGGTGGCGGCGGGCATTTATGAGGAGTACGGTCTGGATGTGACGATCCAAATGGGGGGTCCCCAGGTTAATGGCACCCAGCTGCTAATGGGGAATGCGGTGGACTTTTTTATGGGCTATGCGTCGGATGCGATCAAAGCCGTTGAGGAAGCTATCCCTAAGGTGACGGTGGCGGCAATGTTTCAAAAGGATCCGCAAATTCTAACGGCCCACCCGGATCAGGGTATTGAGGATCTGGCGGATCTTAAGGGCAAACCCATTTTTATTTCGAAGGCGGCGAACGTTACCTACTGGCCTTTTTTGGCGGCTACGTATGGGTTTACGGATGATATGAAGCGTAACTATAACTTTAATCCGGGTCCCTTTTTGGCGGATAAGACATCGGCGCAGCAGGGCTATTTGAGTTCTGAACCGTTAGCGATCGCAAAAGAAGGCGGGTTTGAACCCATGGTCTTTTTGCTGGCTGACTATGGCTATACCCCCTATGCCACCACCATCGAAACCCGTCAGGAGCTGGTGGATAGCGACCCCGATTTGGTACAGCGGTTTGTCGATGCTTCGATCAAGGGCTGGTACAGCTACTTTGACGACCCCACCCTTGGCAATGAGCTAATCAAACAAGACAATCCTGAAATGACCGACGAGCAGCTGGCCTACAGCCTGGAGAAAATGCAGGAATATGGCATTGCCAACTCGGGAGACGCGGAGACCATGGGGATTGGGGCTATGACCGACGACCGCTGGCAGACATTTTTTGACGATATGGTCACAGCGGGTATCTTTAGCCCCGACACGGACTATACCCAGGCGTTTACCCTCGACTTTGTAAATAAGGGAGCCGACTATTACCAGGGCTAGCTTCGGCTGCGCTCAGCTAGCGTTCAGCACGTTGGCTTCGGCTGCGCTCAGCCAACGTCGCAAGACTATTTACGATAGGCTCAAAGTCCCACGGGGAATGCCTTTCATGTCGATAGCCAAAAACCGATCTAGGGCCAGGTACATCCAGTAGATGGTGGCCTGGCTATCGAGACCCGTTTTTTGGAAACCGAGGGCGGTGGCCAGGGGCTCATAATGCCGATGGATGATCAGGGTATGGAGGTCACACAGGTTGGGAAAGTCTTGCTGCATGGCGCGCAGGGTAGCCTGGACATCCCGCAGCAGCAGCAGCGACTGGTCTTCATAGTCGGGGGCAATGTTCCAGCTGCGGATAAACACCGTGCGGCAGCTATCGTCCCCCGGTAGGGCCAGGTTAAAGGGATCGTTGGTGGCAATACCGCTGAGGTGCAGCCCCTTATTGGGGGGGCCAAAAAAGTGGATCTCCGAATCTTGGGTGGTGGGGTAGAGCAAACAAAAGCCCACGGGGTTGAGGTTGTCGCGGCGGCGCAGTACCCGCATGCCTCGGCTGTAGCCCTCCGCCCACTGGCGCAGCAGCTGGGTAATGCGGTAAGGCACGGCCGTATTGCTGTTGTTCATCCAGTTGTAGCGGCTGGCCAGCAGGTTGGCGATGGGGACCGCGTCGCAGCGGGGGTCAAACTGGTCGGCAACGACGGGGGCCGGTTTGGCCTGGGGTTGGAGCAGCTCTGGCGGGTTGGGGATTGCGATCGCAATCGTATTCCCATCAAACTGTTTTTGGATTAGCCCCAGGGCTGTGAGTTTATCCAGCATCATCCCGGCGGAGCGCTCGCTGCCCCGCTCTGATTCTGCATAAAACAAAGCCGCCGCCTCACGACAGGTACAGTCCACCCAGGTATCGACGGGGGCTAGCTGCTGTAGCGGTTCGGGTGTTTCTTTTTGTTTGAGCTGCAAATAGGCCCATAGCCGCACAAAACAGTCCGCCCGCCGTCGGGTCAGCCCCACCCGACCCAGTAGCCGCTGCCCGTACTGCTGCTGCTGAGATTTTGAAAAAAAACGATCTAGGAACTCCGGCGTCATCTCACTCACAAGGGCGCAATATCCGGATTTTAATCGGTTGTCTCCGCCACCCCTGGGGTGCATGTGACAGTTGATGTGCCAATTTATCCATTAGGGCGTCCATCTGTTCAAACTAGCTGCTAAAGTAGCCCTCGTAATGTTTGAGTAATCCATGACCGTTATTGCCGCTCGTAAGACCAAAGACGCCATTATCTTTGCCTCTGATTCTATTTTAGTGGCGGGCTATCTCAAAGCCACTGAGAAAGAAGTCATTTACAATAAGCTATTCCAGCAAAATGGCATGGTGATTGGTAGTACGGGTACGGGCTATGAGGGCACCATGATGGAGTTGTTTAGCCGCAACCACCAGCCCATAGACAGCAGTCGTTTGGCCGTGATCGACTTTTTTGTTGAATTTCGTGACTGGATTCAAAAACGCGATGCGGACTACACCCTGGAAAATGACTATCTGCTTGCCTACGATACTAAGTTGTTTCGGACCTACGGCGGGTTAGATATCTACGAAGTGCCTGAGTTTGAATCCATCGGTGCGGGCGAAGACTTTGCTAAGGCTGCTCTGCACCTGGGTCACACCCCCCGCGAAGCGGTTGAGGTGGCCTGTAAACTATCGATTTTTTGCAGTGCCCCCATTTCCGAGATTACGGTGGAGATTTAGACAGCCATGGCAAATGGGCAACTGCTAGCCCCCATCTACCAGTGGTTTGAGCAGCAAACATGGCAGCCTATTCCCTTTCAGCAACAAACCTGGGATGCCTATTTAAAGGGCCATAGCGGTCTGATCCAGGTACCCACTGGCTCCGGTAAAACCTATGCTGCTGTCATGGGACCGATTGCCGATATGCTGGCGCGCCCCGGCCCGGGGCTGC
>JBCCAQ010000353.1:0-4028 GCA_039814735.1 Cyanobacteria bacterium P01_A01_bin.15
GCCAACCTCGCTACCCAGTTGGGTTATCCGCACTCCCCCATTGGCCCAGGCAAGTCTGTACAATCTTAAAAGCAAGTAAAAGAACCCATACGCTTAGGCCCTTATGATTCCTACCGTTATTGAGCAGTCGGGTCGCGGTGAACGCGCCTTTGATATTTACTCCCGCCTTTTACGGGAGCGCATTGTCTTTTTAGGGCAGCAGGTGACGGCTGAGTCATCCAATCTGATTGTGGCGCAGATGCTATTTCTAGAGGCTGAGGACCCGGAGAAGGATATCTTTCTCTACATCAACTCCCCCGGCGGCTCTGTGTATGACGGTCTGGGTATTTTTGACACGATGAACCACATCAAACCGGATGTGTCCACCATCTGTGTTGGCTTGGCGGCCAGTATGGGAGCCTTTTTGCTGAGTGCCGGCACAAAGGGTAAGCGCATGAGCCTGCCCAACTCCCGCATTATGATCCACCAGCCGTTGGGGGGTGCCCAGGGGCAGGCCACCGATATCGAAATCCAGGCCAAGGAAATTCTTTACATTAAAAAGACCTTGAATGATGCCCTGGCGGCCCACACCGACCAGCCCATTGAGCGCATTACGGAAGACACCGAGCGGGACTTCTTTATGTCCCCTAGCGAAGCGGTGGAGTACGGTTTGATTGACCAGGTGATTGACCGCCATGCCATCGGCAGCCGTCCGACAGCGGTTTAACCGAGACGGACAGCAACAGCCAGCCGGTTCTCCCTAGCCCATGCTGGGCGTTGCCTGGGATTCTAGATAGAGCAAAAACGTCAGCAGCTCTTCATCGGTTAGCTGCTGGCGGGAGCGTTTATTAAAAGCCTGCTCCAGGTAGGTGCGTCCCTGTACGCTGCTCCAACCCAGGCGAGACATTTCCACATCGGTCTGGGCGATAATGTCCGACAGGTCCACCGGATTGCTGTCGTCAAAGTGCTCCAGGGCAGCGGCGGCGAGGGCCGAGGCCGGCACCTCTGAGGGGGCCGGGGCCTCGTCGGGGGTAATGCTGTCGAGGGGGCGACCCAGGTCATCGGCTTCGGACTCTTCCGATGTTTCGGGCTCTTGGGGCTGGGGGGGCTCTGGGGCCGGGGCCACGACAGCCGGTTCGGCGGGTGCGATAGCCGGGCTGGGCGTCGGCTTGGATGGTTCTACGGACAGTCCATTTTGCTGGGGCGGAGCTACCCCCAGCATTCCTAAAACTCGCACCTTGGCCTGGTCGTCCGCCGCTGCCAGGCTGGTATTCCCCGCCAGGGCCGTGGCGATAGCCTGCTCACCCACGCTGATGGTCGCCTTGACTAGATACTGTTCACCATGGGCCATGAGCAGTTCGGTGGTCAAACTGCCATCGGCGTACTGATGGCGAAACTGGGAAAATAAAGTGGCAATCTCAGGCATCAAGGACGCGGCAGAGAAATCACTTTCCCTGGTGAGGATGGGCTACGGATGGTATCCGATCTATTCTAAACAAGGGTGTCACCATACCCGACTGACACACGACCGTGAACTTTAGCGAACCACAAACACCAAATGTTGGATCAGTTACTTGAATGGTCGCCTAACTTTGGGCTGGACACGTTGCTTTTACTCCCGGTGCTGATTGCCCTGGAGGCGGTACTGTCGGCGGACAATGCGATCGCACTGGCCGCCATTGCCCAGGGCCTAGAATCGGAAAAGCAGCAAAAGCGGGCCTTAAACTTTGGCCTGATCATTGCTTTTGTGCTGCGGATGACGCTGATTTTAACGGCCAGCTGGGTACTGAAGTTTTGGCAGTTTGAGGTGGCGGGTGCCCTATATCTGCTGTGGCTGGTGTACGAGCACTTTAGCAGCGATACGGACGAGGAGGAGCACCACCACGGTCCTAAGTTTGCATCGGTGTGGCGGGCAATTCCGATTATTGCCTTTACCGATTTGGCCTTTTCATTAGATAGTGTCACCACCGCCATCGCCCTATCGGACGAGGTGGCGATTATTTTACTTGGCGGCACCATCGGGATTATCGCCCTGCGGTTTATGGCCGGACTGTTTATCCGCTGGTTGGATATCTACGTCTACCTTGAGGATGCGGGTTTTGTCACCGTTGCCTTTGTGGGGCTACGGCTGCTGCTACGGGTAATCAATGAAAGCTGGGTGCCCCCGGCCTGGGCCATGGTAGCGCTGATTGCTGTAGTCTTTGCCTGGGGTTTTTCCAAACGGGTGGAGGACCAAAACGAAACTGAGCCAGTCAGCCTGAAGGTGCCGGTGATTAGGACCACAGAAGCGGATGAAGAAGAGGGCGAAAAGGTCCTGAGCGGAGAGTAGACCTAGCCAAACCAGTGGGCCGGCACACAGGCCTGGGTCATATCCTGCACGCTCCATGACGGTGCTTTTGATTGCGCACCCAGCATCAGGTCAAGCTGGGTTTGAACAATATATTCAATCCCCCAGTAAATATAGCTATCGAGACGCAGCTCTAAATCAACAGACTGGTGCAGATAGTGGGGTAACCGCTGCCATTGGCTGGGGTCTTCTAGACTAGGCATGGTTTGCTTAAGCTTGCATTCTAAATAGTCCAGCAGCAGCTGTTTGATGGCGCTATTGCCCAAGGCGCTCTGGTATGGCTCGGCTGGGTAGGTCGACAAAACGCTGTCAACCTTGTTCGATAGAAGCTCAGAAACTGATACGGTAACGGGCGCTATAGTGCATTGCATGGTTGTAAAAGCCTTTTGTAAATTGGTTGACCTATGGGCAAAGACCGTTGGACTACGCATAGAACCGGTCTCTGCTCTCTGTTTTCTATGGCTACAGCATAGGAATAAATTTTGAAGACTTTGTGAGTATTGGCAACGAATCCTGGATGCAGCTAGCGCCGATTACCCTTTGACAGACCCTGCCAGCAGACCCCGGACAAAGTAGCGCTGCAGCGCAAAAAAGACAGCCAGCGGCACCACCATGGAAACAAAGGCTCCGGCGGTGAGCAGATGCCAATCCTGCCCCCGGTCGCCCACCAGGTTGCGCAGCACCAAAGTCACCGGGGCGACATCTTGGTTACCACCCAAATAGACTAGGGCCACCAGCAGGTCATTCCACACCCAGAGAAACTGAAAGACAGCAAAAGATGCGATCGCAGGCATCGACAGCGGCACCACCAGCCGCATAAAAATCTTTAAATGGGATGCGCCATCCACCGCCGCCGCTTCGATCAGGTCCCGGGGCAGCGAGCCGATATAGTTGCGCAGCAGGTAAATCCCCAGGGGGAGACCATAGCCCGCATGGGCCAGCCACACCGCCAGAAAACTACCCGCCATCCCCAGATTGTTATAGACCCGCAGCACCGGAATCAGGGTCATCTGTAACGGTACCACCAGCAAACCGACGACCGTTACAAACAGCATCTGGCGTCCGGGAAACTGCATCCAGGCCAGGGCATAGGCGGCAAAGGTGGCAATGGAGATGGGAATCACCGTGGCGGGGATTGCAATCACCAGACTATTGAGAAATGCCTGACCCATGCCCTGGCTAGCTAGGACATCGATGTAGTTGCCGATGTGGAACTGGGCCAGGTCAAACGGGTGTTGAAAAACGGTCCACCAGCCGGTTTGCAATAGGGCATCCTGACGGCGAAAGGAGCTGATCAGTAAACCAACGGTGGGCAGGGTCCAAAGCAGCGCGATCGCGACCACCGTCGTATGCAGCGGCAGCCGTTCAAACCATTTGGGCGAGCGAGCAATTTTCATCGGTTGGCCTCCTGCTGGGTAAAGCGACGAATATTGGTCACCATCACCGGAATCACCGCCAGCAGCAGCACCGTGGCAATGGCGCTACCGCGACCAAAGTTTCTAAAGTTAAACATTTCCTTGATCATGCGGCTGGCAATCACATCCGTATCCAGGTTGCCGCCGGTCATCACATACACAATGTCAAAGACCTTGAGCACCGCCACTACCACCGTGGTGGCAACCACCGTAATGGTCGGCACGATCATCGGAATAATTATCCGCCGAAAAATCTGAAACTCGCTGGCCCCGTCGATCCGCGCCGC
>JBCCAQ010000315.1:0-5321 GCA_039814735.1 Cyanobacteria bacterium P01_A01_bin.15
AATAAAGATTTAATTGGGAATGGTCTAGGCACGATGATTTCTGGACTTTTGGGTGGATTACCCATCATTCCTTTAATTGCTAGAAGCTCTGTCAATATTGCTTTTTCCCCGGCCAGGGTTTTGTCCAGTTCGGCCAGGGCGGCCTGGGTCGTGAGGATGGCTTGCTGCAGGGCTACCTGCTGCCGGTTTAATTCCGTCTGCTGGTTGATTTGGGTCTGCTGCTGCTGTCGGGCCTGGTCAATGGTTTGTTGGCCCGCCTGCATTCTCTCCTGCAGCCGCTGGCGCTGGGCCTCTAGCTCGGTCTGCTGCTGCTGGGCCGTTTGCAGGGCCTGCTGGCGTTCGGTCAGCTGGGTTTCTAACGCCCGGACCTGGCCCTGGGCCTGCTGCCACTCGCTATGGGTTTGGGACTGCTCTAGGGCGGTCAGCTCCTGACGCTTTTGCTGTAGGCGGGTTTCCTGGTCGGGCAGGGCCGCTTCTAGCTCCTGCAGACGGGTTTGGGCCGCCTTGGATTCGGTTTCATAGTGCTGTTGCTGCTGCTGAGCCTTGGCGAGACGCTGTTGTAGCTGCTGTTGCTGCTGCTGCACCTGACTGGTTTGCAGCTGCTGTTCACGGTAGCGCTGGCGAGCTTCGATCAGGGCCTGGGATTGGGTTTTGACAGTGGCGCTGGCCTGGGTTATTGAGCGATCGCACTTGACTAAAATCTGGTCGATCTCCTGCAGCCTTGCCCGCAGGGCCCTGGCCTCAGATGATTCTCCTGCTTCAACCGTACCAAAGTGCAGCCGACCCTGGCGACGAAGGCTACCACCGGTCATGGCCCCGCTGCTTTCTAAAACCTCACCATCCAAGGTGACCATGCGAAACTTGCCCAGGTGGCGACGGGCATCGCTGAGGCGCTCAAACACCGTTGTATTGCCAAAGACAAAGGCAAACACGTCGCGGTAGATGTCGTCGCATTCGATCAGGTCGACCGCGTAGTCCACCAGGCCCTCGGGACGCTCCCAGCGGCCTAGCTTCTGGATCCGTGGAGTCCGAATGGCGTTGAGGGGTAAAAAAGTAGCTCGACCGGCCCGCTTGCGTTTGAGAATATCGATACCCTGGGCGGCAATGCCGTCGTTTTCAACCACCAGATAGCCTAGTCGGGCACCGGCGGCAATTTCTAGGGCCGTTTGATACTGGGGCTCCACCCGACCGAGCTGGGCTACCAAACCGCAGATACCGGTCAAACCGCTCTTGACCAGGACTTCGGTGGCTTGGGTGCCACGGGTTTCCTGGAGCGCCTGCTCCTGGGCTTCGAGCTTGTCTAGCTCTCGCTGTTTTTGCCGCTGCTCTTGCAGCAGGCGGTCGCGGGTGTCTTGATGGGTTTTGAGGTCCTGTTCTGCGGTGGCTACCCCTCCGGCTAGGGTCTGAATGGTAGCTTCTGTAGCTGACCCTTCGCCGTGGGTATCACCGGCTTTTTGGGTGGCGGCAAGGTCTATTTCTAGACTCTGGATCGTTTGGGTTTGGGCGGTGATTTGGCTTTGCAGCTGGTGCAGCCGTTCTTGCAGTCGTACCTGCTCGGTACGCTGAGGTTCAAGCACGCTGAGCAGGGTTTCCACATCACGCCGCAGGGCGGTTTGGGTTTCTACCCAGGCTTGGGACGCGGTTGCGATCGCGCTCGTCGCCTCCCGGCTTGCCTCAACGGCCTGGGCGGCCTGATCCCGTTGCGTTTTTAGGCTGACTTGCGTATCGCTGAGGGTGGTCAGCTGCTGCCCCAGGGTAGCCAGCTCTTGGGTATGGCGCTGTAGCTCGAGCTGAGTAGCCTGGAGGTTGGCCGCCAGCTCACGGGTGGACTGACCGAGGGCCGCCTCCTGCCGCTGCAGCTGCCGCAGTTCGGCCTCTTGGGTTGCGAGCTTTGCCTGGAGTGTCAGGTGCTCATCCTCTCCGAGGGCCTTGACCTTTGTATTGAGCCCATCTAGCTCGGTGGCGGTTGCACCAATCAGCGCTATGAGCGATTCCCGCTGCTGGGCTAAGCTGGCAGCCTGCTGCTTACCCTGGGCAATTTGCCCCTCCAGCCGCTCAGCCTGCTGCTGTTGCTGTCGCCATTCCAGGACGGCCTGCCACTGGCCCTTTTCCTGCAGGGTAGCCTTGAGCTGCTTATATTTCTCAGCTTTTTTGCGATCTTGATCGAGGCGTTCGAGCTGGTCAATCAGCTCTCGTTCTACGATGCGAAAGCGCTCTTCGCGCTCGTGCACCATATCCAGTTTGAGTTTGGCCTGGTCAATTTTGCGATCAAATGAGGCTACCCCCGCCAGCTCGTCAATAATTTCCCGACGTTCCCTGGCCTTCATGGAAATGATGCTGGTGACATCCCCCTGCAGTACTACGTTGTAGCCTTCTGGATAAATCCGAAACCGCTGGAGCTGTTCGTGCAGCTCATTTAGGGTGCAGGGCTGACCATCAATAAAATAGTTAGACGTGTAAGTACCCTGGGGAGTGACCCGCAGACGGCGAGTGACGCTCCATTCTCGCGGTAGGGACACCACATTGTCAGGGGCTGGGTTTTTCCCACCGATGCCTGGCTCGGCTGGATGGGGGGGCGACTCTACTGATGGCGATACGTCTGCAGCGGAGTCGTTCCCAATGGCTGTGTCCTGCCCTGGGGTTTCCTCGGTATCTATTTCCTCAGTATCTAATTTATGTTCGGCCTGGTGAGCCGCCTCCCCATCGCTGTCGTCCTGCAGCAGCTCTGATGGCACATCACTGATATCAAAGGTGGCGGTGACGCTAGCTTCTGATGTAGAGCGTCGATTGGCGTGATTTTGATTAACTAAATCGGGCAGACGCTCAGCCCGCATGCCTTTGGAGCTAGCCAACCCCAAACAAAACAGCAGGGCGTCAAGAATGTTCGACTTTCCTGAACCATTGGGGCCGGAAATAACGGTAAACCCTGGCAGCAGAGGAACTTGAGTTGTTCCTCCAAAAGACTTAAAGTGACATAGTTCAACTCGCTTTACATGCACGAAGCAGGCGCATCCGAACTAGTGTGTACACGTGTACTTAGACCATAGCATTTGCATTACGGTTACAGCCAGCCACTGTATGTAATCCCATAATTACGTTGCCAGCCTTAAGTTTGCCAGATTTTGCGGGAAGCGCAAGCTATCCTTAGCTAATCTGCTGAATTAGTAGCACCGCTGGGGTCGCCTGTAAAATAGTGCTACGACGACAAAGGCCCTATCTGCCTAACCCCATCTGGGCTCAAACCCGGAATTTTTCTGTAAAAAGCTGTAGCTGTAGATCTAGTTTCACCAGCTCTTTCACCAGCTCTATAGTGCCTTTTCTGTAACGTCAGCTTCGTGACATCCACTGCTTTTTCCAAGCTATCGCAACCTGTCATTCTCGGATTTGATCCAGGCCGCAACAAGTGTGGTCTAGCCATTGTTGGGTTAGATCGTTCGCTTTGCTACCACGAGGTGATTGCTGCTGAAACTGTAGTTGATCACATTGAATCCCTCCGCCAGACCTATCCAATTTCGCTGATCGTCATGGGCGATCAAACCGGGGCCAAGATCTGGAAACAGGAGCTATCGCGGCTCAAAGAAGGTCCCAATGTCATTTTGGTGGATGAGCGCTACAGCAGTTTAGAAGCCCGCGATCGCTATTGGGAAATGTTCCCCCCCAAAGGACTCAACCGCATTCTGCCCCAAAGCATGCGCAGTATTCCGCGCCCCATCGATGACATCGTGGCTATTTTACTCATTGAGCGCTATCTCAATAAGCTGACGGAATACTAGAGCGCTAAAAGTTCAAGACTGAACTCTGGAACATGAGCCACGAAAGAAAAAAGTTGCTAATAAAAATGGCCAGCAGCGCAGTGACAACGGCGGTGGTCGTAGACTGACCCACCCCCTTGGCCCCGCCTGTCGTCGTCAGGCCCCAGCTAGAGCCAATAACAGCGATTAATGTACCAAAAACCAGAGCTTTGACAATGGCGCTCACCAAATCTCCCACACTCAAAAAAACTCGGGCTGAGTCTAGAAAAACGGCCTGGGAGATATTGAACATTGTCGTTGAAATCAGCAGTCCCCCGGTCATGCCTGTAATAAACGACAGGATCGTCAGCAGAGGAAGCATCAGAGCGCAGGCTACCACCCTGGGCAACACCAGATAATCCACCGGATCGGTCTTCAGCAGCTGCAGCGCATCAATTTGCTCAGTGACTTGCATGGTGCCGATTTCAGCGGCAAAGGCTGACCCGACTCGACCAGCAATAACCACCGCTGTGAGCACGGGAGCCAGCTCCCTAGCCAGGGTTAATGCCAGTACTCCCCCCACGGCAGTGCTGGCTCCAAAATTAATAAACTCTCGGGTGACTTGGATGGTAAACACCATGCCAACAAAACCAGCCGTCACCAGCGCGATCAGCAGGGACTCAGGGCCAACAGCCGCCATTTGTTCAACGGTGTTGCGCCGGTGCAGGGGGCGTGTCACCAAATGAACAACGACTTGCCCCCCGAGGAGAATCGCCGCCAGCAGGCGCTGTCCCCATTTGGCAAGACTGGATGTGGAAAATGCAGTGGACAAGGGGGACAGCTCCTTAAACACAGGGGTAACACATAGCTAGGTGCAGCCATAGCCCGATTATTTTAATGGGTTAAGGATAAACTCTAAATGCTCTGTAGTTTTATGAAAATTTAAGATTTCTCACGTTCCCGCTTATTTCTATCAATTCCCCCTATGGTTGGGATGGTTACTTACGCCTACTCGGTAACGATATGGCGGGGGGTAGAAGTGGGTCTACGATCATTGAGTTCTTTAGTGCTGACATTGGCCATTTGCTTTATGCTACCGGCGCTTGGCTTGGGGATAGCATTGGCCACCCTGAGCCTGGGTGCGTGCTCTCCTTTAGCCGCTATCAGCGCCGTAGGACGAGATGGTCTGCTGGATTTTTTGATCACCTTTGGTGCGGGTGATGTGGGCTGGGGTATTGTCATCATCTGTCTGACCCTGAGTATTGTTGGCGGGCTGTTTGAAGTTTTTGCGCTGTACAAATGTCAGCATTTGAGCCGGTAGGACCACAGGCATTCCTATGGCGGCAGTAAAACTATTCAGTTAAAAATATTCAGTGATTTTGCGGAATTGACGTTGCCCAATCGCCACAAGCAATAGAAAGTTTCCTATGCTGGTAAACGGTATTTAACGCTGAGGTGTTATGGGCGGGACTCCGTTAACCGTACGCTGGTCAAAGATCAGATGGATATGGGCAGTTGTACTTGCGGGAGTACTTTGGCTAGGTCTGGCTGAGCCTGCCTGGGCGCAGTTTCAAGACCGTGATTCAGGGC
>JBCCAQ010000381.1:0-3141 GCA_039814735.1 Cyanobacteria bacterium P01_A01_bin.15
GGGGAGGCGCTGATAGCGCTCAGTCTGGCAGCTCCATTATCGGTGTGGAGGGACTGCTGCATCACATTGCGGGCTGCTGCAATCCGCTGCCGGGAGAATCTATTATCGGTGCGGTTTCCATGGGGGCTCGGGGCATTGCTATTCACCGTCAGGGCTGTCCCAATGTGGCATCTGTTCCTGGGGATCGCCTAATTCCAGTGCGTTGGAACTCTACAGAAGCCACAACTGGCCGCCCGCAAACCTATCCGGTTATGCTCAAGCTTGAGGTTATTGATCGAGTAGGTGTGCTTAAGGATATTTTGAGTCACCTATCGGATCTAAAAATTAATGTGCACCGGGCAACGGTGACCACCTTTCCCGATCAGATTGCTGAAATTGATTTGGGTATTGATGTGAAAGATCACGCTCACTTTGATAGCACGGTCAAAAAGCTACGTAAGATGACCGATTTGCTAAAGTTAAAGCGGATTAGTCAGATGGACTAGTGGAGGGAGCTTGATGCAAAATCAGGCGATTACCGGCGGGGTCGTAGGCGTAGATTTCTTGGCCGTGGCTGGCGTGGATAATGTCCCCCGGGGGCGGGTGGCCTAGGTGTGTGAGGGTGGCGATCGCACCCACAATATCCCCCACCTCCAAACAAAGACTCATACTGCCAGCAGGACCCCTAAATTCTGGTTTGTGGCCTGAGCTGGGCTTAAACAGGGCTAGCTTTAGCCCCGGCAGTGCAAACTCCGCATAGCGACCCGGTACATAGGATTGGGGCACCTGGTTTAGCAGACCCTGATAAAACTCCACCAGGGCGGATAGCTCTTCACTCGCCAGGGTGGCAAACGCGGTTTGTACCGTTATTGGAGATATCAAAGGTCCGTTAGTCATTACTTGCCAATACAAAACCGACTAAAAATTTCATCCAGCATTGATTCGGTAATGTCTTCTCCCGTTACCTCCCCTAGGGCGCGAATCGCGTCCCGTAGGTCAATGGTCCAAAAATCTAGGGGTAGGGCGGCTTGTATGGTGGTTTGCACCTCTTTGAGGGCGCGGTGGGCGCGGGTTAGGGCGGCGGCCTGACGCTGGTTGATCGCCATGTCCGTATTGGCAGCCACGACCCGGTCGGCTTGGACCACCGTCAAAATAGCCCGCTCTAAGGCGTCAATACCCTGGCCCTGGGCCGCAGCTGTCTGCACGACTGGCACCTGAGGTACTGGAATATCTACCGGTGGTCCCAAATCTATCTTGTTGATCACGAGGATATGGGGCCGGTGTTGGATGGTGCGGTAGAGGGCATCGTCTGCGGCTGTCCAACCCACGGTGCTATCGATGGTGAGCAACACCAAATCTGCGGTTTGGGCTGCGGTTTGGGAACGCTCAATTCCCATTTTTTCTATCTGGTCGGTGGCATTGCGAATCCCCGCCGTATCTAGGACCTGTACCGGGATACCACCCACCACCAGCTGGGATTCGACCACATCGCGGGTGGTGCCGGGGAGGGCGGTGACGATGGCGCGATCGCAGCGGCTCCAGGCATTGAGTAAGCTGGATTTACCCACATTGGGCTGACCGATAATAGCCACCTTAAGACCGGTGCGCAGCAGTTCTCCCTGGTGGGCCGTCGCTAAAATTTGGGTCACCTCCGCTAAAATCACCGCTAGCTGAGTGCCAATGCTGGCTTCATCTAGGGGCGGCAAATCGTCGGCAAAGTCGATCCGGGCTTCTACTTCCGCCAGCACGTCCAAGCAGCGGCTGCGGCATTGGCGAACGGCCGCTGTCAGCTTGCCTTGAATGCCAGCAAGGGCCGTCTGGGCCGCCTGGGGTGAGCGCGCCCCCACCAGATCGGCAATACCTTCGGCCTGGGTCAAATCTAGACGACCGTTGAGAAAAGCCCGGAGGGTAAATTCCCCCGGCTCCGCCAGCCTGGCCCCTTGGGCAATGCATAGCTGCAGCACCTGCTGTACCGCCATGATGCCACCGTGGCAGTGAAACTCCACCACGTCTTCGCGGGTATAAGAGCGAGGAGACCGCATCAGCAGCAGCAGCGCTTCGTCAATGGTCTGCTGGGTGTCTGGGTGGACGATATAGCCATAGAGAATGCGGTGGCTCTCCCAGGGGCCTGGACTCTGGAAAAGCCCCTGGGCGATGGTGACAGCCGTTGCTCCCGATAGACGAACGATGCCCACGCTACCCTGCTGGGGCACAATCGCGGTTGCGATCGCAGCAATGGTTTCCCCCTGTGCAATGATGGTTTCCTTTTGCCCCGGCACCCTCTGCCCCCTCGATCCGGCTGTTGGCCCTTATCCCAGGCAGCCCGTTAGGAATCCCTGGTGCTGCCCCTGTTGCCATAATAGATACTATTGGGGCGGCTGATCGGTCGGCTCCCTGGTTTATGACCCATTACCCACAAGGAAATCCAGCCGTGGCGGAGCAAAAAGGGCCCCTTGACCCCAAACAACCCGGCCCCCCCCGCCAAGCTTGGCCGGAGGGGCGCGACAAACGGTCTAAATGGCAGCGTCTAGCCCGATATGTCTACATTCGCTTTATTCGTCTGCGGAGCAATCCCCAGGCCATCGCCCGCGGCCTCGCGGCGGGTGTTTTTGCTGGTAGCTATCCCCTGTTTGGGCTGCAGACATTTATCGGAATTGCGATCGCAGCCGCCATCCGTGGCAACAAAATTGTTGCCGCAGCCGGTACCTGGATTAGCAATCCCCTGACCTATGTCCCTATCTACGCCTTTAACTATCAGGTGGGACGCCGAGTTCTAGGCCAGTCCGTAGAGACAGGTCTGACTGACCGTTCTCCCCAGGAGTGGATGAGCCTTGGCGTTGACATCACTATTGCCCTACTGATTGGTAGCACTATCGTGGGTGCGGGGCTAGCCATCATCAGCTACTACGGCGGTTTGCACCTGGCCCATAACCTTAAATCCGGTCGTCATAAAGTCATAAAAAGCCACAATAATCGCCGCTAGCGCACGTTATTATGAACAAGGTGTGGGAATTTTTTCAAAAATAAAGTGATCAAAAGTAACATTCAATTCAGCATTACTTTTGACAACTTTAGACAATGTAGATTACGGTTCGTGTATTAGTACCCGTCTCCGTAGAGAGATAAAAGGTATCTGCATAAGCTTCGTGTTTCATCTACTCA
>JBCCAQ010000382.1:0-3105 GCA_039814735.1 Cyanobacteria bacterium P01_A01_bin.15
ATGGCGGGCCGATTCCACGACGAGGCGCGGGAGTTGGCCACACCGGGCACCTGCGATCGCTGCTGGCTTTCCAAACCGCCCAGCCCCCGTTCCAGTTTGCCCCCACGGATTAAATGTTCGCGCTTAGCGGGGGTACCGACATCATCAAACCCATAGCTAGCTAGCTCCCCCGGTACCGTCGGGTCAAAGGTGACATTCATCAGCTCAGAGCCGTAGGCCAGGGAGCCAAAGTCCTCCAGCTTAATAAAGCTGCCCCCGGCGTAGTTACGCTCATCCCCCAAAATGCGATCGAGCTCCAGCGGATGGCCGATACTCTCATGGATTTGTAGCATCATCTGATCGGGAGCGAGCACCAGCGTTGTGGTCAGATCGGGGCAGTTGTCCGCATGGAGTAGCGCCAATGCCTGTTCCCCTACCTGCTGCACCCGCTGCCACAGGTCTAGACCGGGGAATAGCTCCCATCCCCCCTGATAGCTCTGGGCCAGATACCCATGATCTGTCCGCATCTGGGTAATGGGACCATCCTGGGCAATGGTGCCAAAGTGGGTCTCTACTAAATGCTCCCGCTGGTAAATTTCAGAACCGTTGCTGCTAACAAACCAGGTTTCAATATCGTGACTTCTAGCTGATGCGGTGGTTTGGGCAATTTTGTCGGAGACCTTGAGCCGGTCGCACACCTGCAGCAAAATCTGATTTAGCTCCGCCGGGGGCAGCGTATCTAACCCCTTGCGGTAGGACGACACATAGCGGCCCGTAGCCCGGGGCCGTGCCGCTACTGTAAACCGGTGCAATGACCAGGCGCTAGCGGCCATCGCTTGGTCATAGGCCGCCGCCACCGCCGCCGCCAGGGACTCAGGCTTAAGATTATTGGTGGCGCTATAGCCAAACTGCCCCCCGGCTAGCACTTCCACCATGGCCCCATGGCCCAGCTGTTGGGTATTTCCCTCGGGATGGGTGTCTCGAATAGTACAGGTCTTAGTGGTGTCTTTAACGGCTCGAATACCGACCCAGTCGGCAGGCACCGTCGCTGTTGTAACGACGTCTGAAAGAAGCTTGAACATGAACTTTTTGGTAGTGCAGACCGGGTGCGTAGCAATCCTTCGCCCCGTCTAGATAGTAGTAATTCTTACCCATCAGGCTCATGATTGGGGGGCGTGACCCTACACAGACGACCGTCGCAATTTTGTATTTTTAGGTATTTTCTCCCTTGAGTTTTTTTGTTTAGCTAATTTAGGATTTTTAGATTCAGGTTTAAAGAAAAAGCTAAGTAAAAGTTGCTAATATAATTTTATGGATGACCTTGACAGTGGTATTTTAGGGGCGCTGATGGTGGATGGTCGTGTGACTTGGTCCGACCTGGCTAACCGTTTTGGGGTATCGTCACCGGCCATTGGCGAGCGTGTACGCCGTTTGGAAAAGCGCGGCATTATTCGGGGCTATCGGGTGGTGGTCGATCCCGTGCAGCTGGGCTACGACATTACGGCTTTTGTGGCGGTGGTGTTGGAGCATCCGCAGCACAGACAGACATTTTTGGACTATGTGGCCGCAACGGCTGCGGTGCAGGAATGCCACCACGTGGCGGGAGATGGAGACTATTTGCTCAAGGTGCGATGTGGCCAGATGGCCGATCTAGAGCGAATTTTGAGTGATGAGATTAAGGGGCTGCCGGGGATCTTGCAGACAAAAACGTCAATTGCCCTATCAACGGTGAAAGAAACAACAGCCCTGGCAGTTTAAGGACAGCGTTGAGGCGCTTGAGTCTTAGAGCTTTTTGGGGCTCCTGACAGTGAGCCCTGGCGGTTTTCTGTGGGGATATGACGAATATTTCTCTTTTTTTACAGGGAGTGGTGTTAGGGTTTTCCATTGCTGCCCCGGTGGGTCCGATTGGACTGTTGTGTATTCGGCGGAGCCTGACCTATGGGACGATGGCGGGAATGCTGTCGGGGTTGGGGGCCGCCACGGCGGATGGGGTGTATGGTGCGATCGCAGCCTTTGGTCTGGCCTTTATTTCTAACTTTCTGACCAACCAGACCCGGTGGCTAGGCATTATTGGCGGTTTATTTCTCTGCTATTTGGGCGTTACCACCTTTCTGAGTAAGCCTGCTGACAAACCAGCTGAGATTGGTAGAACAGGGCTAGCCGGAGCCTACCTATCCACATTTGGTCTAACCCTGACGAACCCAGCCACCATTTTGTCCTTTGTGCTGCTATTTGCGGGGTTTGCCCCGGCGGAACTGGGCTACGGTCAAGCGGTGGTGATGGTGGGTGGCGTATTTTTGGGGTCAGCGCTGTGGTGGCTGTTGCTGAGCAGCGGAGTGTCTCGATTGCGCCACTGGCTGACACCCAAGCGATTGGTTTGGGTAAATCGCGGGTTTGGCGTGCTGATTGCGATCTTTGGCATCGTTGCCCTGAGCTGGCGCGGTTAAACTGGGATATAGGCTATTTTTACACCCATGGTTCAGCAACTAATCTCCGATAGCCAGCCGTACTACTCCGATAGCGATGGGCAACCCATGGCCGATAATACCAAGCAGTTCCGTTGGATCGTGGTGATCAAGGAAAACCTGGAACGGTTGTTTGCCAGTGATGCCAATGTGTTTGTTGCTGGAGATTTACTGTGGTATCCGGTAGAGGGTGAACCGAAGCGGCGTCAGGCTCCGGATGTGATGGTGGTATTTGGTCGTCCCAAGGGGGATCGGGGGTTCTATCGCCAGTGGGTAGAGGGGGGTATCGCGCCCCAGGTCGTGTTTGAGATTTTATCGCCGGGAAATCGATCTGGGGAAATGCTACGGAAGCTGAACTTCTATCAAAAATATGGGGTGACAGAGTATTACATCTACGACCCGGATAGTAATGAATTAACGGGATTTGAGCGTTCGGGGAAATCGCTACAGCTGGTGAGTGAAATGCCGGGCTGGGTCAGTCCTCGGTTAAATATTCGTTTTGAGCTGACGACGGATACGTTGGAAAGGGCGTATCTAGGTGTTGTGGGACCCTTTGTAGATAAGAAAAAAGGGATGGGATAATAGTCCCGTCCCAATACAAAAACATACCGATGATTGTATCGTCTATCGAAGAGCTTTGTCAGCATCATCCAGAGTGGTC
>JBCCAQ010000065.1:0-19082 GCA_039814735.1 Cyanobacteria bacterium P01_A01_bin.15
CCCCAGGGGGTGCCGGTCGGTCGCATTGAAAGTATGGACTTAAAAAAGAGTCCAGCTCCTGAGGCGGTTACTCAGCTGTCATCTCCCATCAGTGTTTTAGAGTGGGTTACGATCCATCCCTTTGAGGCCAAAATCGACGTCAATGCACCTCCAGCAGAGATAGCAGACGACGAACCGGCGACACCGTAGCCGCTACCCATTAGCTATGACCACATCCAAGGGGAAGTCTACACTTTCCGATCTTCAAAAAACGTGCCTCAATATTGTGATTGTGGTGGGGTCAGGGTTGATTTGCTTACTCCTGTCGCCGATGCGTTTTCCTGGCATTGAGCTATTGGGTGTCACCCCTAACTGGGTGCTGATTTGGGTCGTTATCTGGAGCATTCATCATCCGATTGTCGATGGAGCGATCGCAGGGGTTGTCCTGGGTTTAATGCACGATAGTCTGACGGGGCCTTTTCCTACCCATGCCCTCAGCCTAATGGTGGTGGGTATGCTGTCAGCTCGCCTACAGCGACAGCGGCTGATTCGAGAAAATGTTGTCTTGGTGGCGTTTATTGTTTTTGGCATGGCTGTGGTGGCAGCAACGCTGATTGCTCTGCAAATGAGCTTTCACTATTTGCTGTGGCCAAATTCTCCCTACCTGAGCCTCTGGCAAATTTGGCGCACCCACCAGCGAGTTGCCTTGAGTTCAGCCATCCTCAGCAGCCTATGGACGCCTGCGCTCTATTATCCGCTGCACTTTTGGTGGAAGCGCTAAGGCTTTTCTAAGCGGCCTGAAGTACCTGGGCTACATGTCTGTTTTGAACCGCCTGCAGCAGGCTTGGCTCAATGGATGTGGGCCGATAACGCTTGAGGTAGTCATGGCTGCGGATGCCATTGGTGAGGGCAACGGTGGCCATGCTGGCCCGCTGACCAGCAATAATATCTGCCTCGGTGTCACCAATCATGTAGGTGGGATGAACCCGATAGCCCTGAGTCTGTTGGGCTGCGATCGCACGTTCTAGTAGGGTCACCTTTTGCTCGGCGCGATTGAGATGGGCTGCCTCAATATCCGACGCCCCAAAAATTTCGTCAACATACTGACTGAGGTCGTGGGCTTGCAAAAAAGCCTGCACCTGACGCGGATGGCGTAGGGTCACCAAAACCAAACGCACATCCATTTGCTTGAGCCGACGAATCGCGATCCCAGCACCGGGCTGCAAAGCATCCCACTGGAGCAGATGGGGGTGATTCACAATCCGCTGAACCTGTTGCAAAAGTGATTCCACCAGATCTTTGGGTACACCGGAGCGGATGGCAATATCGGCATCGGCTATGCGATCCCGTTTCATCCACCAAAACTGATTTTTGGAAAGAATGCGGAGCGGCAGGTGTACACCATGGTGCTCTTGATGATTGGCCTGCAGCGTTGATAAACCCAGCTGATAGGTGCGATAGTAACGTTCCGAGACATCGACAATGGGACCGTCAAAATCGCAGAACAACACATGCCCAGAGGTCGATTGAAACGAAGACATTGGATTAATACTGTGCAACGTCAAGGGGATTGGAATAGCCGTACTCCGACATCATCTCTATGGAAAATTGTCAGCTCACTTAATGTTTCTTTACCTTATCAATCGAAACCGGAATCTGCACGATGACATTAAAAGAAAACTAAGTGTCACGCTGTCCACGTAACCGATGGGGTGATTACTTCTCCTAGAGAATATTTGAGGCCGGTGTGTCCCCCGGTGCGATCGCATCGGCAAACGTGCCGTATGCAAGTTCAGATTACCCGATATCTTGCTCCAAGGCTCGTTGTCGCCGGTGATTCCTTTTAGAGTCCAAACCCTCTACCACGCTCTTGGGGCTCTAAACAAAAGCATTTTTCAATTTCAGCTTCTAGGGCTGCGTGATCTAAATTTTGACCAATGAGCACCAGCTGTGTCCTATGGGGCCGACCGTTCCATTCTTCGTCCTCCAGTGAAAAACGCTTGCCGCTAAGGTGGAATACGTGACGTTTTTCACTTTCGTCAAACCATAGAATTCCCTTAGCCCGAAAGACATTGTCCGGTAGATTATTGTCTAAAAAATTCTGAAACTTTCGAATAGCTAGGGGCTGATCTCGAGCGACAGAAATTGAGGTAAATCCGTCCACATCTAGATGGCTGTGGTCGTGGTCGTGGTCGTGGTCGCAATGGTCGTGGTCGTGGTCGCAGCTAGAATGGTCCTCGTGGCCGTGATCATTATGGTCGTGGCCGTGCGCTTCATGACCGTGCTCTTCGTGACCGTGCGCTCCGTGGCCGTGCGCTCCGTGGCCGTGCGCTTCATGACCGTGCGCTTCATGACCGTGCGCTTCATGACCGTGCGCTTCGTGGTCGTGCGCTCCGTGGTCGTGGTCACCGTTGGCGTGATCCTGGGATGTCTCAGCCGGTGCAAAATACTTATCGGATTCAAACAGTCCGACGCTCAATATCAGCGGCAGGGGTACCTGAGACCGGGTAGTCCGTAAGATGCGAGCCCCTTCCTTAATGTCGCGGACCTTGACTTCCAACCGGTCTAGGTCGCCTTCATCCACCAGATCTGTCTTGTTAAGTAAGATAATATCGCCGTAGGCAATCTGATTATGGGCGGCCTGGCTGCTAAACAAATCCACGCTGTAGTTCTCTGCATCCACCAGCGTCACAATGGAATCTAGACGCGTTAAATCCCGCAGCTCGGTCCCTAGAAACGTAAGCGCTACGGGCAGAGGATCGGCCAGACCTGTGGTCTCCACCACCAGGTAGTCAATTTTGTCCTTGCGCTCTAGAACCTTGTAGATGGCTTCTTGCAGATCATTATTGATGGTGCAGCAGATGCAGCCATTGCTCAGCTCGACCATGGTGTCATCGCCCGTGGTGATGAGCAAGTCATTGTCAATGCCGACTTCGCCAAACTCATTGACCAGCACGGCTGTTTTCAATCCATCTTGATTTGTCAAAATATGATTGAGCAGTGTGGTTTTTCCACTCCCCAAAAAGCCGGTAATGATGGTTACGGGCAGTCCGTGCTTGGAGTCATCCATCTGTTGAGGTGGAGCTGATATCGCAGCAGTCATAGAGATTTTTGGAGAATGAATGAGGAGTTTGATGGCAGCTATAGCAACCCCTATTATCTCGTATTTGTCAGAAATTGAGGTTCGGTCTTCATCGAAGTAAAGAATTTCTTTGGCCCCAACGCTGTCAACCTCGATTCTTGACCGTCATTACTTCGACAATAGTCAGGGCTCGCTCGCTAGGAATTTCCAGAATGCGGTGAAGATCGTCTAGAAATGCCTGCTCCTGGGGTGTAACGTTTCCATCGGCGAGGACCAAATCGGTTGCCAACGCAAAAGCCGTGGGTTTGAGTTCTGTTGGGAGTACGCTATTGGCGGCCTCTACCAATCGTCCAGGACCATGCTGCTGCAGCTGCTGTAGCAGGCTATCTTTCATTCGATCTACCATCTCGATGGAGTAGCTTTTAAACAGCCGCATGCGGCTGAGCAGCATATCCATTTCTCGCCCTTCTTGATCGG
The DNA here is from genome assembly GCA_039814735.1 of Cyanobacteria bacterium P01_A01_bin.15. GTDB lineage: Bacteria > Cyanobacteriota > Cyanobacteriia > Phormidesmidales > Phormidesmidaceae > Leptothoe. The sequence continues at coordinate 3,539 of JBCCAQ010000065.1, forward strand.
AGAGGTATCCATCGGCTGCGATCGCAACCAAACAAATCGCCGCCAGCGCCTCCGCCGGATTTAGGGGCAGCGACTCTGGCGACGGGTCAAAAACCTTGTCAAATAGCCCCATAACACCCTTTCAAAACTAAGATTTGGTACCGGATATCCAGTCCAGACTTCCAAACTTATTGTGAAACATGATGGGGACAAACAAAAAGGAGAAGCTGTTATGGCTTCTCCTCAACTTACTCTAGCCATGAAATTAGGGAACACCAGCGTTAGGCTATCTGGCGCATTTCATCCTCAAGCTGTTTTAAGAGGGGCATATTGCCCTGCTCACGGGCCACTGCAATCCGGTGATGCAAAGAACGCTGGATATTGGCGCTGTGGCTTTCGGCAGCCTCCCGTAGCAGCTGACGCCGCTCATCCATCAGCGGTGTCAGTTCGGCTAGCTTGCTCTGAAATACCGAAAAGACGGACTTATGGTTAGTCTGGGCGACCGTCTGGCGCTGACCGTGGCGGTTAGTTTGGTAGGTTGAGCCGCGATAGGTTAGCTCAGCCTGGGGCTGTGGGAACGGTACGTGGCGCACGTAGGTATAGCGATGCTCGCGGCCACGGTAGTTACAGAGAATATCGCTCTCAGAAACCTCTAACATGGGCGGATTGTGGTCGTATTCGACACCACGGTATGTAAGTTTCATAGGTGTGTCTCCTCCTGAATGAGCACTATTGATAGGGATTAGTGCGTTCCTTCGAGCAGCTCGGACAACCTATGGAAGAATAGATGTGTGGAGCTACCCTACTTCCGTCTCATCACCCGAAAAAGGGTGAAGCAATGGAGATGAACGAGGATATGTTCTGTATCTATTTTTACCGTTTTATCTTCAAGTTAGCAACTCCTGATATTTCCGATTAGAATTCTTGAACAGTGGATGTCACCAAGCATGCATGGAATTTTGTACTTCTCTGCGGATAAAAACGTGTCAAAACTTCATGACTTTTTTTGCTGTCTTCCATAGCTGAAGCAGCGAGCCACAGCCTAAAGTCAATCCTTTTGCCCTCGGCCTATCGCTGGGTGGACCAGGCAATACCTGCAGCCCCCATTCCTCAGCAATGGTCTATGCTAGAAGTAGAGAAGTTAGCAAAAATTAATATTTACTTGCCGCTTTAAGTATCTCTATGAAATGCATCATCAACCGTCGGGCTCAGTTTTCCGCTAGCCATCGCTACTGGCTGCCTGAGCTAAGCGACGCTGAAAACCAGACCAAGTTTGGACGTTGCACCCGTGCCCCCGGCCATGGTCACAACTATGAGCTGTACGTCTCCATGGCCGGCGACTTGGACGAGTACGGCATGGTCCTCAACCTGTCCGATGTCAAAAAGGTGATCAAACGCGAAGTCACTAGCCAGTTAGACTTTTCGTACCTTAACGATGTCTGGCCCGAGTTTCAGGTTGAGCGCCCAGAAGCAGGTTTGACCACGACGGAAAATATTGCCCGGGCTATCTGGCAGCGTCTAGCACCCCACTTGCCCCTCACCAACGTTCAGCTGTTTGAAACCTCTACCCTCTGGGCCGACTATCAAGGAAACGCCATGGAAGCTTATTTGACCCTTTCTACCCACTTCAGCGCCGCCCACCGTCTCGCGCTACCCACTCTGACCCTGGAGCAAAACAGCGAAATCTACGGCCTCTGTGCTCGGGTCAATGGCCACGGTCACAACTACCATCTAGAGGTCACTATCAAAGGTGAGATGGATCCACGTACAGGCATGATCGCCGATCTAGTGGAGTTCCAAAATGCGTTAGACACCCATGTGGTCAAACCCTTTGATCACACCTTTTTGAACAAGGATATTCCCTACTTTGCAGAGGTAGTGCCCACGGCTGAGAATATTGCGGTGCATATTCGAGATCTGCTGCGCGAGCCCATTAAAAAAATTGGGGCTAGCTTGCATAAAGTAAAACTAATCGAGAGTCCAAACAATTCGGCAGAGGTCTACTGCGAAGAGGCCGCTGAGCCTGGGGCACAGACCCAGCGACCCACCCCCGAACTGGCAACTGTTTAGCTCTGTTTTGACCCGGCGTCGGCTACCGCAACTGCTGGGTCAAAATGGTCTACTGGTTTACATTCATCGGAATGACAACGCGCTTACGCAGGGACTGTGCCCGGCGCTTGGCTGTGGAGTTATCGGGCTCAACTTTTAGAGCCTGATCGTAACTTTCTAAAGCTTGGACCGTTAGCTGTTTCTTTTCGTAGCTGTGGCCCAGGTTGTTTAGCGCAGTCACATAGCCTGGGGTGATTTTCAAAGCCTCTTTGTACTGCCGAATGGCCAGGTCAAACTGTCCTTGGGCAAAGTAGGCATAGCCTAGGGCGTTGTAAATTAGGGGGGCGTTTTCAATTTTTTCTTCTTCGGTGAGGGCTTTGAGGGCCTGCTGCATGTAAAGAGCAGACTGCGAAAAAAGTTTTTTGTCCAGCAGCAGACTGCCTAACTCGTAATATTCCTGGGCGGTACCTTTTTCTTTAGTCAGTTTCTTTTGCAAGCGGCCCAGGGTGCTCTCGATGCGGCGAGTCTTAAATACCTGGCGAATAATGAAAAAGGCCGATAGCCCCAGCAGAGCTATCAAAATGCCAAGGTACGTCAAAAATAGGGTGCTATTTTCCATGAACTCGCTAATCGGTTAGTGCGTACGGTAGTGGTCTGGCTTTATTCTCCCATGGTAGCTACCGTAACCCCCAGTGGGCAGCCCGATCTTTTAGCCAACCTTCGTCATCCCACTGGCGAATGGCATCGTTTATGGCTCGACGCAAACTGCTGTACTGGGTGCCCTTGGGAATTGCGATCGCAATGGGTTCTACAGAAATCACCTCATCCAGCAGTCGATAGCGGCTGTCCTGCTGCCAGCCTGAGAGTAGCGACACGTCCCCAGCAAAGGCATCAACCCGACCGCTGTCGAGTTCGACAATAGCGGCCTGATAAGACGGGACGGGGACCAGTGTGGCGGCAGGTAGCTGGTAGCGGAGCTGTACCAGGGTACTAGAATCCGCCAGGACAGCGATACGCCCCAGCCGCAGATCGTCTAGGCTACGGGCCGATGTGGTGATAAACCCGGTGCCATCCCAATAGTAGGGCAGGCTAAAACTGGCGATGCGCTGCCGCTGGGCGGTAACGGTAATAGATGCGATCGCAATATCCACATCGCCATTTAAAACCGCATTTACCCGCTCCACATTACTCACTGGCCGTAGCTCTATGGCCTCAGCATCGCCTAGCAAATCCAGCGCCAAGCGACGGGCCACATCAATTTCGAAACCCTGGAGATTGCCAGCGGTATCGCGATAACCCAGCGGATACCAGTTGTCTTTGACCGCTACGATGAGCCGCTCGCGAGCCTCTATCTCAGCTAACTCGGCAGATACAGCTGTTGGGGATACAGTTACCTGCATCCCCAACAGTAGGCTCATACCCAGCAGTAAACGCCAAGTAAATCGATACATGGGGCGAACGTTAGCCTTTTTGACCCGCTAGCTCAACCACTTTAGTAAAGGTACCCGGATCCAAAACCGCCATCTGGGCCAGCATTTTGCGGTTGATCTCGATATTTGCTGTTTTTAAATCGCCAATCAACCGGCTGTAGGTAGTGCCGTTGAGACGAGCCGCCGCATTGATACGAGTAATCCACAGCCGACGGAAATCCCGCTTCCGATTGCGACGGTCGCGATAGGCGTATCGCAGGGCCTTCATGACCTGCTGATTTGCCGTTCTAAAGAGTTTGGAATGGGAGCCCCGATACCCCTTTGCAAGCTTGAGAATTTTCTTGCGGCGCTTGCGAGCTACATTGCCGCGTTTTACACGTGCCATACTAGGTCGTTTACTGGAAAAACAATTAGATCATGTATAGACGTCCCATGGAACGTCCCTTCAAACAATTCGCCCTACAGCCTTACAAGTAAGGCATCATTCCTTCGATGTTAGGCACATCGGCATCCACCACCACAGCGGCCTTTGACAAACGGCTCTTGCGACCAGTTGACTTGTGCTGCAGCAAATGATTCTTAAACGCCTTGCGACGCATGATTTTACCGCTTCCGCTACGGCGGAAACGTTTGGCCGCCGCCCGACGGGTTTTAAGCTTGGGCATAGTTTTGCTTTTAGGATTTCACAGGTTTTCCAGTCTACTACGTTTGCAGGGTTTGCTTCAATAGTCCAAACAAGAATTACCCAAAACGGCAATGGCGTCCTCAAGAATCAAACTAGAGTAGGTGTAAATCGAAGAGCGAGATACCACCATGCGACTAGTCATGTTAGGAGGGCCAGGTTCGGGCAAGGGCACCCAATCCCAAAAACTCAGTGCCCACTTTGGGATTCCCTGGATTTCCACAGGAGATTTACTGCGAGAAGAGATCGCCGCCGATTCGCAGCTGGGTCAGCAGGTTTCAGAAACCCTGGCTAAAGGAGAGCTAGTCCCTGACAAGCTAATGATCAACTTCATCAAAAAGCGGCTGCAGCAGCCCGATGCTGTCACTGGCTGGATTTTAGACGGCTATCCGCGCACCGCTTTCCAAGCCGAAGAACTGGATTTTTTTCTAGATACGCTCAATACCCAGGTAAATTATGCCATTTGGCTAGAGCTACCTATCCACAGTCTGATCGAGCGCTCTGAAAATCGAGGGGCCATTGATGATAATCCTGATGCGCTGCGCCGTCGCATTGAAACCCTAGTCGCCACCACCGTGCCCATGCTCGACTACTACGACTATCGTCAACGGCTTAGACGCATCGATGGTAACCAGGTCCCTGACGATGTTAAACGGGATATCCTGGCAGGGATTGCCTGATGGGGGAGTTCAAAAGATTGGTATGGATCGGGGTTTACAAATTCCCGAGGTTGGCGGATCGATTCTTTACCATTGTCTGGTCCCAACCTCTGGCACAATAGCCCTGATTGAAGCTTGTCTCAAAAAGATCTATGACTATCCACCCTGACCTTCACACGGCCTTTAATCAGGGCCACGCGCTTAAGATTATTAGTGGCTTGACCAACTTTGATGCGAGCAATGTTTTAGCCGTTGCCAAGGCGGCTCAAAAGGGCGGTGCCACCTTTGTTGATATTGCGGCGGACGCTGACCTTGTGCGTCAGGTAAACCAACACATTAGCCTGCCCATCTGTGTTTCGGCCATTGATCCAGAGGCGTTTCTAGCCCCCGTAAAAGCGGGTGCCACCCTGGTTGAAATTGGTAATTTTGACGCCTTCTACGCCCAGGGGCTGACGTTTGGAGCCGACGATGTACTTGCATTGACCCAACGCACCCGCAATCTCTTACCCCACATTCCTCTATCGGTGACCGTTCCCCATACCCTGCCCCTGAGCGAGCAGGTGCAGCTGGCCGAGGATCTGGTGATCATGGGGGCAACTATTATTCAAACCGAGGGTGCTGCGATCAGCGAGCCCACCCACCCCGGCAGTATCGGCCTGATCGAAAAGGCTACCCCGACCCTGGCCGCTGCCCATGCCATTTCCCGTGCTGTTCAGGTGCCTGTGCTTTGTGCTTCGGGTATTTCTAACGTCACAGCGCCCATGGCGATCTCAGCCGGTGCAGCTGGTGTTGGCGTCGGCTCTGCGGTTAATAAGCTAAACAGCGAAGTTGCTATGGTTGCCGCCGTTCGCAGCCTGCGTGAAGCGCTGCAGACGGTGACTCGGGTGACGGCAAACGTCTAGGTTGTCGAGACCCGAGAGGGTACTTTATGGCTCTTTTGGGTCTCGCGATACGCTGATGGCGCTGTTTGTAATAGAGGGAAGACACCATGGGAAAGTCGCGCATCCGCCCCATCGCCCTTGGGCTACTTCAGCACCAGGGATATGTCTTTGTGAGCAAAGGCAAAGACACGGTTAAAGCTGAAACCTTCTACCGCTTCCTGGGGGGTGGCATTGATTTTGGTGAATCTAGCATCGACGCTCTCAAACGAGAATTTCAAGAAGAAATCCAAGCGGAACTGATTAATATCAAATATCTGACCTGCTTGGACAACATATTTACCTGTTCCGGTAAACCCGGACATGAGCTGATTCAGCTGTTTCGCTGCGATTTTGCAGATCCACGATTCTATCGGTTGGATCATACCTACACCCTCATAGAGGGTGAGGACAAACATGATGCTATCTGGATACCGATAGACCAGGTGTGCTCGGGCGCGCTGAACCTGGTACCTAAAGGCTGTTATCCCTATATCTGCGGGTAGCCTACATGGCCTGTCGTAGCATCGTTGCGATCGCACGATTTCCCTGGGCCTGGGCCAGGCTCAAGGCGCTCACCCCACGCTGGCTAATCCGTGGATTAGCACCGTAGGTCAGCAGCAACCTGACCAGTTCGGCATTGCCATTCTCCACGGCCCGGTATAGGGGACTGGCCTGGTCAGGGTTGGCACCGCCCCCTAGCAGCAATCTAGCGATCGCTAGGTTGCCGGACTCAACGGCTTTGTATAGGGAGGTCACGCTGGCCACCTGGGCATCGGTATTGGCACCGCCCTCAAGTAACAGTTTGACAATATCAGCATTGCCCATTTCAGTTGCCCGGTACAGCAGGGGCACACCATAGGCGGTGCGCCGATCGGGAGAGGCTCCAGCACCGACTAAAATACGCACCAGGTCACTATTTCCCATGTCCACCGCCCTGCCTAGAGCCGTTTGCCCACTGGTGCTGACAACGTCCACAGCAGCTCCTTGATCCACTAGCAGCTGCACCATGGCCTGGTTGCCCTGTTGGGTTGCAATCGTAATTGGATACCCAATATATCGATTGCCCGCATTCACGCTAGCTCCTTGATCCAGGGCGAGTTTAGCCCGTTGCACATCACCACTGCGAACGGCCTCAAGCAGCTGCTGGTCCTGGGAGGGAAGCGCTGCCTGCACTGTTCCTATCTGAGCACCGGACGACGAGAATACAGCGGCAATCCGTTTTGACTGCGTTTGGATCAGCTGAGGATTAAAAAGACCAAGGGCCAGCAGTGCACTAGCCAAGTGAAGGATCGACGTACTGTTCACCATGGGCGCTAAACCGCAACGTACCTACAGTTTATGAATACCCTTAGAGAGCTGCCGTCGGCTACACCAACGACCCGACCTTCACAGTCATTCTATCTACATCAGGAGAGTTTGCCGTTAAGCCTAGACAGGCAACGCTAGCGAAACATGCTGCTAACAGAACTCTCTTCGTGGATGCGCCAGATAGTTTCCCCCAGCAGATTTGCAATTGTCAGGGTAGTCAGCTGCGAGAATTGACGATCGTTCGGCACGGGGATTGTATTGGTCACAATCACTTCCTCAAACACACCGCTCGAAAGTCGCTCCACCGCCGGTGGCGAAAATACCGCATGGGTAGCACAGGCGTACACCTGTCGAGCTCCCTTTGCCCGCAACAATCGTGCCCCTTCAGAGATCGTTCCCCCTGTGTCCATCATGTCATCCACCAGTACGGCGGTCTTACCCTCGACATCGCCGATCAGATTCATCACCTCAGCCACATTGTGGGCCTGACGCCGTTTATCAATGATGGCCAGCGGTGCGTCATTTAATCGCTTGGCAAAGGCACGGGCACGGGCTACGCCACCCACATCGGGAGAGACAATGACCAGATCGCTAAAACGCTTGCTGGCAATATAGTCTACCAACACTGGCGACCCATAAATATGATCGCAGGGAATATCAAAATACCCTTGAATTTGGGATGAGTGCAGGTCCATCGCCAAAACGCGGTTGGCACCAGCCTTGGCAATTAAATTGGCCACCAACTTGGCCGTAATGGACTCACGGCCAGCGGTCTTCCGGTCAGCCCGAGCATAGCCATAGTAGGGAATCACTGCCGTAATCTGACGGGCGGAGGCGCGCCGACAGGCATCGATCATGATGAGCAATTCCATCAGGTTATCGTTGACCGGTTGGCAGGTAGGCTGAATCAAATAGACATCACATCCACGAATTGACTCCTGGATCTGAACGTATAGTTCGCCATCGGCAAACCGTTTACGCACCATGGGTCCTAAGTCGATTCCAAGGTACCGGGCGACTTCCCTGGAGAGCGCTGGATTGGATGAGCCTGAAAATAACTTCAGACGGCTATTGTCTTCAAAACTGGGCAGGGTGGGTTTGGCAGGCAATGTTGCAGAGCGGATCACGGCAGGCCCTCAAAGCATACTTAGCGAGTTCATGCAAATCGTAACATCGGTCCTGGAAAAATCCGGTGTATTTTCCTCAGCGAGATATTTCTTCGAGACATGCAGATGTCTAAATAGATGCCTAAAACAGGCGCATAGTCAGACATGTTGAGCCGACTTTTATATCTGTTGCCCATGACAAGGCAGCCCTGATAAACGGGTGGCTAAACTCGGGGTGTGCCTAAAATCAGACTGCCCCTAGATTCTAAAATTAGATCTGACGTCAGCGTTCCTGGCTCTATGGCAAGCGATCCATCAAGAAAAACCGGGGTCAAATTTCAAACATTAAGGTCCTAAAAACAGCCTGACACAAGGCCCATGTAAGACCAGAACATAAAAGTGTTTAAGTAGCTCTGTAAAAAATGCAGACTCGAGACGACGGCTCAAGCGATGAGATATAGAAATCGTATTCTTCAATACAATGCTCCAGGCAATATTACCAGACTGACCCTCCGTCAGGGCAATGTTTCAGTAATTGTGCCTAAACTCTGTACGATTTATGAGGACGGCTGCGGCTACGGTATCGACTAGCCACGTTTCAATTGTCTGGGGGGATGTATGAGCCCCCGGACGGTCTGGGTTTATTAGTCAAGTAGCCACTCCGATGAGCGCCTACCTAAATCAATGGGAATGCTGACCGCTTTACCTAATCTAGGCCGCTCAGTCGTTTGTTCAATAGCGGTTTGCACCTGGGTTAGACAGCCCATCGCTTCTAGGTACATTACAACATCCTTGAGATGGGCCAAATAGTCTTCTTCTCCTATGGGAAATGAAGCCTGTTCCAAATAGCGCCACATGACTTGAAAAAAGACCTTAGTCGATGTTTTACGAATTTGAACATCAAATGAGTATCCCCATTTGTTGATAAGTAATTCTTGAAAATCTTCGGGGGTCATAGGCCGTCTATCGCTATTCGTGTGCTCTTTACATTTATTTACACGATTTCAGATAGAAAACCACCGTGAAGAGCAGACGGTCTAAAGTGGCCCAACTTGCTGAACTCTCTATCAACATCTCATGGGATTCAAGGCTAATGCTTGTATCAAGGGGGGCTTGAGTTCCATGCATGGGATTACGCAAGTGTAAAAATCAGTTCAAAGACTCTTGTTTTCACCGGGCGAGATCAACAATCCTCCGGGAAGAAGGGACTATCTGAGACGGCGAAATGTAATAATATCCATGGTAGTTTGCAAACTTCTGTGACGATAAAGGCTGCAAATGTGTTGTGGTTAACAGTCTCGGAAGCTTTGTATTGGGCAATGCAGCCTTTAAATTTATACTCGCATACATCGTCTGATAGTTATGGCTCAAGCTTCTGGAAACCCTGATGTCCCTGATTTAGGGCGGCGTCAATTTATGAATCTGCTCACCTTTGGAGCAGCAACTGGTACGGCCCTAGGTGCCCTTTATCCCGTTGTTAAGTACTTTTTGCCCCCGAGCAGTGGCTCATCTGGCGATGGTGTAACTGCTAAGGATGAGCTGGGTAACGATGTGACAGCTAGCGGTTACTTGAAAACCCATGGCGCTGGCGATCGCTCTCTGGTTCAAGGTCTGAAGGGTGATCCGACGTACCTGGTTGTGACTGATGATGGCTCCCTTGATAACTACGCCGTCAATGCTGTCTGTACCCACTTAGGCTGCGTTGTTCCCTGGAATGCCAGTGAGAATAAGTTTAAGTGTCCCTGCCATGGCTCCCAGTATGACGCGGCCGGTAAGGTAGTTCGTGGTCCAGCTCCCCTATCTCTGCCCCTAGCCCAGACAACGGTCTCGGCAGATGACAAGGTGACCCTTAGCCCTTGGACCGATACTGATTTTAGAACGGGCGATGCTCCCTGGTGGACCTAGGGCGTCTGTTCATTTGATTTCTCTCTAAGTATTGAATTGCTGACGTGTAACGGATGAAATTTAATTTTTTAAGCATGTTCAATCAGCTGCTGAAGGCCATCGTTTCTTTCTCAGTGGTCGCGATCGCAACCCTTAGCCTTGTGCTAACCAATGCCCAATCGGCGGCGGCCTATCCCTTTTGGGCGCAAGAAAACTACGACTCTCCCCGCGAGGCAACCGGTCGTATCGTCTGTGCAAACTGCCACCTGGGTAACAAAAAAACTGAGATTGAGGTCCCCCAGGCCGTACTACCCGACACCGTTTTCAAAGCTGTGGTTAAAGTGCCCTACGACCTAGAGGCTCAGCAGGTGCTGGGGGACGGCAGCAAAGGTGGTTTAAATGTAGGTGCGGTGCTAATGCTGCCCGACGGCTTTAAGCTGGCTCCTGACGACCGTATTCCTGAGGAAATGAAGGAAGAGATCGGCAGCACATTCTACATGCCCTACAGCGCTGAACAGGACAACATTCTGCTGGTGGGACCGATACCCGGCGACCAGTATCAGGAAATTGTTTTTCCCATTTTGTCTCCCGATCCGGCGACGGACAAGGGCGTCAGTTTTGGTAAATACCAGGTCCATGTAGGTGGCAATCGCGGTCGTGGTCAGGTATATCCCACCGGTCAGTCCACGAACAACATCGTGTATACCGCCTCCAAGGGTGGCACCGTGACCGAAATTGCCAAGGGTGACTACAGTACTGATGTCACCATCAAAACCGCTGATGGTGAGACCGTAACCGAAACTCTGCAGCCAGGGCCTGAGCTAATCGTCACCGAAGGAGACGTGGTAGAAACCGGTGCACCGTTGACTAGTGATCCCAACGTCGGTGGGTTTGGTCAGCACGACACTGAAATTGTCCTGCAGAGCCCCAATCGCATTAAGGGTCTCTTGGCTTTCTTGGCCGCCGCTGCCGCCACTCAGATCATGCTGGTACTCAAGAAGAAGCAGGTCGAGACGGTACAGGCTGCCAACATGACCTTCTAGGCTCAGGCTGTGTCAGATTAAGCTAACTAAATTTGAGCTAACTAAACTTGTGGGGAAGATACAGACCGTATCTTCCCTTTTTTGTAGCCGTCCCAAAGCGGTCTACCATAAAAGACGGTTGGGCCAGAAGGCCATGACTCGAGCCGTTAATTTTCCCTTTTGATGAGCGTAGTTCTTTACAACACCCTATCTCGCCATAAAGAACCGTTTCAGCCGTTGACACCTGGCACAGCCAAGATTTACTGCTGCGGTGTAACGGTCTATGACTACTGTCACCTGGGGCATGCTCGCTGCTACATCGTGTGGGACACGGTACGTCGCTATCTGCAGTGGCGCGGCTACGATGTCCACTATGTGCAAAACTTTACTGATATTGACGACAAGATATTAAACCGTGCCCGTAAAGAAGGCACCACCATGGAGGCTATTTCCCAGCGCTATATTGCGGCCTACCATGAAGATATGGCGCGACTAAATATTCTAGATGCCGACGAATATACCTATGCCACCCGCACCATCAACGGTATCAGACGGCTGATCGGTGAGCTGGAACAAAAAGGATATGCCTATGCCGCTGGGGGAGACGTGTACTACGAGGTGCGTCGGTTTTCAGGCTATGGCAAGCTCTCGGGACGCCAGCTAGATGATATGCGAGCTGGGGCCAGCGGTCGTGTTGGTGACGATAGGCCGAAAAAGAAAGACCCGTTTGACTTTGCCCTGTGGAAAGGTGCCAAACCAGAGGAACCCTCATGGGAATCCCCCTGGGGGCCAGGGCGTCCCGGCTGGCACATCGAATGCTCGGCTATGGTGCGCGATCGCATGGGGGATACCATCGATATTCACATGGGTGGCGGCGATCTGACCTTCCCCCACCATGAAAATGAGATTGCCCAGTCGGAGGCGGCGACCGGCCATCCCCTATCGACCTATTGGATGCACAACGGCATGGTAAACGTAAACGGTGAAAAGATGTCTAAATCCTTGGGCAATTTCACCACTATCCGTCAGCTACTGGATGCTGAGGATGGTCTCCACTCGATGGCCCTACGCCTCTTTTTGTGCCAGGCCCAGTACCGCAAACCGGTGGACTTTACGGCCGATGCGATCGCATCGGCTACCAACAGCTGGCAAACCCTTAGGGATGGTCTGCTGTTTGGTCCTAACTATGGCTCCCAGTTAAATTGGGAGGACACGGCCTTAGAACTCAACTATGAAAGCAAGGCTGTGCAGCGGTTCCAAACGGCCATGGATGATGACTTTAATACCCCAGAAGCTGTGGCTGTGCTCTTTGAACTTGCCAAGGAACTGCGGCGGCAGGGCAATATACTCACCCATGAGGGTAAAACCGATGCTGATGGGGCTAACTTGCGAGACCAGTGGCATACTCTGGTGTGTCTGGCTGAGGTTCTAGGGATTGAGGCGGATGTTGATATCGCCCCTACCAGCGGCCCGAGCGATGAAACCATCGCTGCCCAGATACAGCAGCGCTCGGCGGCTAAAAAAGAGCGCAACTTTGCCGAAGCCGATCGCATCCGCGATTGGCTGTCGGCCCAGGGCATCACGCTGATCGATAAGCCCGGCGGTGTGACCGAATGGCATCGATAGACAGGCTGGCGGTGGGACTAAAGCCCGTACTCTTCCAAGACCGCATCATCCAACTCATCCATCGACCTGTCCATTACGTCGTAGCACAGATCCTGCAGGTCCTGATGGCGACGGCGGCGAGACGTGCGCCGATATTTTTTGGCCTCTAGTTTAGGTTCGTGCTGCCGTTGGCCATCGCTGCCCATTTTGACCTTTTCGGTAGTTTCGGTATCTGGGCGATGTTCCAGCTGCTGCTGGTGGCGTAGCACCTCATCCAGTAAAGACAAGTAGTATTCGTAGCGCTCCCAGTCGCCTCGGACGCTACAGCCGGGCTCATCGCGATGCAAGCAGTCACTAAACTGACAGTCCCCTGCCCGGCGACGAATCTCGGGGAAGCAGCGCATTAGCGTATCCACACTACAGGTAACATCAGGCTGGTTAAAGCCTGGGGTGTCGGCTAGCAAACCGCCCGTCGGCAGCTCAAACAGCTCCACGTGGCGGGTGGTGTGCCGGCCCCGCCCCAGCTTGCCCGAGACCTTGTTGGTCCGGGCATCAACATTGGGGACTAGTCGATTTAGCAGGCTTGACTTACCGACGCCCGACGGCCCAGCGACGACGCTAACCCGCTGCTGTAGCGCTGTCAGCAGCGCCGTGGGCAGGGTCTCATCCTCAAGGATGCTCACCAACAGCGGTTCGTAGCCCCAGCCAATGAGACGGGTGCGCCACTGCTTTCTCGCCGCATCAGATAGTAAATCTTGTTTATTTAGGCATAGGGTGACTGGAATGCCTGTGGACTCTGCCTTGACGAGAAATCGACTGAGCTGAATCGGCTCTAATTCCGGTTCAGCCAGGGCAAACACCAGCAGAATCTGATCCACATTGGAAATCGGGGGACGATCAAGCAAATTAGTGCGGGGTTGAACGGTTGCGATCGCACCGCGCCGATCCTGCCAGTCCATCTCTTCAATGACTACGCGATCGCCAACCACCACCTGCTGCCCTAGCTTTTTCAATCGAGCCCGCCGGGTACACAAAAAATGAAGCGGCCCGCAGTTTTCCATCAAAAGCCTGACCTGATAGTAGTTTGCCTGACAGGCAACTACTGTGCCCAAAGCCGACGATAGGTTGAGACACTCGGTTGCTACTGTCATGCCTCAGGTCGCCGTACCTGAAGTGCAAAGTAGCCATCCGAGCTAGATTTTAGCCCTTCAACTAAAAAACCTGCTGAACGCAAACTATCAGGTACCTGTTCTACTGGCTCACCGGCATCCAACCAAACCTCCAGCAGCATGCCAGCGGGCATGCGCTGCAGCTTGAGCTTAGTCCGAACAAAATTGAGCGGGCAGGGGGTTCCCCGCAAATCCAGCGTCTCATCAGGTCTATTTAAGACATCCGTCATAATTACGAATCCTCTGAATTAACCCTTAAACAGACCGCCTAAAAAGCCCTCAAGCCCCTTTTTCGAAATCGTATCGCCTCGAACTTCAGCCAGCTTTGCTAAAAGCTCACGTTCCTCGGCCTTGATGCGGGTGGGAATTTCAATCAAAACTGTCAGCAAATGATTTCCACGGCTAACTGGATTCCCCAGTTTTGGTACCCCACGATTCTCAAGGGTCAACACCGTATTAGGCTGAGTACCCGATGGCACCTGGACTTCGACCGGTCCATCCACTGTTTCCACCTGTAGCTCACATCCCAAAATTGCCTGCAAATAACTAATCTTCAAGTCCGACAGCACGTTGATCCCATCACGCTTAAACTTGCTGTGCTCTTTGACAAACAAATAGACATACAGATCCCCCGGTGGTCCGCTGCGCTGTCCCCCGTCCCCCTCGTTAGAAACCCTAAGACGAGTGCCATTATCAACACCAGCAGGGATCGTAATCTTGAGCTTTTTAGTTTCCTGCTTACGCCCGGCTCCTCCACAGACCTCACAGCGGTCTTCAACAACCTCACCAGAGCCGTTGCAGGTGGGGCAGGCCGAAACTTGGGTAAAGCTACCAAACGGTGTGCGCGTTGCCCGTCGCACCTGACCGGAGCCGCCACAAGTGGAACAGGTCCGCGGTCGAGTACCTGGCTTTGCGCCTGACCCTTTGCAGGTCATACAGGTTTCTAGGTGGCTAATTTTGATTTCTTTTTCACCACCAAAAATTGCTTCAGCAAAATCTAATTTTAGATCAAGCCGTAGATCATCCCCACGGGTGGGGCCGCGCCGTTTGGCCTGGGTAGGCCCTCCCGAAAATCCACTAAAGAAACTTTCAAAGATATCGGCAAAGCCGCCCATATCCGAAAAGTCTTGAAAGCCTGCTCCGCCTGCTGCTGCTCCACCAACACCAGCCTCACCAAAGCGATCGTATCGAGCTCTGATTTCTGGTTCAGACAGAACCTCATATGCTCGGTTGATCTCCTTAAATGTGTCTTCTGCACCCGGATCTTTATTTACATCGGGGTGAAACTTTCGCGCCAGCCGCCGATAAGCGCGCTTTACCTCATCCTGATCGGCTCCCCGGGAGACACCGAGTACCTCATAGTAGTCACGAGCCATAGAGTGCTAGCTTAACAACGACAACTGGAAACCTATCCAACTATTCTACGTAAGCACGGTACGTTGCTCATTCGCAATTCCCGTACTCCAGCCATTCGGTTACTATTCAATTGCTTCGTAATCGGCTGTAATCGTCGCGTCAAGGTCAAATTCTGGATCGTCTGCCAATAAATCTATGGCATCAGGTGTTCCTGACACAGAGTTACCGAGTGCAGCTCCGCTCGCACGCGAGCTCGGCCGCCGAGCGCTCTACCTTGGCTACTACGTGACCGGCTGCAAAGAAATGAACTACAAGGCGCGCTTTCGGCCCTGCGAACTGCTTGACCCCGACGGACGCTGGCATGCGCTGTAAGCA
>JBCCAQ010000228.1:0-8796 GCA_039814735.1 Cyanobacteria bacterium P01_A01_bin.15
ATTGGCAGCGGCGCTAAAATCCTTGGCAGTATTCATATCGGTGACCATGCCCGCATTGGAGCGGGCTCTGTTGTATTACGGAGCGTGCCCGCCGACTGCACCGCCGTTGGCATCCCTAGCCGCAACGTCTGCGAATGTAACACCACCGTCACCCCCCTAGAGCATGGTCAGCTGCCCGATGTTGAAGCCACCACGCTACAGCGACTCTTGCTTCGCATCGAAGCACTAGAAAACCAGCTACAAAGTCTCACCTGTCCATCCCCACTGGAGTATCAATCCTATGGATAAGTCCACATCCCCTGGCTGGGGCCAAATTGTATCCGTGCCCCGCGGCGATCGCTGGTCCATCAGCCGTCGGCTCAAGGAACTCAACATTCCCTGTAAATGTCCAGCCGACGGCACCCTTCGAGTTGATGTCAACCATGCTGTGGCCCTAATGCAGGTCCACAGTGTGGTGAGACAGTTTACAGTGCCCCGTCAGGTCAGCACCGCCTGGCTAGAGCGCTGTTGGGGCACCCAAGTTACCTGCGTCACCAACGATTAAGGTCGATTTTTCCCTGTTTGTTTTCGTCTGTTTCTATTATCTTCTGGAGCTATCAACATGACTAGTAACACTCAAACCCTCGTACGTGCTTTTGGTGAAGTGGGTGAAAACCCCGTCAGCCTTGAAAAGGATGTCACCATTACCGTATGCGAAGGTCTAAATTTGGCCTACGCTAGTTTTCAAGCCCTGTATGTACAGTATCAAAAACACCACTTTGTTGTAGAAGGGGCAGAATTTCTCTCTGTCCATGAGTTTTTTCAAGAGAGCTATGAAGCCACCCAGGGACATGCCCACGATGTTGCTGAGCGGCTCAACGGTCTGGGCGGTATCCCCGCTGGCACCTTTGCCACCCTGGCCGAGCTGTGCTGTTTTACCCCCGAGTCAGAGGGGGCCTACACCTGCCAACAGATGATTGAGAATGATTTAGTTAGCGAGCAGGCCGTGATTGCCCTACTGCGCCGTCTGGCCACCCAGGCTGAGAGTATTGGCGATCGGGCCACCCGCTATCTCTACGAGCAAATTCTGTTGACAACAGAAGAGCGTGCCATCCATCTCGATCACTTCCTGGCCGAAGACAGCCTTACCTTTGCGTTTCTCAGATAGTCGCAAACTGGCTGCGGTCTCTAGATTTTGAACTTTGTTCTAATCAAGTAAGGAGAACTTTCCCATGTTGACCACATTCGCTATGGTTGGACCGTTTATTCTGTTTGCCTGGATGCTGCAATATTGTCTCAATCATCTTATTGCAGAGGATGTTCAATCCTTTAACTACCCCCAGGCTAACCCGGCTGAAGACCCATCCTTAACCTAGTGGACTAGCCCACACCATTCCAGGGGATAAGCCTGGACTTATCCCCTGACTTGTTATCTTTTTTATCTTCTTTTTTATCTATTTAGAGGCTGTAATGACGACTCCACCCGAGATTTACATCAACGATACGACCCTCAGGGATGGCGAACAGGCCGCAGGCGTCGCCTTTAGTTTGGACGAGAAGGTTGCGATCGCAAAATTTCTTGACGACATCGGCGTACAGGAGATGGAAATCGGTATCCCCGCCATGGGGTGTGATGAAGCCAAATCCATCCGCACTATTGCCAACCTGGGGCTAAACGCCCATCTGCTCGGCTGGAACCGGGCCGTGCTGTCCGACATTCAGGCATCCATCCACTGCGGTCTCAAACGCGTTCACATTTCAATTCCGGTCTCCGACATCCAAATTCAAGTCAAGTTTCAAGGGCAGTGGGCGCGGATGCTCGAACAGCTACGCAATGCCATTAGCTTTGCCCGCGACCATGGTCTAGAAGTCAGCATCGGTGGCGAAGATAGCTCCCGCGCCGACGAAACATTTTTGCTCGACGTCGCCCAGTTTGCCCAAGAATGGGGAGCCTTTCGCTTTCGCTTTTGTGACACGGTCGGTATTCTCGATCCGTTTACCACCTTTGAGAAAGTACAAAAGCTAGTCACCGCCCTTGATATCCCGGTGGAAATGCACACCCACAACGACCTGGGTCTTGCCACCGCCAACGCCCTGGCGGGTGTCCGTGCCGGGGCCACCTCCATCAATACCACCGTCAACGGCCTCGGAGAAAGAGCCGGAAACGCCGCCCTAGAAGAAGCAGTCATGGCCCTAAGACAAATTTACGGTCTCAAAACCAACATTCAAACCCGACAGCTGCTTTCCCTCTCTCGGTTTGTCGCCAAAACCGTAAACTGTCCGGTCCCCCCCTGGAAAGCCATCGTCGGTGCCAATACCTTTGCCCACGAATCCGGCATCCACGCCCACGGCGTATTACAAAACCCCAGCACCTACGAACCCTTTGACCCTAAGGAAGTTGGCTGGCAGCGCCGGTTTGTCGTCGGCAAACATTCCGGTCGGCACCTGCTCAACCAGATTTTGAACACCTACGGCGTCCAGCTAAACGATACGGACAGCCAGTCGCTGCTAAACGCCGTTCGCGATCGCGCCACCCAGCTTAAACGCAGCCTCACCGTCGACGAGCTGCTCGCCCTAGTCTCATAACCCAATATCGCATTCTTCCCCCTTCCCCCTTTTCTTAAACCCCACCATGAAAGTCATGCTCCACACCAGCCGCGCTGGAAAACTAATGATCTATGTCGCCAAAAAAGATCTCGAAGAAGAAGTCGTCAAACAAACCCAAACCGACGATGCCCAAATTTTCACCCTAGCCAACGGTTGGGAACTGTCAGTAACAGGACTAGAAGACCCCATCAAAACTCCCAAAACAGTTCAGGCCAAACGACTCAATTAGCAGCGATTGACCCGCTCGTCCGCCGACTGCCCCCCTAAGGATTAAGAAGTTTAATTAGGTCCAACTTCTTGCCGTACAGACGTTTCATAGAACGTCTCTGCAGCTCCAAAAATTGGATCTTACATAATCCTTATCCCCAACTGCCCCCACTGACCGCCCAGGAGATTTGCCATGTTGGATGCCAAACAGCCGCCTTACATGTTTACTTTAGACGGAATATTTCTGGGATGTCTTGGCAAAAAACCAACCAAAGTAAACTCTATTGTGCTTGAAGTTGAGCAAGAACAGCTTGTTATTCAGCTCCCCAAGGAGCTGCGGGCAACCCTGGGAGAATACAATCTCCAGCCCGGTAGCCGCATCCGCTGTATAGGCCGCAGCCGGGTCGACTTCAAGGCAGGGGCGATCAGCCTCAAGGCCTATCAGCTTTTTCCCCTAGCCGCCGCGGCCCCACCGGCAGTTGCCGCCAGCCCAGAGCCCCCCGTGGTTTCCACCGGCTCCAAAAAGCGGGGCAAGATTTTGGTCTGTCGTAAGTCGGGCTGCCAAAAACGCGGTGGACGTCAGCTGATTTCAACCCTGGAAACGGCGCTACAGGAATACCAGCTCCAGGGAAAGGTGGAGATCCAATACACCGGCTGCCAAAAGCGCTGCTCAAAGGCACCTACTGTCACCATCATGCCCGGTCGACATCGCTACGACCGACTGAGTTTTAAAGATGTACCCGCCCTAATAAAAAAACACTTTACTATTCCTGAACCTGGCCATACTGAGCCCCATCCCCGCCATGTGGATACCGGACACTGACCTACCTGCTCCAGACCTGCCTGAGGTCCCAGATCAGCCTGTGGAGCCTTTTTTTTACTACTTTGCCTACGGCTCTTGCATGTGTCCGGTCGATCTAAAACGCTCCCTGGGGGAAAACACCCATACCTATGTGGTGGGTACAGCTACCCTGACAGGCTATCGGCTGGGCTTTCACTACTACTCATCCAAACGTCAGTGTGGAGCCCTCGATATCGTACCCGACCCCACATCTCGGGTACAGGGAGTGCTCTATCGCCTGCCCTGGCGGCTTAGCAGGCGTTTAGACCGGCGAGAGCGGGTGCGTCAGGGCGACTACCGTCATGAATATATTTCTATCCACCATGCCGGCGAATACTATACCCAGGTGAGAACCTACACGGTTGTCCAAAAAACACCGGTTGAGATCCCGCCTGACGACTGGTATTTCAACGTGGTGCTCAGGGGAGCAACCACATGCAAACTGCCAGAACACTACTGCTGGCAGCTATTTGATCATATGCGCAGGCTACAGTTGGCCTGCGCTTGACCCTGCTATCTAGGGACAAGTATCCAGGGACAAAGTGCCATGAAGGTTAGATATCGCCAACTTTTGCTCAAGCTATTTGTTTGGTTCGCGGCTGAGGTTTTTCTGAGCTATGTGGGGCTAGACAATCTGGCCGACTACAGCGAATACCTCAAAGAACACAGCGCTAACGCAGCGGGCCACCGTCAGAGCTTAGCCAGCTCTTAAAAAATACCGAACCTAAAGCTAAGGACTGGGGTGCCTACTTTTTAAGGTATGGGCGTTCCATGGAGCTTAATGTACAGGCGTTCTATGGAGCCTAATGTACAGGCGTTCCATGGAGCTTAATGTACAGGCGTTCCATGGAACGCCTCTTCAAATCCTTGTCCCTAAAGGCCTAAAACGGCTCCTGGTAGGTCGAGCGCTCATCCACTCGCATATCAAACGGTTTCCCTTTGTCTGAAGGGGGATACACCCGGATTTTTGCTCGGGGGCTCAGCTGGGACAGCCGCTCCGCAAACGCCGCCATGTGATTCAGTACGCGCCAGTTTTTTTCTGGGTCGGAGCAGTGGATGACCAAAATCAGCGTCTCCGCCACTTGAATAGTCCATCCACACTCCATCAGCAGCGACTGACTGGGACCGGCACAGACTTCAAAGAAATGCCGACTGATGGACATTTCTAGCTGTCGTTGCAGCCCCCGATCTAGATCCGTCGTTGTTTCTGGTGGCCGATCTGCAAAGGGGAGTGGCTGGGACATTGTGGATGCGTTTTTAGAAGGAACGTTGTACAGGTATCAGTTGCAGGCATCAACCGAAGGGCTCAGCCTTGGCGGGCCGGGCCAGGCGGCAGACCCAATTCAAGTTTGAGCTCCCGATTTAGGCTGATTTTCTAGAATTAGCGCTCAAATACTAGGATACATTAGCTACCATTTCCAGCACGCTCCATCGTCACTACCTTAGCAATCTGCTCAGGAAACGCTTCTAAATCAGCATCTGCCGCCGCCGGCATGGGGGAGGCAAAGGTGTAGCAGGGATCGCACCGACCGGTGTCAAAAACCTGCAGGACCCATCTGTCTGGAAGTCCTTCAACGCCAATTTCTACAACGTACCATTCGCTGCCGGTGGCTCGGGTGGAGAGGACGGAAAAAAAATCGCGATCCCCATGGGGGATTTCTAAATCATCCATCAAAAAATCCATTGCCAGTGTAGTGGCCTCGGCTGTTGACAGGGTCATCATGGTCCATGGTCTCCTCTATGTTTTTTGGCCCCGGGGCTGTGGATGGGCCGACGGGTCGACCTAAACCCTGCTCTCTCTCCGTTGTTTATTACCGAAGATTTGCTACGAATATTCCGTATAATTTGGTACCCAATCGCTAAAAATGACTAGCGGCATCGCTGACCCTGGCGATGGGACGATGGGACCATCGATACGATTTTTATGGGCTGCGATCGCACCCAGCTTTTTATCTTTTGAACCAACCCCCGATAGGATCCAGCGTCTGCCAATTAGACCCCTGGGCCAAGCCCCCATGTAACAAAACAAAAACAAAAATAGACTTTCCCATCCTTGGCAACGGCATTGCAACAATTTTAGGGATTGCCCATATGCATTCCAGATAACCGTTACTTAGATAACATAATTTTGCCGCCGTTAGTCCAGCGCGAACATTCTTTCTCACCACTCATAAAGAAAGTATTAAACCGTATCAGGTGACATAAAATACCCAATCTCAGGTTGTTATCCCTGGGGGAATACAGTCGATATAAATCATCCCTGTCAGACTGTTTGACAGGCACACCGTGACCATGGCTTACACGATCAAAGACGGTTGTATCTCCTGTGATAGCTGTCGCCCCCAATGTCCGACCGGGGCCATCAAACCTGAAGCTGAGTGGGAAGGCTACTGGATTGATCCCACCCTTTGCAACGATTGCAAAGAGTTAGAGAGCCCCCGCTGCTTAAATTCCTGCAGCGTTGGCTCACTCTCCCCCTTGATCCCCAAAAAAGGACGCCGTAAAAGCACCCTGCTGCCTGCTGCCATTGCCGACATTTTTCTCAGCGGCAAAACCACCCCCTTTGCCTCCGCCATGGTGATCTGGGAAGCCTGCAACGTCTTGGCCCAACGTCAGCATCTGCCCTGGCAGACCGATGCTGAAGGCCGGCTTTGCTACCATCGCCCCGTCCACCGCGGTCGCGGAGAAATGCGGTTTCGCCTGGCGGCGGACCCGGAAAGCGATACCCCGACACCGATGGGCAAAGATATCGCAACCGCCGCCATTGCCCAATTTGACATTCGTGCCACCTGTCTTCACCTGGTCTTTGCCGCCTATGCAATTACCGTGGATCGCCCCTGGGAAGAGCCCTTTGTACTCAACGATCAGCACATTGAGCAATACCTGGGTCTCGACAAGCGCAAAGACCTCACCAAACTGGACAAGCTCAGTCTGATCAAGGATCTGGTGTACCAGTCTTGCCAGCTGCTTGTGAGCCTTGAATGGCCCCGCCAGGGTAAAGTGTGCGCCTTTAACCTCAGCGAACACCCAGTTTGGCAGCTGCTCGACACCCAATATTACTTTGAAGAAGATGCCCAGGGAGGTCGCCACCTTATCGGTCTGAGCTTTACGCTACAGGCGGGTATCTGGTCTCGACACTTTCTCAATCGACAAGACTACCGTCAGCAGACAGCTTTCTACCAGTACAGTACCCTGTCCCAATCCTTGCTGACGGAGATCATGAGCAACTGGCAACAGCACGAAGGGGCCGTTCGGCTGCTGCTGTGGCTATTGTTTAAGCTACGGCTGGGGGGTGACCATCGGCTGACCGTACGCACCCTGCTACGCATTGCCTATGGTGAAGACAGGCTGCGGGAGGCAACTACCATCCGAGGAGCCCATAAACGCCTGCTCAAGACCTTTGAGAGCGATCTCGAAACCATTTACTACTACGGTCTCAAACCCCTATTTGATCCAGAGACCTATCCCGCTGATATTCAGCCCCTATGGGCTAAAACTGCCGATATTCCCAACGATATTGACGCAGCCCTCGATTTCTGGGTGAATGACGCCCACCAGGCCCGTAGTCTCACAGACACAGCCCCGCGAGACAAATGGCAACGGCTGCTCAACGCGCGGCTATCGGGATTTGAACTCTCAGAAGAATGGCAGCAAACCATCCCGCGCCGGACTACCAAACGCCGCCGCAAACAGACCCAAACCGCCCGGTTAGAAAAGCTCTCCGGCAGTGCTATCAAGGCGGCCCGCCAGCGTCAAAACGTGACCCAGCGAGCCCTCGCCAAACGCCTTGGCAAAAGTCAGAGCTGGGTACGTGATATCGAAAATGGTCGGTTTAACCTTAATGCCGAAGACCACGCCCGTTTGCACCAAACCTTAGGTATCCAGTAAGTGGAGAACAACATGACCGAGCAACCTGTTTCCAATGAAGTCGCCCTGAGGATTGCCCTAGCCGCTAGGGCCCTACCCGACCTATCGGTGGGGGATTTAATTGAAGCGCTACAAACCAATCTTGATGGCGAAATCACAGAAGAAACCCTCGGCACCCTAACCGTCACCCAGTTAAAAAAGTCCTTTGGCAATATTTATGACGTTGACGAGGGTGAATGGGAGGGCGAAGACGCCAATAACGAAGACATTGCCGCTTTTAAAGACGCCGTTCGTATCCTGTGGGGAGAGCAGGACCAGTGTGAGCACCCCCTACCGGTTAAACCCTATCAAACGGGGGACATGCCCAACTCCGTGAGAATCGCTGTCGCGTCTAATACCGCCGAACAGTTGGACGGGCACTTTGGGTCCTGCCATCGCTATTTGATCTATCAGCTGTCGACGGATGAAATCAGACTGATTGATGTGCGCTCGGCCCTAGAAGCCGATCTGAGCGACAGTAAAAATGAGTTTCGAGTCAATTTGATCAAAGACTGTCCCATTGTCTATGTGGTCTCTGTAGGAGGACCGGCGGCGGCAAAGATTATCCAGGCTAATATCTACCCGATGAAAGTAGAAACCGGTGGGGCCATTAGGGAAAATCTAGCCGACTTACAAAACGTGCTAGCTACGTCCCCACCCCCATGGCTAGCAAAGATCCTAGGCGTGGGCACCGAGCAGCGGATAAAAAACTATAAAGCCGTTGGATAGGGGTGAGCACCGTTAAAAACTGTGCGTAAAAATAAAGTATCAGTCTCAGGTGGGAAAGGGGAAAAGGGAAAAGGGAAAAGGGGGACAGGGGATGCTTTATTTAATTGCAAGTTTCTAATGGCTGACGGGTCGCCAGCTGGGGCTAGGCTCTCCAGCTGAGACCCTGGGTTGACCTAGTTTGACATCCCTATGATCAAACCCGAGCGGGGGGGCACCGAGACCTGCTGCAGGGCGGCGGCAATTGTGCCTTCTCCCCATAGCACCACCGCCTGCTCCTGCAGCGTCGGGAGGGTAGCCTGGGCGGTCTGCTCAGCCGTATTGACCAGCACGACCACGGTTTCCTGGTCGTTACTTCTAGCAAAAGCATACAGATCCCCGGCGGTCAATACGGTCTGATAGGCACCGGTACAGAGTGCCGGGTGCTGACCCCGCAGGGCAATGAGCTCTTTATGTAGCGTCAGCAGCCGCTGGTTCCAGTCCGTCGCTGGTGGGAAACTGCGCCGACAGTCGGGGTCGTGGGCACCGGC
>JBCCAQ010000073.1:0-18289 GCA_039814735.1 Cyanobacteria bacterium P01_A01_bin.15
GCCAAGGGGAACCCTGGGCAGGTCATGTTGAAACCCAATGATTTTAAGAGTTTTAGCCATTCTCTCTGACTTATGTATACACGGTAGCCCAATCTTGGGGAAACCACAGTATGCCTAATAGGGGCAATAGAGTTATTTCCACAAAAAGGGAGGCCTTCAACCGGTATGACCTTTCTGAGAAAATACCTTATTTAAGCAGCGTCCTAGGCTGAGCCGTTAGTCTAGACCCAGTTCTCGCTTAAGAACTTCAATTGACTTTTCGCCAATGTAGTTTTCGCAGCAGAATACCTTGGGCGGCCGGATAATGTCTTCGCGGGCGGCTTGTAGGGCGTCTTTGATGGCTGGAAAACTGGCTTTGTCGAGGGCGGCAATGGTTTGGGCACTGCGGACAACGGCGGATAGCTTTTGTTCGTCTTCGGTTTGGGCGGTCATGACTAGGATCTCGTCACCGCGTAGGCTGTAGGCTAATACCTCAGCCGCACGAAGAATACCGGAGCTAAGGCTCACCAGCCCCAAACAGGTATCCTTGGGTAGCTCTTTGAGCTGTCCGAGTTCCTGGGCGTAGTCATAGATGTCGATGGGAATGACCCGGACGGATTTGGGGGCGGCGATGGCTTCGGCTTCGTTGATAA
This sequence comes from Cyanobacteria bacterium P01_A01_bin.15, assembly GCA_039814735.1. Lineage (GTDB taxonomy): Bacteria > Cyanobacteriota > Cyanobacteriia > Phormidesmidales > Phormidesmidaceae > Leptothoe. The sequence continues at coordinate 633 of JBCCAQ010000073.1, forward strand.
AGTAACGGCTGGTGACGACGGTGCCTGAACGGGTTTGGGAGAGGACGTCTTCGAGTTCTTCTAGGGGTACCAGCTGCACCGGAATGCGCAGGGCCTGTTCTAGCTCTCGCACCATCAGCTCCCCAGCTCCAATGTCCTGCCGGGGGGTGGTGACTAGGACGCGGGCACTGCAGCGTAAGCGCCAGTCGATTTCACCGAGGAATAATTCGCGGGCCTGATGCAGCGAGCAGCCCTGGCGTAGCAGCTCATCTAGGCTGCTTTCTACGAGTTCTTGGGCTTTGGGAAACTGGGCTAGCAGCGGCGAGCGGGGCTTGTCGATTTCGGCGCTGCCCTGGGTGCGGACGTAGATGCCGGAACCGGGCTGGGCTTCGACTACACCGGCATCTTCTAGCTGGCGGTATACCTTGCTGATGGTGTTGCGATGTAACCCGGTTTGCATCGCCAGCTGACGAGTGCTGGGCAGGCGATACCCGGGCGGATACTGACGGGATGCGATCGCAAACCAAATCTGATCGTAGAGCTGGGTAGAGGCTGGGATTTCGCTGTCGGTTTGAATATGAAATTGCACCATGGATCGCGTTTCAATTGCCGTCTATCAAGGGTTATCTGCGGTTAGCTGTCAGGGATAGCCTTAGTCACAACCAGGCTGCCTATCATCTACATTGAGCGTACTCGTGAAACCGGATTTTGAGATGTGACAATAGTCATTTGATTGGCATAGGATACAAAACTTTAAAGTAGGGGCGATGACAGGTTTGCCCCCTAGGGCGGCCCATGCAATCAACAAATGGGTCTAGGCCGTCCCCAGGCAGGTCAAAATAAAAATGGCGATCCCAATAGCGCGGTCATGCCCCCTCCCAAACTTGACACCAAAACCGTCGAAGTGACCAGCAGCGGCCTGCCGGTCTATGTCGCCATGCCCGTGGGTAATGCCCCTTGCGGGGCCGTTATTGTTCTCCAATTTTTGAATACGACGGTGCGGGCCACGGATTTTTCTGCGACCGTCGCGGCAGCTACAATCCAGATACCGCCGCCGATGCCTGGGAAAAGGTCAAACAGCTATTTGCTGAAAAACTGGGATAGAACACCCCGATCAGACCGCCTTGGCCAAGGCAGCTGCCCAGCTTTTTTTCGCTCTTAAAACTTAAGATTCCGTCGAGCAAAAATTGACTTACACTTGGAAAACTGACTTTTTATAGGAGCCTGTCCGAACAGGCCATAGACCGTTGACTTTTTCTGCTGACGATTTTCTCAAAGCCCTGGATCAACACGACTTTAACTTCCAAAAGGGAGCGGTTGTGACGGGCAAAGTGGACAGCCACATCGACGATGGTGCCTATGTGGATATTGGTGGCAAAGCGGCGGCCTTTTTACCCCTAAACGAAGCTTCGGTGACCTCCGGCGTCACCCTGGATGAAGCCGTCCCCCTGGGCAGCGAGCGACAGTTTTTAATTGTGCGCGACCAGGATGCCAACGGCCAGGTAATCCTATCTATTCGCAAGTTAGAGATCAAGGAAGTCTGGGCGCAGCTAGAGCAGCGTGAAGCCAATAAGGATATTCTCGATGTCACGGTTACTGGCACCAACAAAGGCGGTGTGATCGCCGATGTGGAAGGACTGCGTGGCTTTGTCCCTCGCTCCCATCTGGTCAACCCACCCGAGGAGCTGGCGGAGCTAGTGGGTAAGACAATGTCCGTTGCCTTTTTAGAGGTGAGCGAGGAAAACAACAAGCTGGTACTGTCCAACCGGATTGCCGCCCGTACCAGCATTATGGGGCAGCTTAACCCCGGCCAGCTCATCGATGGCAAAGTGGGTTCCATTAAACCGTTTGGTGTATTTGTAGATTTTGACGGTGCCCGTGGTTTGCTGCATGTCAAGCAAATCAGTAAGAGCTTTGTCCCCTCCATTGGCAATATTTTTCAAATAGGACAGGACGTAAAGGCCGTTGTCCTTAACCTGGATGAAGAGAGAGGTCGCATTAGCCTGTCTACTAAGGTGCTTGAAAAGTACCCCGGTGAGATTCTTAAAGAGCCCGAAAAACTGATGGCTGAAGCCCCAGAGCGAGCCGCCGATCCTGGAAAACTACTCGCGGAGCAAGAGGGCTAATGGGTAGCGTATGGGAACTGGATTTTTACTCGCGCCCTATCCTCGACGATAATCAGAAAAAGCTCTGGGAAGTTTTGATCTGTGATGGTGCCCAGTCGGTAGCGGATAGGTCAAGCCTGCGCTACAGCAAATTTTTGACCAATAAACAAATTAACTCCCTTGAGCTCAAACAGGCGCTGGATGAAGCGGTTGATAAGGCAGGCGAATCCCCCACGCGGATTCGCTTTTTTCGCTACCAGATGCAGAACATGATCAAGCGAGCCTGCAACGATCTGGGGGTGCCTGCTCGCCCTAGCCGTCGCGCCCTCACCCTGCAGTCCTGGTTAGACGAACGCCGAGAAACGTTTTATCCACAGCAGCCCGGCTATCAGGGGGGCAAATCGGCCTCGACGGTCCAGCCGATGGAGGCGGCTCGCCCGCTGCCGGATGCGCTGCTCGGCCAGAGCTGGGCCATGGTGAGTCTGCCCGCCGAGGCGTTGGCCGAGATGCCCGAATGGGACATTGGCTTTGGTGAGGCGTTTCCTTTAGAGCTAGCGGGTCTAGAGCCGGATACCCCGGTACCGGGCATCCTGATTTTTTCTGAGCGAGCCCTACCCCTAGCGGGTTGGCTGTCGGGGTTAGAAATAGCTTACCTGGATGTACAGCTCGGCCAAATCTCGCAGCTGCTGTTGGAAACAGGCAGTAATGACACCTGGATTATGGCCGGACTCAATCAGCCGGAGCTAAAGCAGGAGGCTGAGAAATTTATGACGGCCAAAGCCCAGGCCAATCAGGTGCATTTTGTCGCGGTGCAAGATAACCCCGATTCAGAATCCTTTGCTGGCTTTTGGCTCATGCAAAAACGCACGTTTGGCTAGGAATCGGATGCTAACTCAAAGGCGATGGTGGGAAATTGCGCTGATGTATGCCCTACTGGGGGGAATTGCGATCGCAATGCTGCTGCCCCTCTTTTGGCTAATTAGCACCGCCTTCAAATCAGGTGCTGAAAATATCTTTGAGTTTCCGCCTCAATTTTTACCCCGGCAGCCCACCTTTGATAATTTTGTCACCGTGTGGCAAACCAATCCCTTTGGGCGCTATTTTTTTAACAGCACCCTCATCGCCACCGTCACCGTCGGTCTTAATCTTTTATTTTGTTCCCTGGCCGCCTATCCCCTGGCGCGGCTTTCCTTTCGGGGGCGAGAGATTATCTTTTCCCTGATTGTGGCTACGATCCTCATCCCCTTTCAGATCGTCATGATCCCGCTGTACATTCTGACCGTACAGCTAGGACTCACCAATAGCTATCTGGGCGTTATCTTTCCCTCCATTGCCTCTGCCTTTGGCATCTTTCTAATGCGTCAGGCGTTTCAAAATGTTCCCAAAGAACTCGAAGAAGCCTCCCGGATCGATGGCTGCTCCGAGCTAGGTATCTGGTGGCACATTATGATTCCATCGGTGCGTCCGTCACTGGTGACCCTGGCTATCTTTGTCTTTATTGGCTCCTGGAGCGATTTTCTCTGGCCGCTGCTGGTGTTAAACCGGCCCGAATACTATACGCTTCCCCTGGGGGTGGCCCGTCTGGCGGGTAGTTTCTCCCTTGACTGGCGCTTAATTGCGGCGGGGTCAGTCATCGCCACCGCCCCCATCCTGCTATTTTTCGTCATCATGCAGCGCTATATCGTTCCTAGCGAAACCAGCAGCGGGGTTAAGGGCTAGTGGCACGGCTGCTATGACAGGCTGTCTTTTGACGTCGTTTGCCCCAGGGTATTAATATTGCTGGGCTATTTTTGATCTGCCCTCATGACTACTAACACCCCCAAGAAAAAATTCTTCTCCATGGGTATCGGTGCCCATGGTACCGTTGCTGTCGGCATTTCTGCCCATGGCATCGTAGCCATCGGGGTCATTTCCCACGGCATTGTTTCCATTGGAGTTATTTCCATGGGGGTTATTTCTACCGGTTTGGTATCCATGGGGCTACTGACCTCTGGTCTAGTGTCCATGGGTCTGATGGCAGCCGGTCCCAACAGCATGGATATGATGATGGACCATAGCGATCATGATGCCATGATGGATATGCCAGCCCGTGAAGAATAGCCCTGCTAAATCAATCCCTCACGCACAGCCTTAGCAGCTGCCTGAACCCGATCGTGCACGCTGAGCTTGTTGAGAATTGTCCGCACGTAGGCTTTGATTGTTCCTAGGGACAAATACAGCTGATCGGCAATTTTTTGATTAGACAGCCCTTCACTGAGAAGCTGTAAAACCTCTCGCTCTCGCTCTGTCAGTGGCGTCTTTTTACTGGGGGTTTCGGCTTTTTTCGTCCCTGACTTTAGCATCGAAGAAAGTTTGTGGGCGATGGGCGGATCTAAATAGGTACCTCCCCCCTGCACAAGACGTAGCACCGCCAAAAGTTGAGACCAGTCAATGCTTTTGAGACAGTAGCCGTCAGCCCCGGCAGCCAGCATACCTACCACCTGAGTGTCCCGGCCAAAGGCGCTCAAGGCCAATACCCGAATATCTGGTCCTGTCGCCTTAATGGTTTGGGTCGCTGAAATACCATCTAGAACAGGCATTTCAATATCCATCAAGACAATATCAGGGTGCAGCTGCTTAGCTAGCTCAATGGCCTGCTGACCATTTTCAGCCTCACCCACCACTTCAAAATCGGACTCTAGACTAAACTGCCCTACCAGTCCCCGTCGCATCAGGGCATGATCTTCTGCCAGTAGGACATGAATAGGTGTAGTCGTCATAGCTACCTCCAGCTCAAATAGAGCTCAAACAGATTAGAGTACCGACACAGTCATTTCAGGGTAGTTCAGTGGTAGTGTAAACCCAAAGGTGGCCCCCTGCCCCAGCTTATTTTCTACCCAGATTTTGCCCCCGTGGGCTTCAATAATTTGTCGACAGAGATAAAGACCCAATCCGGCTCGACCCTGACGACCGGCGGCCTGGGCAAATCGATAAAACAGCTGCCCAATCTCGTGGTCTTTTACCCCTGGTCCATGATCGCATACGGCAACATGAACGCTCATACTATTGGTCGTCGACACTTGAATGGTGACTACTTGCCCTGAGTTACTTACCCGGACAGCATTGTCCAATAGATTTTGCAACACCCGTTGAATCTCAATGGCGTCACCGTACACTGTCGGTACATCGGGCGCGATATGAACCTCAAAAACATACTGATCGTCAGAGCTATTTTTAATCCAGGTAATAACGCGGTTACAGATTTTTCCCCAGTGCAGGGGTTCATGGTTGAGCAGCTGACTGCCAACGGCTTCGTAGCGGCTGATATCCAGCAGCGTTTCCACCAGGCTGATCAGATTGTTGTTGGCTTCGCTATAGTCCTTTAAGAGATCGTGAAGCAGCTCATTTACCGGACCAAAGGCTCCGCCAAGAATAGCGTTTAGCGTGCTGCGATTGGCCAAAAGGGGAGTGCGCAAGTCGTGGGAAAATGTACTGATTAAATCTTCAAGCTGTTGATTGCGCTGTTGAATGCGCTCTTGACGCACCCCGAGCTCCTTCGCCATACCGTTTAGGGCAATAGCTAAGTATCCCATTTCATCTTCTGATACATGCTGAAATCTCTGTTCTAGCTGACCCATGCGCCAGCTGTTTCCCACTTGTATCAGCTGGCGCATGGGCAAAAGGATCCGCCGACGCAGCAGCATAAAATTGAGAGCACTACCAAAAACAATTAGACAAATGCCAAACCAGTTAAGACCTAATTCTATGGCGTTTAGACGGTCTAACCGTTGAATCCGGTCGTTTTGCTCCGCTAGAATAGCTCTCTCATTGGTAAGAATACGATTTATGACCTCGCGTAGAGTATCTAATGAGCCTGCCTCGGCCAAGACTTTCTCGTCAGCCGTGCCATCTAGAATCCTTTGGGCAAATCCCTGCTCCCATTGATCATGAAATGTTTTAATGACCGTTAGGTTTTCTTGCCTGGTGCTATCCCCTTCAAACAGCTGGGCCAGGTTGTTGAGGCTAGTGTAGAACACTTTTTGCCTATCTCGATACTGCTCGAGAGAACAGTCATTTTTAGTTAGAAAATATTCTCTTAGGGCAACGTTTTCTTCAAAAGCCGACCTCAGCAATCGCTCGCTTTCGAGCTTAATGCGAAACGTTCGACCAATATCACTACCGGCACGATGTTTGGCGATACTGACGGCAACGCTGACTATTTCCTGCGCTAAAAGTAACGTAAGCAGCAATGCACAGCTTGCAAACAGGGGAGCGAATAAACGCTTCCTTAGAAAAGAAAAGTTCAATGGCTTCGATAACCAGCGATTCAACTTTTTGATCCGGTTACTTACTCGTCAAGTATAGGATTTTTCGCTGTTTTTACGCCATAAGTACTAGAAAATTAAGAACTTTATCGTACTTATGGGCAGTCTTTCATGCTGGCTTCAAAAAAACTGCTAGGGAGTGGCTTTAATCCCACAGATGCACCGGACTAAAGCGCCGTTTAAGCTATCTGCTTGGTACGTGTGACGATGGTTCAAGAACAAGAGGTGTGACCATGCACGCTGTACCAAACGACTGACTTTTTGATTGAGCCACTCTTGCTGCCGATCTCGATAGACTATTTAGATAATCGCTGGTGGGACCTATGGCATTCGTAAAGCGACGCGATCTTGACTATGTGGTGATTACCCTCCTGGTGGGTAGCAGCATCTATGTTTTTTTGACGGGGCTGATAGCCGATACCATGGGGCTGCACCACTTTGGCTGGCATAGTCAGGCAGGCTATCTGTGGGTGACCCTGGCGGTGGCCCATCTGCTGCAAACCTGGTCTCGGGTCAAAGCATTTGTAGCTCAGCGGTTTCGGGGGCGAACGGCGCTAGTAACCGAGCCTAAAGCCGCATCGCCAAATGCTGGCCAGGACCGACGGGCTGCACCGACCAGCCCTGTCCGTCGGAATTTACTGCTGTTTGTGATTGCGATCGCAACCGGTATCGGATTTGACCAGCTAGTAACTCCGCAGTCGGTGGTGCCACCATCGGATGGGACGACGGATATTGGTCTGCTCTACCATCGCTGGAGTCAGCCGGGCTATGGCGAAGCCATGGCCACTATGCTCAACTGGGGCAGCCAGCCGCCGCTTTATAAAAGCTACCCAGAGACCCAGCAGGTGGAGCTACCCAAACCGTCGGATCTCTCGTCTATAGCGACAATGGATGTAGCGGCTGCCATCATCGCCCGCCGCTCTCGCCGTCGCTACAGCCCCCAGAGCAAACTCTCTTTAGAGCATCTTTCCCAGCTGCTGTACCTGGCCCAGGGGATTACCTGGGAGGAGCGCGACTTTCGGACAGTCCCGTCCTCCGGGGCGCTCTACCCCCTAGAGATTTATCCAATCGTTCAGCGGGTGGAGGGGTTAGAGCCAGGACTCTATCACCACGCGGTGCAACAACATCGGCTAGAGCAGGTCAAACCGGGAGATCTCAGACAGTCCCTGATCAAAGCGGGTCTCAATCAAGACTTTTTAGGTGAGGCCCAGGTCTGTTTTGTGGTGTCGGGTATTTTTCAGCGGACCCGCTGGAAGTACCACGAGCGTGCCTATCGCTATGTCCTGCTAGAAGCAGGCCACCTGGGACAAAACCTATATCTAGCAGCGACGGCCCTGGGACTAAATGTCTGTGGTGTCGGGGCTTTTTTCGATGAGCCGCTCAATGAGCTGCTGGGCATCGACGGTCAGACGGAAGCCGCCCTGTACTTAGTCACCGTTGGCCATGGCTGAGCCAGGGCATTAGTAGTGCCGAGGAATGCTACCCGCCAGTGGCCGCTTTTTCAATCCTAGGCGTATCATGCAAAGGTCGTTCAGTGGTCATTCCGTGCGCGGTGGCCATGCTTTGATGAATACCCCCACCCACGCCATTCTCAACCTCGCCATTCTGGGACGTAAGCATCGTCCTGAGTGGAATGTGCCAATTATTTGGGGTGGATTTATACCGGATCTGGCCCTATTTGCTTTCTTCGGCTGGACGACGGTGGCAACAGATTTATCATCCCAGCAGATCTGGGGTGAGGCGTACTATGCACCGTTTTGGCAAAATCTGTTTGTTATTTGGAATTCCATCCCGCTGGCGCTGTTGGGGATTGGGACTGGCCTATGGCTCAGACGTTATCAGCAGGCTCTAGGGACAACAATCGCCATCTGCTGCGCCAGCATTTTACTGCACTGTCTAGAAGACCTGCCGCTACACCGAGAAGATGCCCATCGCCACTTTTGGCCGCTGTCAAACTATCGGTTTGAGAGCCCGGTTTCCTATTGGGACCCGGCTCACCATGGGGATGTGTTTGCAGTATTTGAGTTGGGGCTGTCGCTGATGGTGAGCGTATATGTGTTTCGATTGTTGCGATCGCGCCTAGCCAAGGGCCTGCTCATCTTTAGCAACCTGCTGTTTTTGGTTTTCTTTGTTGGGTTTTACCTGCGTTAAAACCCTGGACAGATCACATTATTCACCAAGAGTCAAAAGACCCTGGAAATTGAGGTATCAGCAGCCTTGTGCAGCCTGGCTCCTGTATCAACTTCTATGCCTGTAGCGTCTATCGCTTTTAGGAATATATAGCAAATGTCCTGATGCATTAGGACGTTTGCGTGTCACATTGGCTTTGTAGCTTAACGCTTGTAGAGGATACGAGTTGTCCTGACCAATGTGACCAACGCTATAAATCTATGCAACCGAGGCAACAGATGCACTCGGTATGGATGACCTTTGGCATAGTCAAAGGTCATCTAAAAGCGTGACCATCAGGTATAGCAAGGGCCTACCAAAGCCCCTAAGCTAACAAAAAGCTCTGCTGGTAGCTATACGGTGCACCTGAAAACAGGCTAAGAAATTCCAACATTCAAAGGGATTGGTAGCCCTTAGGACTTATTTGCTTTCTATGATCAAACTTTTATTGCGAGCATGGGAGCTGGCTACCTGGATACAGGCATTTCAGTATTTTGTTTCTATTCTATTAGCTCGGGTTTTGGGTCGACCTGACCCTCCACCATGGCCGGTCCAGTTAGCCAGTATCCCTAGTTATTCACCTGGGATTGATCGTTCCCCTTGTCTGTCGCCTAAGCTTGCATTTGTGCATTTTTTAGAAGGTAACTGGTCACTTATCCTTTTGGAGCTACAGCAATTAAATATCGCCACTGCGTGGATGGATGAGGGGGCCGATCCGTCAGTAGATTGGAGCATGTTTGAACTCTATACCCAAGGCATAAAGCTCGAGAAAAACTGCCGACTGTGTCCAGAAACCAGCCAATTAGTCGAACGGATTCCCAATTTGATAGCGGCTGGCTTTTTCGCCTTGGCACCCGGTAAGCATGTATGCTTTCCCCAGAAACAGCCAGATAGTATTTTATGCGGCCACCTGGGCTTAGTTATTCCCGATTGCTGCGGTATTCGGCTTGGTGGGATATCACATACCTGGAGGGAGGGCAAATGTCTAATCTTTAGGAAACCTGTCGATTATGAAATGTGGAATTGGAGCAATACCCCCCATATTGTTTTAGTCCTTGATCTAAAAGTCTCAGATGATCTGATTTTAGAATAAAGTTGTTTCGTTTATTTGCGATCCCATGAATGCCAGGCTCGTCAAATGGTTTACCACTGTCAGTGCCAACCTGGCGAATGTATCGCGCCAATTCCTAGAGGGAATCCAGACCCAGCGGACGCTTCTTTATACAGAGTGGACAATAATAGTCTTCTCAGCTGTGGTCTATGGTTTTTTTAGCGGCCCTATGCTGGATTTTGTATCACCTGGATGGGGACCCTTTCCCTTTCTGCTAAGTTGGTTGATGCTAAGTTTTGTCTTTCCTAGCAATCGTCCTTACTGGCAAAAGCGTCTTTATATTTTTATTGAAATCGCGCTGATGATAATTGCGGTCTCGCTGAACCTAGGTATTGAGACCCTGCTATATCTGTTCATAGCGAAAGCTTGTTTTTTACTCCGTCGTCGAGATGTCATGATTACCGTTGCCCTTACAGGGATTGTCTATCATGCGACGTTTCTTTGGACAGTTCCCCAATCATTGGATTACTGGCAGTCGAATCCCCAGGAGGTTTTTGACCCAACTAGATGGATAATTATGAGATGGGTTGAGTCTATTTTTATTTATATTGTGGCTGTTACGTTTGTTCTTTTGTTTAGCTTTGCAATCATATCAGAGCGTAAAGCTCAGAAACGTGCCGCAAACCTGGTCAAAGAGGTCAAAACCTTAGGTGCGGCATTAGAGCGAGAACGCATTGCCCGCGATATTCACGATACGCTCGGGAATACCTTGACTACATTAAACATTCAACTTGAAGTGGCACAAGAGACTGGAGCCGCTAACATTTCCCAGACGCTCCAGCGTTTAGAGACGGCTAAATATCTGGCAGATCAGTGTTTATTAGACGTGCGTCAGGCTGTTCAAACTATGCGGGCATCTGACTTCGATTTGACCCAGGCTCTGGGAGTACTGATGACTCAACTTCAACAAACGTCGTCTATCGATACTTCGAAAAGCAGATATATCCATCCTCAGGTCCAACTAAATTTACCGCAGCTGCCGCTACAGGCTAGCTATCAGCTCTACTGTATTATTCGAGAAGGGGTAACAAATATTCAAAAACACGCAGATGCGACCCAAGTGAAATTGAGGGGGTGGTGTACTGCTGATAGTCTGCTGGTGGAACTCTCGGACAATGGCAGCGGGTTTGCGTTGACTCAGTCCCCCCAAGGGTTTGGCCTACAGGGAATGCAAGAGCGGGTGCAAATGCTTGGGGGCATACTGCAGATCCAAACAGCACCTGAAAAAGGGACGATCCTCACCGTCCAACTGCCGCTGCCACCCTCCATCATGGTAAGTGCGCTCAAGCCAGAGGTACCTTGATGATTCGAGTGTTGCTTGTGGACGATCAGCCTTTGTTTCGAGAGGGACTAGCGTTTCTGTTATCGCAGCAGGACGATTTTGACGTAGTTGGAGAAGCTAGCGATGGGAAAGAAGCTATCTCACTTTGTCATAAGCTGCAGCCCGATGTGGTGTTGATGGATATTCAAATGCCGACCCATGATGGTATTACAGCAATCCGTGATATTCACTGCCGCTATCCATGGATCCGTATTTTGGTACTGACTACGTTTGACCAAGATCAGTATATTTGGCAATCACTGCAGGCAGGGGCCTTGGGATATCTATTAAAAAACACCCCCGCTAAACAGATAGCAGATGCAATTCGCAACATCCAGCAGGGCTATGGCCAGCTTGGGCCCACCATTGCCCCGAAAGTATTTACCCAAACTCAATCAGGAGTTACCTCACAAAATTCTTTTTTGAGTGCTGATGCCATACCCGTGTCCCTGAACTCGCGAGAACGGGACGTGCTGCTTCAGCTCGCGCTAGGTGGCAGCAATCGAGAAATTGCCCAATCTTTACAAATCAGTGAGGGCACCGTGAAAAACTATATTACCCGGATTTTAAGTAAGCTGGGGGTGCGAGATCGCATCCAAGCCGCTCTATGGGCACAGAGACATTTAGAGCATCTTTAGACAGTAGCCAGGTGGATACTGTCTAAAGGAAAAAGTGTTCTACACTACAATATCCGCCTGGATAAAAAATCGTCTCAAAACATAGTTGATAGGTAGTAGCAGGCAACTGGAACATAACGGTACTATTACTGATGTAGTACTTAATCTCTTCTAAGTAAAATCTTTGTCAGTGAACATAGGGATAAGCGTTATATAAAATCCCAAAAGATCCAAAAAATGCGTTTGCAGAAATTGCCATGGCAATTTCTACAGCAAAGGGTAGGGTCTAATTAAATTCTCAAATAGCTAAAGGCGAAGCGCATGTATCAGGTCGGTGTGCCTAGAGAAAGCATTACATATAGCAATAACAAGCAGTCTATGAAAGAGCTTGGGTTTCAACTCAATGGCAGCTGCCAATGTGTTGATGTTTTTTTAAACGCCCGGAGAAACTACTATTCAGGTGCTCAATCGGGACGATTGACCGGGACCTGGCAGTGGCGTTTTGACAACGGGACGGTTGGGTCGACCTATGTGAGCGGCGCTACGACCAGTCAGATGACTCCCGATGGGGAGAGTTTGGTTGGCATTATAAAAATTTCTATGTTTTCCCTTGATGGTTCACCATCTGATTCTAATTTATTATTTCTCTCCTATGAGTCCACGGCGTTGCACATAGAGGACAATAAGGTCTCAATTTCCATTGAGGGTTCCTTTACCGGTGGGACAGGTGACTATACAGATGCTGAGGGTAGTCTTACCCTAACGTCCGTCAATGGTTTGATTCAAGAAGGCTCAGGGACTTTAATTCTCGGCGATAGCGACTAGGCAAGTGCCGTTAGCCTCCCTGGCAGCCACGGACATATTGGCCTGGTGTCACACCTAGCCTTTTCTTAAAGTGTCGATGCAGGTGGCTTTGATCGGCAAACCCGGTGGCTAAAGCCACATCAATAATTGGGTATCCCGCCGCCAAGAGCTGTTTGGCCTGTTGAACTCGGACATGGTTCAGATAGGCGTGGGGCGGTAAACCAGTTTGTTTTCTAAATGCTCGAAGTAATCGAAATGGGCTCAGACTGGTGAGGTTAGCCAGCTCATTTAGAGAAATGTTGCGGGCATAGTGGCTGGCAAGATAGTCCCTCACCTGCTGGACAGCGCGGTTTTCTGTGCCAGCGGCTCTGACCTGGGGGCGCTGGCTGCCGTAGTGCTGGATTAGTTGAACCATGCTCCCTAGAAAGCGAGACTCTCTTTCTAGAAACGATGGAGAGGTTTCAAGGGTACGGTGCAGGTCAATCAGCTGCTGATTGAGACACTGGTCATGGATAACGGGAGATGGAAAGTAGGGGACCGTACTTGCCTGCTGACCCAGCTCGGTGGCAGCCTGCTGGAGCCAGTCGATGGCTGGCAGCAGGGTGCGGTAGGTCCAACCGGTTTCCAGCACCGCATGGCCCGTGTGCATTTCCCCCGGATGGGTAACAACCACGCTACCGGCTGGCGCTATGTGGCTAGCGCCTCGATAGTCAAACTCCATAGCCCCCGATTCCACAATGGCAATCCCAAAGCCCTCATGGGCATGGCGGGCAAAAGCATAGGTAATATAGGTGGCATGGAGCATCTCCAAGTCACGCAGTGCGGGATCTCGCCAAAACTTGACGTACTCTTTAGGGGCAGCTCGACGACTCATACAACTACGTCAGCTCAAATCAGCCAAGGGTTTAGCCATTATCTTATCTAGGAGCGGCGATGGCCGTCTTGTACGTTTTTGCAGGTGATAGTCTAGGAGACTCGCAATCAAACAAAGCATCGCCCTTCCCCTTTTCCCCTTCCCCATTTCCCAACCGAGACCGATATTTTACTTTCACGCCCCCAAAGCCGTACCGCCTTTACTTAGTCACCGGGTCGGAGAAAAGGTAAAAGGGATTAAAGTTGGTGGAACGATCGTAAAAGTCTTCGTTTTCTTGCTGTTTGAGCCAACCGGTTAGCCAGTAGGTAACTGGGGTAAAAAGAATTTCCACACCGCACTTGAAAACATAGTTGGATACAATCAGCGTAACCATGAGGCTAGGGGGGAACAGCCCCCAGAATGCGATCGCAATAAACACCGCCGTATCCAGCACCTGCCCCACCAGGGTGGATGAAATCGTCCGCAGCCACAGCTGCCGTCCCTGGGTAGCCACCTTGAGCTTGGCCAAAATAAACGAGTTGGAGAATACCCCAGCGATGTAGGCGATCAGGCTAGCCGTAACAATCCGTGGCGTTAGCCCCAAAATTTGGTCATAGGCGGCCTGGTGGGGCCAGTCTGCGGCAGAGGGCAGCGCCCCTACCACGATAAAGGTGACCGACATGATCAAGGCCGCGATAAACCCGGTCCAAATAACCTTGCGGGAGCGGCTATAGCCATAGACCTCGGTGAGAATATCCCCAAAAATATAGCTGAGGGGAAATAGCAGCGTGCCACCGTCAAAGGTAAAAACGCCAAAGTCGACAATTTTGGTCGATGCCACATTTGAAATCAGCAGCACGGTCACAAACAGAGCTGTGATTGTATCTAGGTGCTTAAAGCCACGCATGGGTTCTAGGGGTGATTGTTCAAGTCCTATATACTACCTGAAGATCCTGTCAGCTGCTCGCCTCCACCACGAACTATCAAACGCTCAGGCAGATTAGTCTCTGGGCAACGAGCTAGGATACTCTGGGTTTCTTGTATTGCAAATATGGCGGTTTTAATTTCGGCGGTGCTACCGATTGCGCTGGTGGCACTGGTGGGTGCGGTGGTGGGGCGAGTATTTGCGCTGGAGCGGCTTACCCTAGCGCGGCTGAGCATCTATGCGCTGCTCCCCGCCCTGGTGCTCAACAGTCTGGCAGAAACCACCCTGGAATTGGGCAATGCGATCGCAATTATCATCGCCTTTTTACTAAATACGGGGCTGCTCTACCTGGTGGCCGCTATTCTGGGTCGCCTGCTCAAGTTCTCTTCTGATCAAAAAAAGAGTCTAATCGCCACCACGGTATTTGCCAATGTCGGCAACATGGGGCTGCCCTTTGTGTTGTTTTCCCTGGGGGAGGCGGGTCTAGAGCGGGCCATTGTCTATCTGGTGGGCTCTAGCCTAATGACCGCCAGCATTTTTCCCATTGTGCTCAAGGGGGAAGGCATCCTGGCTGGGCTACGCTACACCCTGGGCTTGCCGGTACTGTGGGCGACGGTGGCGGGTATCGTCCTCCAAAGTACGGGGGCAGCCCTACCCGTTGCCGTCGGTCGCGGTGTCACCCTGCTCAGCGGTGGGGCTATCCCCGTAGCGCTGCTAATGTTGGGGATTCAGCTATCTGAAACGCCTTTTATCTTTGGTCGTTATGATCTGATGGGGGCGGGGCTACGGCTAATTGTTTCGCCGCTGCTGGCCATGGCCGTTAGCCAGGGTGTAGGTCTAGCCGGTGTGGACCGTCAGGTAGTGGTGCTACAGGCAGCCATGCCGGTGGCGGTCAATTCTCTAATTTGGGTGACAGAGCTAGGGGGAGATACGGTGCGGGTGGCCAGGACAATTGTGTTGTCCACACTGCTGAGCTTAGGAACGTTACCGATTGTGCTGTGGCTCAGCACCTAATCAGCTGCCACCTGGGCCAGGTCTCTTCTGGCGGTTTCACAATCCTGCAAAATTTGGTGTTTGAGCGCGTCGAGCGACTCAAATTTTTGCTCAGGTCGGATAAAGCTCTCTAGGCTGACGGTGAGCGTTTTACCATAGAGATCCCCCTGCCAGTTGAGGAGATGCACCTCCACGCTAATATCTTGACCGGCTACGGTGGGCCGATTGCCAATGTTCATCACCCCAAACATCCCTGATTGGGACGATTGACCCATGACTTTGACACTATAGACGCCCCGACGGGGAATAAACTTATCGCTCGGTAGTTCAAGGTTGGCGGTGGGAAATCCGATGGTGCGTCCTAGCTGTTTGCCCCGCACGACTTTGCCGCTGAGGGTATAGGGACGGCCCAAAAGCTGATTGGCCTGGGCCAGGTCGCCATCGCTCAGAGCCTGACGAATACGCGAGCTGCTAATGCGACCTTTCCGGTCGTTTTTGAGGGGCACAATGGTGACTGGAATACTATGTTGGGCTGCGATCGCACCCAGCAGTTCCGCATTGCCGCTCCGGCCCTTACCAAAGTGAAAATCACTGCCCACACTAATGTGAGTTGCTTGCAAATCCTGGATTAAAATCCGCTCTACAAACGTAGTCGCATCCAAACTGGCCAGCTCTGCATTAAACGGCAGCAGTACCAGCTGGTCCACGCCAAGACAGGCCAGCTGACGGCTTTTTTCACCGAGCGGTGTGAGCAATGGCCGTGAACAATCTGAAAAAAATTCCTTAGGGTGTGGGAAAAAAGTTACCACCGAAGCCCACCCGTCCTGGCTGGCTGGCGATGGCGCTACACCAGCATCCACACCAATGGCCCTTGGCAAATCGCTGTAGCCAAAGGCGGCCGCCCGGCTGTCCATATCATCAGCCAGCACCAGGGAGGGCGCACCCTCCCCATGGCTCACCACGGGCTCAATAACAAGCTGGTGGCCAAGATGCACACCATCAAAGTTACCAAGGGCAATTTTGGTCGGCTTTTTCGCCGATAGGGGAGATGAAGTAATCCACACGCTTTACATTTTGACATGAAAATCAGAGCATAGCGCGGCATCGCACCATCAGCCTCAAATCTGGCCTACTGGAGCGGTTCCACCGGCTCCGTCATCGCCTGAACAAAGTCGCTGTAGGGACTGACTACCTGTATACCCGTCAGATCCACCGTCGTAATACCCGCAATCACAACGGCCATCATCCAAAAAAATGGGTCCAACTCAGTCAAAATCTTACCCATAATTATTTGTCTCCTAAATTGAGTGTGTCTGATAAGTGTGTCTGAAGCCACGGCTGTCTAGCAACGGAGGCATTATTCCCCTAGAAAACCTATACAGCTGTCTTTTCTACTGTTCCTGATATGGCTTGTAAAGCTTCCAACAGAAAGATTTTCTCAAGCACGGGCACGGTGTCCGTTTTATCCCATCAGTATTACCGTATCAATCACATGAATAATGCCGTTACTGGCTTCAATATCAGCTGCCAGAACGGTGGCATTTTTTATTTCAAAAGGATTGTGGCTACGGATAGCAATGGGCGACCCTTCCACCGACGTGACCTGGGAAAACTCGCTCAGACGCTCTTGGTCCCAACGGCCAGAAAGCACGTGATAGCAAAGAATGCGGCCAAGCTGGGGCGGGTTTTGCACCAGATTGTTGACTGTGTTGGGGGGCAGCTTGGCAAAGGCGTCATCATTGGGAGCAAAAACCGTAAACGGGCCTTCACTCTGCAGGGTTTCCACTAGGCCAGCGGCTTGTACCGCCGCCACTAAAGTCTCAAAACCGGGGGTATTGACAGCAATATCGACAATCGTTGACATAACGTTATGGGCCTAACTCAACCTACTCCTAGAACAATTTGAAACCGACACTCCGCCTTAGCGATAGCTGTCTGTTTGGATGGCCTGCAGCCGCGCCTCTGGACGCGTTAGTCGGTCCAGCTGGGCCTCAAAAAAGCGTCGATTAGCCATCAGATGCTCCGGGTTAGGATCATCAAGGGGATAGAACAATGCGGCTCGCAGCGCTTGAATCACCGCCGAGGTGACATTGTACATTGACCGCTGAAAGGTAATCCCTAGCTGAATGAGCTGATCGTCCTCACCTCGGCAGTGCTGTTGGTAGTATTCCTGCAGGTAGGGGGGCAAAAAGTGCAGCATATCCTGCATCAGTAGGGTCGGTGGGATACCCGCACTGCCGACAGGGAAAACATCCGCATAGAGAATGCCATAGTGGAAATCAGGCTGATCGCTTGGTACCTGATGCACTTGGGCGTCGTAGGACTTAGTCCCCCGGAATGGTGCGGTCCGATAAAATACGGCCTCTACGTAGGGCAGGGCCGCTTCGTAGAGCCAGGTAAAACCAGCTGACTTAGGAATAATCTCAAAACACTCGTCGCCAACATAGACATGGTGATAGATTGGCCGCCCCGCCAC
>JBCCAQ010000237.1:0-8316 GCA_039814735.1 Cyanobacteria bacterium P01_A01_bin.15
GGTCAGGGTATCGCTGGACAGCTTTGACTTGGGCAGATAGTCCGAGGCTCCAGCCTTCATTAGATTGACGGCGGTTTCTTCGCTACCCTGTCCGGTAAGGGCAATGAGCGGCACCTTTACACCGGTTTCTCGCAGTCGGTTAACCAGGGTGAGGCCGTCGCAGTCAGGGAGCTGATAGTCCAAGAACGCACAGTCAAACGCCTCCGAGTCAAGCAGGGACATTCCTGATTTGGCACTGTTTACTTCCCGCAGCTCAAAGAGAAGATCGGAGCGCTGTAGGGCGCGACGTAGGGCCATTCTATCGACATCGTCGTCGTCGACAACCAGTAGTCTTAGGGGTTCAGCGCTCATCTAAGGAAACTCACAAAGGGTCCAGTAGTGGTTGAGGACAGTGATTACCTCAACAAATTTTGTAAACGTTACCGGTTTGAGGATATAGCCTGCGACGTGGAGATTGTAGGCTTCTACCCTGTCTTTTTCTTGACCGGAGGTGGTCAGGACAATGACCGGAATTTTATGAAAATCAGGATCCTGACGTAGCTCTTTTAAAAACTCAATGCCGTTCATCTTTGGCATATTGAGGTCCAGCAGAATCAGACAGCGAGAATGTCTTAATGGACTATTAGGAGAACGCAACAGATCTAAAGCTTCTAACCCATTACTGGTGACATGCAGCGGATTTGAAACTTTGCCTTTCTTAAAGGCACGCCGGACGGTCATGACGTCTACGGTGTCGTCCTCCACTAGCAAAATGTCAATTGACTTATCATCCATGCTCTAGATCGCTGGTGTACAGCTCAGACTCTCAACTATTAATAAGATAACTTTCAAACGGTCGCCGTCTGTACTCCCCTAGACCTGCGAGCCCCGTATAAACCTCTGTCTAAAGACAGAGGTTGCGATCGCACATTCATCTTTTTTTAAGATTGTCTGGGCGATCCCCCATGTGTGCGCCCCTTACGCTGCCTTGGGCCATGTAAAGCGGAACGCACAGCCTTGACCCACCTCAGAATCAAGGAAGACCGAACCCCCTTCAGCTTCGACGGTTTTTTTGACAATCGATAGACCGATGCCCGTATTTTCTACCTTATCCCGCGCCTCTAGCACCTGAAACATGCTAAACACCTTGTGGTGAAAGGCCGGGTCAATGCCAGGACCGTCATCAATAACAGAAAACTCATGGAACCCATCTGTAAGCAGCTGATAGCGGATATCAACGCGACCGTCGGCCCGGTCATGGTGCCTGATGGCGTTGCCAATCAAATTACCAAATACCTGGAACAGGGCCGGGCGGGCGGCGATCAGCGTCGGTAGGTTGGCTGCGATCGCAATGGTAAAGTCCGGCGGCGGATCGAGCAGGTCGACCACGTTTTGTAGCAACAGATTGAGGTCCACAGGTTCACTCAGCTGTTGGCCTCGACCCACCCGCGAGTAGGCCAGCAAGCCGTCAATCAGTTTTTCCATACGATGGACCCGGCCCTGGAGCAGGTCTAGCTGCTGCTTATTTTCAGGGGGCAGTCGGTCATCGAGATCTTCTTCTAGCCAGGCCGCCAGGTTAGCAATGGCCCGCAGCGGTGCTTTCAAGTCATGGGAAGCCACATAGGCAAATTCATCCAGCTCTCGGTTGCGCTGTTCTAGACTGGCCGTTGCCTGGGACAGCATCAAATTACCCAGGGCCAGCTCATCTTTTTGCTGCCGCAGCATGAGCTCATAGGATTTTTGCTCAGTAATGTCTCCAATAAAGGCGATAAAATACCCGCCATTATCCTGAACGATGGACGCGGTCACACTGCACCAGACAGGTTCACCGCTTTTGCGCACATAGCGCTTCTCGATGCTGACAGTTTTCAACTTTCCCGTCAGCAGGGCCTGATAGTGCTCCACATCCTGGGCGACATCGTCCGGGTAGGTGATGGATTGAAAGTCGGTTTGCAGCAGCTCTGCTTTTGCATAGCCCAAGATCTCACACAGTTTGTCGTTGGCTTCGATCCACCGACCATCCAGCGCCAGGCGAGCAATCCCTACACCAGCCTGGTCAAAAATTGTCTTTAGCTGTTCTTTCTGGGCGATCAGCTGCCGCTCAAACCGACGCTGCTCCGTCACATCTTCAAACAAAATACCCAGGGACTGCTCCAGCAGCGGAAATATTTTGACGGACAGCATGCGACGCCCCCCGTCTGGAGTGGCATAGTCAATAGCCCCCAGGTCTCTTTTTTTTCCTGTTAGGATCGCCTGGCGGCAGAGATCAGGAACGGACGCATTTGGCAAATTTGGCAAAATCTCGTCCATTGATTTGCCCAAGGCCCAGACATCGTCAACCGCCAGCAGCTGGGCTGCAGCCGGGTTAGCCAGCTGTAATCGAAAGCTGTGGGCGTCGTCGAGGTTTTCTAAATGCCATAAATGAAAGCCATCTTGCATATTTTCAACGGCTTCAGCAAGGAAATAGGCCTTGTCCTCCGATGATATCTGTGACGATAGTTCACTATCCATATCAATAGGTATCAAGGAACAAGGCGGCGGCAGAGCGTCAAAATCTAAATAGAATCTAAATAAAACCGCCAGCGGCTCAGCTAGACTGGGTTATTATTCTGTTCTATTTGGTCTCTATTAAAGTTAACAATAAGACAGGATGCATCACAATCGTTTGGCCTAAAAAGCCGAGGATCTCCATCTTTAGATAGAGACAGAGACCGCCCAGGTCAGTCATCGGATAGATGCCTGATATTAACCGGGCTGACATGCTTATAAACGCGACTGAAGGGACCTTCAGTTCAGGTACAACAATAAAAACCAAGAGTTTAGACAACCCTGGGAAATGCCCGGCTAGGAGTTCATGAGCGATATCCGCATTGCACTAATAGAGGACCACGATCTGACCCGCATGGGCCTACGAGCCGCCCTCAAGCAGGCCGGATTTGACTTTGTGGGTGAAGCGGCTAACGGCGCTGACGGGCTGACGCTTTTAGGGACCCAAAAACCCGATGTTGCCCTGGTTGACATTGGCCTACCCGACATTGATGGGATTGAGCTGGTCAAACGTTTTAGGGAAGAGCAGCCCCAGCTGAAGACGCGCATTCTCATGTTAACGATGCATGACAGTGAGAAAGCCGTGCTGGCCGCCTTTGCCGCCGGAGCTGACTCCTACTCAACCAAAGAAATTGAAACCGACGACCTGGTGCAGGCGGTGCGAGAAACCCACGAGGGAAATGCCTGGATTGACCCAGCTATCGCCAGTATCGTGCTGCAGCAGATGAAGCAGCCCCTGGGGGCGGGGGTGGGCCTAGAGGAGCGCACCGTTGAGATTCGAGCCGTTGAGCCCGAATTTGAGCAAATCATTGAAACCTACCCGCTGACCGACCGCGAGCTGGAAATTTTAGAACTGATCGTATCTGGGTGTAGCAATGCCCAGATCGCTGAAAATCTGTTTATTACGGTTGGTACGGTAAAAACCCACGTCCGCAACGTCCTCAACAAGCTGGGGGCCAATGACCGTACCCAGGCCGCGGTAAGAGCACTACGCTCTGGTCTGATTAGCTAAATTCCACAACGCAACTCCACAAAATAATGAAAGTACGTACCGTGGTCTCACTGCTCAAGTCGGCCATTCAGGCTTGGCAGCGGGATGATGCCTCTCGGTTGGCAGCGGCCCTGGCCTACTACACGACTTTTTCCCTGGCTCCGGTGCTAGTAATTGTAATTGCGATCGCAGGGGCCGTATTTGGTCAAGAGGCGGTTCAAGGTGAGCTGGTCAATCAGCTGCGAGGTCTGCTGGGGCAGCAGGGGGCCGATGTCATCCAAACCCTTCTCAGCAGCACCCAAACCTCGTCAGCAGATGGGTTTTGGCCAACGCTCATCAGCGTTGGGCTGCTTATTTTTGGGGCCACCAATGTGTTTAGTCAGCTCCAAACATCCCTCAATCTTATTTGGAACGTGACACCGCCAAAACAGGGGCCAGTCCAGTTTGTCCGCACCCGACTGCTATCCTTTGCCATGGTGGCGGTGATTGGCTTTTTGCTGCTGGTGTCGCTGATGCTCAGTGCGGGGCTCGCCGCCCTGGGCAATGTCTTTAGCGAGGCTCAAACCTGGGCTCCGCTGTGGCAGGGGCTCAATGCAATCCTCTCGTTTGGGGTGGTCACCCTGCTATTTGGCCTGATCTACAAGGTGCTGCCCGATGTCAAAATCACCTGGCCCGATGTCGGCGTCGGTGCTGCAATCACGGCGCTGCTATTTACCATTGGCAAAGTGCTAATTGGCCTATATCTTGGCAATAGTAGCGTAGGCTCTGCCTATGGTGCGGCTGGTTCCCTAGCGGTGATTTTGATCTGGGTTTACTACTCGGCTCAGATTCTCTTTTTCGGTGCTGAGTTTACCCAGGTATACGCCAATCGCTACGGCTCTAAAATTGTCGCGAGCAGTGCCCCTAGCAACAACTATGGAACACCTGAGCGGAGATGACTTTATCGCGAGTCTGCCACCGCTGCTAGCAGGCCCGGTTTTAAGGCGTACGGCCCCCGATGGGGTAACGGTGTGGGTAGCCCTCAAGTTTGCCTGCACGGTCAAGCTAGAGGTTTTGGCCACCCAGCAGGGCGGCCAGCAGTTAGACACTCCCCTGCTCACCGGTCAGCGCGATACGGTGGCCGTTGGCCAGCACCTACATGTAGCAGCGGTCACGGCTCAGCCGGTAGGAGACCAGGTGCTAACGGGCGATGCGATCTACGCCTACGATCTGCAGTTTGTCGCCGACCAAACCTACACACTCATGGACGCGCTGCGCAGTGAGCGGATACCAACGGCGACCATCAGCTACTTCAACCACCAAAAACCTACATTTTCCCTGCCGCCAGACCGGCTTAGCGATCTCAAGATTATCCATGGTTCCTGCCGTAAACCCCACGGTCCAGGGTTTGACACGCTGCCCATATTGGATTGCCTGCTAGAGGCGGCGGCGACCCAGCCCCAGGAACGTCCCCACCAGCTGTTCTTAACCGGCGACCAGGTTTATGGAGATGACGTGGCCGATCCGCTGCAGTGGGTGGCCACCGCCGTGGGGGATACCCTGCTGGGCTGGGAAGAATCCCTGCCGGTCGACAGCAGACAGACCGCCACCCCAAAACAGCTGCCCGCCGGAAAACGGGCCAAGTTGGTCACCACCCAGGCCGGGTTTACAGCTGGCCTGGACAATAAAGAAGAGAAAGTCACCAGCCACTTTCTCAGCTTTGGAGAATTTTGTGCCCTGTACCTTTTAGAGCGCTCACCGGTCTGCTGGCCGGTGGATCTGCCCCCCGGCAAAGAGATGACATCGGGGCGTCAGGCCATTCGCCGCTGGGACAAAGACCGTCACCACATCCAGCAGTTTATGCACACCCTGTGGAAAGTGCGGCGGGCGGTTGCCAATATTCCCACATATACCGTTTTTGATGACCACGATGTCAGCGACGATTGGAATCTCAATCAGACCTGGTGTTTAAGGGTGCTAGGTCGCCCCCTGGGTCGCCGCGCTGTGCAAAATGCCCTGCTGGGCTATGCCATCTTTCAGGCTTGGGGAAATACGCCCTGGCAGTTTGAGGCTGACCAGACCGGTGGCAAACTGCTGGCCGCAACGCAGCGCTGGTCTCGCTCCCAGGGCACCGATGGAGAAGCAATGGCTGCGATCGCAGCCTACCTCGGTCTGCCCCCGGCCCATGACCACACAGGACTACCCGAATTTACTCAAGACCAGGACGTCTGGGTACTTAAACGAGCCGCCGCCGCCATCCGGTGGGACTACACAGTCAACGGTCCCTGCCACGAGGTCATCGTGCTAGATACCCGCACCCGCCGGGGCTACCCCATCGACGCTGAGCCCACTGCTCCCCCCATGCTGCTTTGCCCTAGCGCCTTTGACCAGCAGCTTTCTAAGCCGTTATCCCAGGGGGCTGCTCCGCCATCCGTCACCCTGGTTGTCGCCTCCACCAACGTTATCAGCATGAAAGTGCTCGATTGGATTCAAACCTGGCAGCTCAAAAATGGAAAAGTCTTCTCAGCCGATGTCGGCGACTCCTGGAACCTAAATGAAAAAGCCCTAGCAACACTGTTGACAACGCTTTTTCAACAGCGCCAGTCAGTCATTGTCCTATCCGGCGACATTCACTACAGTTCAGCGGTGCGCCTTTCATATCAGCACCTGCAGTCGGGTCAGCAATCCGTTCTAGTACAGCTAGTCTCCAGCGCCATCAAAAACCAGGAGCTGCTAACGCGACTGCTGCATACCCGGCTCAAACAGTGGCTGCTGCCCGAACGGCCTCGCCAGTGGTTTGGCTGGTCAGATCCCCCCCGTATGCAAGAGGGCGCAAGCTATCCGTCTACGCGATCGCAGCCGCCCCAGTGGCAATGCCGGGTCGAATGGATAAAGCGCCAGCCGACCCGGTCCGCAACGGTCGATCCCGACATGTTCTGGCTGACCTCACCCCGACTTAAATCAGCTCATCTCCCCGTGATTGATTGGCTCAAATTTTGGAACACACGCTGGTTTCAAGCCGGGCAAGAGGCCGTGGGCATGAATAACATTGCCCTGGTCCACTTCCAAACCGATCAAAGAGATCTAGATCAAACAGCACCGATAGCCGTCCTACAGGAGAACTACTGGTTTTCAGCATGGTCCCCCGTAGAGGTGGTGTGCAGCCGTTTTCAGACCGACCTACCCCAGCAGTAACCAGGCTTTTGACTGGAGAGGTATGCATTCAACATCTCTCCGGTTGATCCATTCTCACCGGGAAAGGTTGGTCCCTTTCACGACAATGCGGTACCGGTCAAATTAACCGGTACCGCATCAAAAAATGTCAGCTAAGACATTTCTCCCCTTACAATTAAGCTCTGAATCAGCGATAACACACCGCGAACACCCAACAGATAAACAGCTGTAGATGTCAGTATAATCTCGGGGAGATATGCACCTATGAACATGCATCTATCTCCTACTTTTTCGACGATACTGCGTTTTCAAGAAAACGCAAAAACTACTTTTCAATAGTCCTTTCAATTCCTATTGAAACAAACTACTTGAGCATTGTCAAACTAGCGGACATGTAGTAACAAAATTAACAGTTTCAACCGTGCTGATTTTCCGATTAAAGAGAACAAACCCCCGATGTAAGATGTTAAGACCAGTCAGAACCTAAATATCGATGGCCATAAACCTATTCTTTTAGGTTCATGGCCATCGATATTTTTTATAGGGTGAGTCCACGCCCTCAGCCCAAGGCTATCCTAAAGCCCCCGACCTGACTCACCCAGATGCTAATCATTAAGGGCAGAATCAAGGGTGTCTTTGACCTGACCTTTAACCGTGGTAGCCCCTGCTGAATCGCCCGGTGATTTCATCTTGCTCGCATCGGCGGTACCCTGAACACCGTTTAATCCACTAGACGCTTTCTCTTGAACCTCACCCATACCTCGGGGTTGTCCTTGGGTGGTCTGCTTGGCCGCTTCGTAGGTATCGTCTAGCTGGGCCGTGCCTTCAGTAGGTGTGGCGGGAGTCTTGGTCCCAAAGGCAAAAGCAGGCGCGTTGCTGACAAATAGGCTGGCAGCACAGACAAACGCCACTGCGAATAGTTTGGCTGCACGTACCCACGTGAAAAGGGTGGTAGAAATCATAGATCTTTTCCTCAATCTGCTAACATTCGCTGACACAACTAAAACTGAGACACGGCCTTGTCAAAGGCCTGCTTCAGTTCACCGTAGGCATTTTCAACCCCACCTTTCATGGTTTCCCATGCGGCTTCGCCAGACTGATTCAGTTTCTGCAGCTTAAGTTGAACTGTTTCTCGACGCTCAGAAAGCGTACGTAGCTGCTCATAATATTGAACCTTAAGGTCAGCGCTGGCCTTATCGGCCTTGGCTTGCATTTCAGCCATTTGGGCATCCAATGCTTCCAGCTTTCCCTCAATCTCTTTTTGATAGAGTTGCTTGGTGGACATATCTGCCTCCTTATATTGAGTAGACCGGCTGACCCTCTACCCAACAGACAACACAGACAACAATATCTGCTATCAAATGAGATTTTGGGAAGTCGCAAATGCGGTCTATTCAGTAGCGTGTCAGCCACAGCTATAGGTATACCCCAGCAGCTATCTGGGCTAAATCCCCCCAAAGAAAGACCGATGGTATCAAGCACCACCAAATGTCTCACCTTCTAGATGGAGACATGCCAAAAGGATAGGCGCCAACGAAGTTGCTGCTGAAACTGGAGTTCGATTGCGATCTCGTGTCACCAATTGAAAGCCGCGTTGAAGTAAAATCATGGCTGCTGAACGCAATCCTGTCGTCCATTGGATGTAA
>JBCCAQ010000368.1:0-3503 GCA_039814735.1 Cyanobacteria bacterium P01_A01_bin.15
ATGGCCGCTCTCAAAACGACATTCTGATAGCGGCGATGGTGTCCGATTTTCCGAACGACGATTGCGCATGTGCAATTGAAGACCTGAAAAGCATAGAAAAGCCCGGAAAGGGTGATGCCAAATTATGGTGGCGCTTGGTGGTGGCGTCATCGGTGACATGACCGGATTTGCGGCGGCTACCTGGCTACGGGGTATTGCCGTTGTTCAGGTGCCTACATCACTTCTGGCCATGGTGGATGCTTCCATCGGGGGCAAAACCGGCGTCAACCATCCTCAGGGCAAAAACCTGATTGGCGCATTTCACCAGCCAAGGTTAGTGCTGATCGATCCCAATGTGCTTGCCACGCTCCCCGGTCGAGAGTTTCGCGCGGGCATGGCTGAAGTGATTAAGTACGGCATTATTTGGAACCCCGAACTGTTTGACCAGCTAGAGCAGGCCAAACGCCTGGACCAGATGCGCTATGTCAGCAAAGAGCTGATCCACGCTATGCTTGAGCACTCCTGTCAGGCCAAGGCGGATGTCGTGAGTCAAGATGAAAAAGAAGCCGGTCTGCGGGCAATTTTGAACTATGGTCACACCGTTGGCCATGCGGTGGAAAGCCTGACGGGATACAAGCTAGTCAACCATGGTGAGGCCGTCGGCATTGGCATGGTGGCAGCGGGTGCGATCGCAACCGCCCTCAACCACTGGCCTCAAACCGCCACCGACCGTCAGCTCAGCCTGATCCAAAAAGCCGGTCTCCCCACCCAGCTCCCAGAAAACATCAGCATCGACGATATTTTAATCACCCTCCGCAGCGACAAAAAAGTCAAATCCGGCAAAGTCCGCTTCGTTCTTCCCAAACGTATCGGCGAAGCCTTTGTCACCGACCAGGTTACCGACGACATCATCCGCAGCGTGTTGGAGAAGATGTTTTAAGCAATGGGAGCGGGGAAAGGGAAAGGGAGAAAGGGGAAATGGAGTAAACCACAGAGCCTTCATCCCAGATAAACTAGGTCTAAAAACAAAGTCCAAAAGCAAACTACTCGTTTACGGTGCGTAGCGAATGCGTAGCAGCGTAATCCCCCAGCCGTAACCCTGCCTCACCAATACACTGTGCGCTTATCGATCACTATGTCGGGGGGCGTGGGGGAGTTCAGGCCCCCACATTAGGAGGGTTTCAGGGAGGAAAGCCCTGAGCAGCCCATCAAACCAAACAACCCAAAATCTCGTCCAGGGCAACCACCAAGGCAGCCCCCATCAAACCATCCCCATGCAGAACCTCGAATTCCCCACCCGCACCGCCACCGTCACCCGCACCACCAAAGAAACCGACGTGAGCGTCACCATCAACGTTGACGGCACCGGTCAGTGCATCGCCAACACCGGTATCCCCTTCCTCGACCACATGCTCCACCAAATCGCCTCCCACGGTCTCTTCGACCTCGATATCCAAGCCAAAGGAGACCTCGAAATCGACGACCACCACACCAACGAAGACGTCGGTATCACCCTGGGTATGGCCCTCCATCAGGCCCTTGGCAACCGCAAAGGCATTGTCCGCTTTGGCCACTTTGTCGCCCCCCTAGACGAATCCATCATTCAAGTCGCCCTAGACTTCTCCGGTCGCCCCTATCTCGCCTACGGTCTTGAAATCCCTACCCAGCGTGTCGGCACCTACGATACCCAGCTGGTGCGCGAATTTTTTATGGCCGTCGTCCACCACAGTCTGATGACCCTGCACATCCGCCAGCTTGACGGCATCAACTCCCACCACATTATCGAAGCCACCTTTAAAGCCTTTGCCCGCGCCATGCGCATGGCCACCGAAGTTGATCCCCGTCGCGCCCATGCCATTCCCAGTTCTAAAGGTGTATTGCAGGTCTAGGTGGCAAACTCACCCAGTCATCAGTAGAATAAGTACAAAGGTACCTAAGGGATAAGGATTTTATAGTTTATAAGATCCCGAGATTTTATCTGCAGAGGCGTTCCATGGAACGCCTGTACGTCTGGAGAATGCTAATGACGGCCATACTCCCCAACACCACAAAAAAGAAAATTGTCTATCCCGCAGGAGACGGCACCCCAGTGGCGGAAACCTACGACCACCTATACGCCCTATTTGTCACGCTGGAAGTGCTACGCCAGTATTTGCAGGGCCAGCAAGCCACGGTTTTAGGTAACCAGTTTCTGTACTACGCCCAGGGGCTGCCCAATCTCAGGGTAGCTCCTGATGTCATGGTCATTTTTGATGTCGAGTCCGGTGGTCGGGACAGCTATAAGGTTTGGGAAGAAGGATCGGTTCCAGCCGTGATTTTTGAAATGACCTCCAAAGGAACTCGCCAGAAAGACGAAGTCAGTAAGTACGAACTCTATGAAGCCATGGGAGTGCTGGAATACTGGCAGTTCGACCCCAAAGCAGAATGGATCACTGAAGGGTTGCGAGGCTATCGTCTAGAAAACGAGACCTATGTGCCGATTACTGATGGCATCAGCCAGGTGATGGGGCTGCGACTAACAGCCGCCGCTACCCTGATTGAGTTTTACGATCTTAAGACCGAACAGAAGCTCCTAATTCCTGATGAACAGCGAGAACGGGCTGACCAAGAAGCACAGCGAGCCAACCAAGAAGCACAGCGAGCTGACCAAGCAGAAGCAGAACTCCAGGCACTCAAAGCCAAGCTCAAAGCTAAAGGCATCGAATTAGACGATTAAGCCAATGGCAAGGTCAGCAATGTGCCGCCGTCCTGATAAATTGCCAGGGTAATGATTTGGTGCTCAATGGTGGGTACCGTATCTAGGGAATCAGTACGGATGCCAGGATTTACCGTATGGGCCGGAAAACAGGCCCCACTTAGGCTTAACCGCAGTGCCTGGCCCGCAGATAGTCGAAAACAGGTGGGTTGGAGCGGAACCGTCACTGGCGCATTACCGGATTCAAAAACACGCCTGTATCCCTGGGTTAAATTAAAGACACGACCATTTGAGCGCACCACTGATAAAACCGCACAGACGTCGTAGCTGGCGGCATCTGTCTGGATTTTGAGGGTAACGCCTACCTCACCAGCGACAGCCAAATCATGCTCCAGCAGCGGTGTGGTGTAGGTGAGGATATCGCTACGACCCTCTAGGGCTGTGCGATCGCAACTCCCCCCTGGCCAACTTGCGTGACCCCCCAGCGCTGGCACTGGCCGCCATGGATCATGCACCAGCACATCACACTGGTCCGTTGCTGCTGCCGGGGATAGTACTAACTCACCATCCTCCTCCCGCATTCCCGCTAAGCCAGAACTTTGCAACCGATATTGGCACATCTCTGTCTCCACAGGCCAAGTGTCTAAATGCCGCCAGCGATGGCTACCCATCTCAAACAGATGGACTAAACTCGGGTCCAAACTGCCTTGACCCTTTAGAAAATAGTCAAACCACTGCACCTGTAGCCGATCGATGGGATTCATGGCTTCAGGACCAAAGTCCACCTCCCCCACCTGGCGGCTCCAGGGAATATGACTCCATGGACCGA
>JBCCAQ010000262.1:0-7377 GCA_039814735.1 Cyanobacteria bacterium P01_A01_bin.15
CCCCGACAAAGGAAATGTAGGAACGGCGGCCTACCTCAATGTCTTTGGGTCTATTTACCGAGCCATGGAAGACATGAAGGCCGGTGGCTATACCGTTGAAGGCATGCCCGACTCGGCTGAAGCGCTCATGCTTGAGGTGATCAACGATGCCCAGGCTCAGTACAACAGCCCTGAACTCAATATTGCCTACCGCATGTCAGTAGCTGAGTATGAGCAGCTCACCCCCTACTCCGAACGCTTGGAGGAAAACTGGGGACCACCGCCGGGCAACCTCAACACCGATGGCCAAAACCTGCTGGTGTACGGTAAAACCTACGGCAACCTGTTTATTGGTGTGCAACCCACCTTTGGCTACGAAGGTGACCCCATGCGGCTGCTATTTTCCCGCTCCGCTAGCCCTCACCATGGGTTTGCAGCCTACTACACGTTTTTGGAAAAGATCTGGAAAGCGGATGCGGTGCTGCACTTTGGCACCCACGGCTCGCTAGAGTTTATGCCCGGCAAACAAATGGGCATGTCAGGACAGTGCTATCCCGATAATCTGATTGGCAGCATTCCCAACCTGTATTACTACGCAGCAAACAACCCTTCTGAAGCGACCATCGCCAAGCGCCGTGGCTATGCGGAAACGATCAGCTATCTAACGCCACCCGCTGAAAATGCTGGCTTGTACAAGGGGTTAAAAGAGCTCAGCGAACTAATTGGCTCCTACCAGGGGCTCAAAGAAGGCGGTCGCGCTGTTTCTATTGTCAATGCCATTATCGAAAAGGCGCGTCAGGTTAATTTAGACCGCGACGTCACACTGCCTGAGATAGAAGATGCCAGCGAAATTAGCAAAGAAGAGCGTGACACCCTGGTGGGCAAGATTTACATCAAGCTGATGGAAATCGAGTCTCGCTTACTTCCCTGCGGTCTCCATGTTATTGGCAAACCTCCCACCGCCGAAGAGGCTGTGGCTACCCTGGTCAATATCGCCGGTCTCGACCGTGAAGAAGAAGGGTTCAAGAGTCTCCAGCGTATTATTGCCGAAAGCCTGGAGCGTGACATTGACGAAATCTACAACAAGAGTGATTTAGGTGTTTTAGATGACGTACAGCTTTTGTACGAGATCAACGAAGCTACTCGGGAGGCCGTAGGTGCCATTGTCAATGAGCAGCTCGACGATGAGGGGCGGGTGTCTCTCAAGAGCATGCTCAATCTACTTAACTTTGGCAAAAGCAAAGATCCTTGGGTAGAGGCGTTGCACCGGCTTGGTTACAACAATGTAGATGAAGACGCCCTCAAGCCTCTCTTTGAGTATCTACAGTTCTGTCTTAAGCAAGTTGTCGCCGATAACGAGCTGTCTTCCTTGCTAAAAGCGTTAGATGGGGAGTACGTGCTACCCGGTCCCGGCGGCGACCCCATCCGTAACCCAGATGTGTTGCCCACTGGCAAAAACATTCACGCCCTCGATCCCCAGTCCATTCCAACTACGGCGGCGGTGCAGTCCGCGAAGACTGTGGTAGACCGACTGCTGGAGCGTCAGCGTCAGGACAATGGCGGACAGTATCCTGAAACGATTGCGTCCGTGCTATGGGGAACTGACAACATCAAAACCTATGGCGAATCTTTGGCTCAGATGCTTTGGTTTGTGGGTGTGAAGCCCGTACCTGATGCCCTCGGTCGGGTAAACAAGCTAGAGATTGTTCCCCTAGAAGAACTAGGGCGTCCTCGAATTGATGTAGTCATCAACTGCTCGGGTGTATTCCGCGATCTGTTTGTCAACCAAATGGCGCTGCTTGATCGGGCCGTGAAAATGGCCGCCGAAGCAGACGAGCCCCTAGAGATGAACTTTGTTCGTAAGCATGCTCTCAAGCAAGCCGAGGAAATGGGTCTATCGCTGCGCGAAGCGGCTACACGTATTTTCTCCAATGCGTCGGGTTCCTATGCGGCCAATGTCAATCTAGCGGTGGAGAACAGCAGCTGGGAAGAGGAATCCGAACTGCAGGAGATGTACCTCAAGCGCAAGTCTTTTGCCTTTAATTCTGACAATCCTGGTGTTATGGACCAGTCTCGTGATTTGTTTGAGGCATCCCTAAAGACCGCTGATGTTACCTTCCAGAATCTAGATTCTTCGGAAATCTCTTTGACGGATGTTTCCCACTATTTTGATTCTGACCCAACTAAGGTTGTTTCTCAGCTGCGTGATGACGGCAAGAAGCCTACCTCGTTTGTGGCTGATACCACCACAGCCAATGCCCAGGTACGGACCCTATCGGAGACCGTTCGACTAGACTCTAGAACCAAACTGCTCAATCCTAAGTGGTACGAAGGCATGCTTGCCAATGGCTATGAAGGGGTGCGTGAGCTATCCAATCGTTTGGTCAACACTATGGGTTGGTCAGCCACCGCCGATGCAGTTGATAACTGGGTTTATGAGGATACCAACACCACATTTATCCAGGACGAGGAAATGTGTAAACGCCTGATGGATCTTAATCCAAACTCGTTCCGTCGCATGGTGACCACGTTACTGGAGGTCAACGGTCGAGGCTATTGGGAAACGAGTGATGAAAATGTCGAACGTCTGCAGGAACTTTACGAAGAAGTTGAAAATCGAATCGAGGGTGTGGAATAGTTCCAAAAGTTAGATTTGATCGACTGGTATCGTTAAAATGACGTTACCTTTTATGGCACCGCAGCTCTTCGAAAGGGTTGCGGTGCCTTATTTTCAGGATTTATTCAGATCTTTATCCAAGCTCGATTGTGGATTACATCTGTAGAGCAGAGTTCGCAATGTGACACTTTCATTTACGTAACATTGCTGGGTACAAGTCCAGAAGCTCACCCATAAGCTAAACGCTTACAAACGTGTGAGGTATTAGGGTGGGACAGCGTTTATGGCAAGCTCTAATTATCACTGTTGGCGTTTACCTGCTGTTTGGTTTTTACACGCTTGACGACAGCTCGTTCTCAAAGAGGGCAAAGCCCAGCAGCTTTCACGAAATGCTCTCACGCCTAAGGTATTAAGACAGAAGATCGACAAACACGGACGACCAGCAACTGAGCCCCGGATTACGCCTCAAGGCAGCTCACAAAACTTTCTAACACGGTCAAATTCTGGATCTTGCCAAGAATAGGCAAAGTGGCTGACGGAGCTGATGTTTGGAGCCGCTTGCCGAATAGCATCCATCTGGGCTTCAAGAGATGGTCGATTGTTGATGGAGCGTCCCCATACACCAGCTAAAGCCGGACGAACATTACCGGCATTACTCTGACGCAGGACCGTCTGTATTTCTTGCACAATACAGCGGGTGTTACCACAGATACTATAGGCCATGGGATGCCAGCTCATGGATGGAGGAAAGCGATTCCAGTGTTGCAGCCGAGAATCATACCCCTGGGTGCCAACGGGCTGGTTTGCACTGGGGAAAAAGACAACTCCAGTAGGAATATTTTGCTGTCTAACGGGCTGAGCTACCGTATTGAGAAAGTCAATGACTCCCTGCGCCGCATGGGCAACGCTCAACCGCCACAGTTCCAACTGTAAAGCCGGACGACGCACCGAGGCTGGGACTTCGCTAGTACTGCCGGATAGCTGCCGACTCTGCCACAGGGGTTCTGGTTCATTGGAAAACTGCATGTCTACTTGCTCGATGTCTCCGTCCGTGAGATATCCCTTGGCGAGAAACTGCCGGATTAGCTCTCTACCTTTATTGTTTAAGGCTCTCTGGAGTAATGAGTTTTGGGCCGCACTGCCATAGATCCAGAGATCGCCAACGCTGCCCGCAACAGAGTTGCTACCGATGCCGCGCGGATAGCGAATATAGTCAAAGAGCACGCCGTCTGGCTGGCGCTGCAGCACTAGCTGCAGCATCTGGCGATAGTCGTTTCGAGCTTGGTAGCTGTAGGGGTCAATAAAAATCTCTTCGGGGTTATTGCTGCCGCCGCGACTGGCAAACGCCGAGGTGGTTTCACCGTTACCGTTACGAGCTAACACCTGCTGGCGATCGCGACGCTGGCCATAGGAATAGCCAAAGTTCATGGTAAACATCCAGGCGTACATCTTAAGACCGCGCCTGTGGCCTACTGCGATCGCTTCCGCTAGCAGGTCTCGATTTTCATAGCCGCTTTGCTGGACCACACTGGGCCAGGCGCTGCGATTGTCCCGTTTGGGAATCAACAGCTGACCGTTGTAAAACGCCTCGACATAGACCTCGGTGTAGCCTAGATTCACAACCCGGTCCATTAGGGCATCGAGCACGCCGGGTCGCAAATCGCAGGGATACAGACGCATCCAAATGGCCTGCTGCTGAGGCCACTGGCGCCGTCGACAGGCCTGTAGCATGTCGGCATGGCGCTTTAGCAGGTCGCCGTACTGTGCGATCGCAACCGTATCTCCACCAGCCGCCTGCTGACGCAGGGATTCCTTAGCATCCACCTCCACCTGAGACAGCTGACAGTAGCTGTTCAGTTGCCCGGTTTGAGCGGCTCCAGGCACAGGATTCAGAGCTATCGCCAGGGCCACCACCAACCCAGCCAAAAAACACCGGCTCCATACATTACCCAAACGCCACAGACTAGCCATACCTAACACAATGAGTAACCAACAAATAGTGAGCTGTTTTAGGGACCCATCAAACCGTTGAGCCAGCTCCTGAACAGCTGGCCGCCCCCTAGCCATTCAAAAGCTGGCAAATTGTATCACCCTTTGTGTAGATGCTTGCCGATGTGCGGATGTATTAGGTGTCCACAGCATCCATAACCGCATTTTTATTTCCACATTTATCCATCTGAGGTGTCAGATGGGGGCAGAGGAGCCAGCGACTTTAGCAGCTCCGCAAGCTTTACCCGCTGAATATAGGGCCATCCACCGTTCAACTCAATATCCTTAAGCAAGGAGTACAAACGCTGTCGATTGGTCGGCAGAGATTCCTGGAAAAGTGTTTCACGAATCTCTCGATGGAGCTCTTCTAGCTGTCTTAACAATAGTAAAAGGGCCGCACAATCGCCCGCTCTCTTATCAGCAGCCGCCTGCACCGACATTTGAATTTCCTCAATATCAGCAGCCTGCTCACGGGAAGGATCTGAAGAGTAGTGCAATTCCATCAAGTACGTTTACCCTAGTATCACCAAAACCTGACGCTGCAGACAGTGTAGCCCAAATCAGTCGATCCACCGGCACCGTACCAGCACTCAATAAGACTAATCAATACAGCAGATTTGGCAATTTTCAGCCACCACCGGGGACCTGTCCGTGTAAAATATTTTCGGGAAGGTTAGTTGGCTATCCTGAGGGCGACTTCGGTCAGCTTTAGCAAAAGGGCTTTTTGAAACAAAAAGCTTTGGGTATAGGCAACGTCATCAGCCCCTAGTCAGTTTCGTAAGCACTGACAATTTTTTTTACGTATTTTTTTGCTTGAGGTTGACCATGAGGTATCGTGCCCTAATCGTTGCATTTCTAGCACTCTGTATAGGTGTTCTGACAGCCTGTAGCGATGCTCCTAGTGCTGATGGTGACACCCCTTTAACCTACGATCAGATTAGAAATACTGGGCTTGCCAACAGCTGTCCTCAAATTTCTAGTGTGCGTCGTGGGGAGATTGCAATCGAAGACGGTCAAACCTATCAGATTGCGGGTCTATGTTTGGAGCCCACCAGCTTTTTTGTTAAAGAAGAGCCTAGCAACAAACGCCGAGAGGCTGAGTTTGTTTCCGGCAAATCTTTGACCCGCTACACGTCCAGTTTAGACCAGGTTCGAGGAGCGCTAGAGGCTGATAATGACGGCAGTCTGGTCTTCCGTGAAAAGGACGGCATGGACTTTCAAGCTGTGACTGTCCTACTGCCGGGTGGTGAAGAGGTACCTTTCCTATTTACCATCAAAGGCTTAGTCGCTAAGACCCAGGCTGGCTTAAGCGCTGTTACCTCATCAACTGACTTTGTTGGTGACTATCGGGTGCCCTCTTATCGCACCTCCAACTTTTTAGATCCAAAAGGTCGTGGTTTAACAACTGGTTACGATACGGCCGTGGCACTACCAGCAGGTGGCGATACCGAAGAACTCATAAAAGAAAATATGAAGTCCTTTGAGGTAGGTCAGGGTAGTATTTCGCTCCAGGTAGAGAAGGTTGACAGTGTTACAGGCGAAATTGCCGGCACGTTTGAGTGTGAACAGCCTTCTGATACCGATATGGGTACCGCAGAGCCCTCTGATGTTAAAGTTCAGGGTCTGTTTTATGGCCGCATAGAAGCCTTAGAAGCCTAAAAAGCTGCACCGCCAACAGCTGGCCAATAGACTCACTAGCGTAAGCAAATAGGGCAGATGTTTCTAGAAACATCTGCCCTATTTGCTTTAAAAGCTATACGCGGTACGTAAAGCCACCGTGAAGAATTTTCTGCTAACCGTAAGGTTACTTACATCATTCGGCATGGACTTCCGTATATACGGCCTTGTTCAGGCAAGATCCTACCGAGTAACCTGAAGCTGATAGATGAAGAGCTGTGATTTCAATCACTGTGCTCTCTATGCTTGATTGTCCACTATTGAGTTATTACCTGATGTAGTGGCTTAAGGCCAGGTTACGCCTTCAAAGTTTTTATCGTTGACTCAATAGTGCATCCATACCAGTGGGCATAGGGTTGAGCGTATACATGTCAAAGGGGTTCTCCATGTCGTCCAAACTTAACAAAGCGCTCAAAAGT
The DNA here is from genome assembly GCA_039814735.1 of Cyanobacteria bacterium P01_A01_bin.15. Taxonomy (GTDB): domain Bacteria; phylum Cyanobacteriota; class Cyanobacteriia; order Phormidesmidales; family Phormidesmidaceae; genus Leptothoe. The sequence continues at coordinate 6,682 of JBCCAQ010000262.1, forward strand.
GAAACTCTAGAGCTGCTGAATGATTATCAAAGAGTCTGTTCACCAGAGCTGCGTAATAAGCTAGTTAAAATGAATCTCGGTTTGGTTCGCCGAGAAGCTCACCACTGGCTATACCATTCCAATGAAACCTTCGATGATTTGATGCAGGTGGGCAGTCTGGGACTGATTCGAGCCATTGAGCGATTTGACATGTCTAAGGGGTACGCCTTTAGCTCCTTCGCCATTCCCTATATTCGAGGTGAAATTCAGCACTATCTGCGCGATCGCAGCGCCATTGTTCGCATTCCAAGGCGATGGCAGTCACTCCAGCATCAGTCAGCCCGCGTCATTCGTCAGCTGCAGGAGGCCCTAGACCGCAAACCGACGGACCAAGAAATCGCCGACGAGCTAAAGATTACCGTGCAGGAATGGCAGGATGTTAAGCTAGCCAGCCGCAATCGCTCGTTGCTCAGTTTGGACGCTCCTATTCAGGAAGAAGGTAGCGGCTCTGCCTCCCTAAGTGATTTACTCCCCGATCCAAAGTACCGCAGCTTTCAGCTAGCCCAGGAAGATCGTATTCGACTCCAGCAGGGATTGGCACAGCTAGAACGTAGGACAAGGGAAGTTTTAGAATTTGTCTTTCTCCACGACCTCACCCAAAAGGAAACAGCTGAGCGCTTGGGTATCAGTGCTGTAACCGTGTCTCGCCGGGTTAAG
>JBCCAQ010000059.1:0-20618 GCA_039814735.1 Cyanobacteria bacterium P01_A01_bin.15
CCAAGAAAATCCACAAACGTGCCCACAGCGTCTAGAATCATCTGAACTTACGCTTATGCCAGGTTGCCAATGTTGACCGATGTTCAGACACGCAAATTAACCAAGCTGTTTCGCCTGTACGATACCAACGAAGATGGCGTATTGATCCAGCAGGACTTTATTGCCCTAGCGAGGCGTCTGGTTTCCCTGAGGCAAGGGCTACAGCCCCAGTATGAGCAAATTTTGGCCCATTTGCAGCAGGACTGGTTCTGTCTTTGCGCGGCGGCAGATCAAAACCGCGATGCCCGCATCACCCTGGCAGAATGGCTGCATTACTACGAACAGATCTTGGATGATATGAAGCAATATACCAGCCGGGTAATTGCGCTGGTTAGCCTCTTGTTTGCCGCGTTTGACCAGGACAATGACGGACACATTAGCGAACAGGAATGGATTGGTTTGCTGAGCGGATTTAATGTATTGCCGATCTATGCGTCCTCTATTTTTCTAAATCTAGATGTCAATCAAGACGGCGTGCTCAACCAGGATGAGGTGCTGACGCTAATCCATGATTTTTTCTACATCAGTGAGCCTTCTGCACCGGTCAACTTTATGTTTGGACCGTATTAGACCCGGCGTATTATGGAATCTGTGTAATATTCATAGACTTGCCTTTATATGGTTTCCCTAACGACGCCAGCTGCCGCGGGTGCTCAGCTATCGCCGGTGCCCCTGGGCTGGTCCACAGAAGACCGGATTGTAGTTCGTGCCCACCTGGTGGGTGAACGGTTGATTCTCAAGACCTTGGAAACCACCGACGCCCTATCGACCAATCCACTGATTGTGCGGGCGGGGGCATCTGGTTGCGCGGTACTGCTACGCTATGGCGTGGTCGTAGTCTTTAATCTGGATGCGACAGAAGAAATCCAGTATCTGGACTCGCTCCGGCCTTTGATTAAGGAACCGCTAGGGGAGACCGTGTGTGAGCAGCTCCGGCTGGCCTTCCACTCAGAAAAAAAAGAGCGCCTAGAGCTAGATACGCTGTGGTTAAAGGACTGCAGCGCTGAGCGCCTACAGATTGTGGCAGAGGCCCTTGCAAAAAGCGTAGTACTTGATTACTACGAGCAGAAAGTATTTAGTCTCTTTGATCAGATTAAGCCGTTTACGACAGCCATTCAAAATCCCCACGAGCGTCCCCCCAAAGAAAAGGAGCTGCTGCGTTATATCGGCGGGACGCTGCTGATCCAGCAAAAGATGCTGGGTATTGTGGAAGTTGGAGATAAACCGGATCCGATTTGGGATTTTCCCGAACTCAACCGTCTCTATTTGCGTTTAGAAGACGAATACGAGCTGCGGGAGCGGTTGCTGATCCTTGAGCAAAAGCTTGCCCTGATCGCTCGCAGCGTTGAGACAGCGCTTGGAATTTTGCAGCAGGACAGCAGCCATCGGGTAGAGTGGTACATCGTGATTTTGATCATAGTGGAGATTTTGCTATCGGTGTATGAGATTTGGATTCAGTAAGATCGGGGCCTGGTTATCAGCTATTGGGAAACGGAAACTACCAGGCTGGCTGTGTAGCTTATGGCAAGCGTTTGTCCAGCTAGAACGCTTAGCCACCGTCGGGAAAATCCAAGGCTGGTACTCACCCGACAATCTGGGCTGGAGAGGTCAAATTTGTTCGCTATCGTAGCAGCCTGTCAAGGGGGAATGCCATGGAAACCAAAGCTTTGCCAGTGATTCTACGGAAATTTGTCTTTCGAGACACGCTGTCTCCTGGCGACATGCCGTTCCTCGACCAGGATATTGACGCAGGTCAAGAGGCGGCTCAGGTCCGGCTAATTAAGCCGGGAGCTCCCTCCACCCATCAGACCCAAATTCCTGGCTATTTTGTCATGAGTAGCGCCTCTCCCAATATTGAAAATGCTGAAGAAATGAACGAGCCAGAGGTGCAGGAGGCGGCGCAGGGGGTAATGCAGATTGCCCGACACCTCTACACTACCTACACCCAAAATGAGCAAGGCCCTGACCCTGAGCTGATGATCGCTGTCCACGGTTATAACAGCGGTCGTAGCTCCGTTCGAGACTGGTACAAAAACATTTTTCAGTATGTCAATCGGTACGATCAGCCCATTCCTTGCCAGGGCAACCAGGTGTTTATTGGCTATCGCTGGCCGTCTGAAAATATTGAGTTCCAGCGACTGGGGGAAGCGTTTTGGGCCCTGCCTCCCCTGCCGCGAGATCTGATGGTGACGGGGTTTGTCGGGGCCCTTGGTTTGCTTATTTTAGAGCTGACGGCGTTTGGTGAAACGCTGGCTGGGTTTGTATTAGCCCTAACGTTAGCCGTTCTCCTGGGTCTGTCTACCATTATCTTTACCCTGGTACTCTTGCGTATAGTGGTGTACTTTCGAGACCGCTATCGAGCCCAGAACTTTGGCGTCTTAGATTTGGTAGAGCTACTGAGACAAGTCGACCGGGCCATGGTCCGCCTCAAGGCTGAGGATATCAGGCAGCACACTCCCGACGAGCCAGACCCTGACGAAAAAGCTGCAAAATTTTGGGAGCAAACCCAGCGCAAAATAAAACTCTCTTTTTTGGGTCACAGTATGGGAGGGTTTGTTGTCACCAACGTGGTGAGAATTTTGTCGGATGTGTTTGACTATCGCTCCGTCAACAACCAACCTCCAGCGGACGTGGGTTCTGTCTTTCGTTTGGAGCGGCTGATCCTGACTTCCCCTGATATTCCCATCCTGACCATTGTGTCTAGTCGAGCCAATTTTCTTTCCTCCTCCCTGCGGCGATTTTCTGAGTCCTACTTGTTTAGTAGTGAGGGGGATCTGGCCCTGCGGATTGCGTCGGCCACCGCTAATTACTTTACGTTTCCTAGCAGCAGCGAAGCAATGGGCTATCGTCTGGGCAATGTTTCTCTTAAGGCAACCTATGAAGATTCTAAGGACTACGGCATTATCAACCTATCTGCTTTAGATGAGTATTTCTTTCATGGTTCCTCCCTGGCAAAGTCCATTGCCCGTAATCCCTACAAAATAATGGAGTATTTATTTCTGACCTATACCTGGTGTAGATCGGATGGCTACAACACGTTAGCCAAACTGTTGAAAAAGCGGCTTGAGGTTAGCCAAAGCCAGCCTGCCAACAGTCCTGAAGTATTGAAACAGCCTAAGATTACCATCGCTGATTTTTTTACCTACTTTGACTGTACTGACTATAAAGACGTGACCTTCTCCCTGCAGGGTCAGTCAGGGGGGGAGCCTAGGGGATTGCTCACCCGTGCCAAGAGAAAAAAAGCCTTGGGATGGTGGGACTATCTCTTACTAATGCTGGATGGACTGCGGCAGAAACGAGATGTCCACGGCGGTTACTTCCAGGGAGCGTTTACCCAGCAGATGATCTATCGCATTGCGTTTTTAGGGTTTACGGGTTATCTCAAGACCTTAGACAGCGATCCCCATATGGCCTTTGACCCCCATGTGGCTCTGAGTAAGCTCCACATGCAATGTAAGCATCTGGGAATTCAGGGGTTTCTTTCTCCGATTCGCTACCGGGTGAATATACAGGGAGAAAGCATTATGGAGAATAAGCACGAGCTGATTGAGGCGATTAATAAAGAGTCTGCCGGACTGCTGTAGGTGGATGGTGGCCAGTGGGTTTGAACCTGGTCCTAGTAGCGGGGATGCCGCGCTTTGTCAGACCGCTAGCTAGAGTAATGATGCAGCTGGCAATAGGGGGCTAAGCGCTTAAAGATACGCTGTTGGTTTTGGCTAACGGTGGGCATGAGAGCCGTCGCTCGTTTTTTGATCAGTGAGTTGTAGTCAATCGGGACTTTTGGAACAGCCTGTAAAAAGTCAAAAATCTTTTTTAGGGTGGTTTTAGGCTGCTCACAGAGATCTTCAAAGCGAAGTGATATGTAGGCGGTATCTGGTAGCGCTTGAATATTGTTTGTAAAGTAAGAGGTGGATTTGACAGATTGTTTTAGTACTTTGTTGAGCCCAATATTAAAGTGTGGGGAATACATTGTGCGATAAACCAGACGGGAAATGGGATTTTTAAAAACCTTGTGATACCGTTTGGAGAGGATGCCTGTGTAGGCGTTCCATTCCGACATGACCTGTGCTACCGCCTTGAGTTTGGAGTTGATGACATGGCTGGGATTGCGGTGTATGAAAATAAACCGGGCATTGGGAATTGTTTGGTGAAGGTAGAGAAAGCGGGGATAGCACCAGGGATTTTTGAGCAGCAGTGGCTTTGTCGGATCGGAGATTGTTTGGATCTTGCGGCAGGCTTCTAAAAATGTGGAGAGGCTGGCATCGTCGATGTAAAGCTCATGGCCAGCATTGCGGATGATAAAGCCGTATTCTTCGGGTAGGACTGGGGAAACGGGAACAGCGTCAAATTGGCGATCGCAAATCCCTAACTGCGTAAACTCAGTCTGTAGCTCCTGAAGTTTTTTGTCTTCAATATGGTTGAAGTAGTTGTGTAAAATCTCGTCATATTTAATGACGTGGTAGGCCTTAATCACATTAAAACACTGGGTTAAGGCCAGGGTTTGGTAGAGCAGTGTCGTGCCCGAGCGGTGATCGCCTAGGATAAAAATGGGCTGCAAATCAGCCTGGGTCAGCTGGTCGAGATAAGGCTGGTCTAGGGAAGACATTGGCGGTGTTCTGGGTGCGTATATTGCCGGTGGGCGGTGGGTGGTGAATAGTCCTCACACACCCTTAAATCCTCCAGATTCGAGCATTTCCTTGTCACTTGGACGCTGGGTCGGTCGGATCACATTTAACCGCTGTACGCCGATTTGATTAAATACGATACCGCCTAAAATGACAACGCCGCCGATGTACTGTCCCACCGTGGGCAGCTCACCCAGCAGCAAAAAGGCGGACAGAATACCCACAATGGGATTAAACGCTGTGGCAAAGGAAACCTCACTAGCCGTGCTTTGTTTGAGGCCATTAAACCAAAATGTCTGGCCTGCAACAACAATAATGGCCGCGTAAAACAACATCCACTGCCACAAAAATGGGGAGCCCACATCCATAAAATGGCTTGGGCCATAAAGCACCAGCGTTGCGGCAAAGAAAAATAGGGTGCCGACAACCATGCGATAAACGCTAAAAATTCCCAGGGGAATTTCCCGCAGGCTGATTTTACTAATCAGGTTAGCAACGGCTTTGATGACGGCCGCGATCAGGGTGAGCAGCGCCCCGCGCCCTACCTCCATACCCATGGCCATGGTCACCATTTCAGTGCCAGGTGGCTGAATTAGCACCGTCAGGGCCACCCCCACAAAGGAGACTACCGCCCCTGCTACTACCCACTTGTTGACGCGATCGCCCAGCAACCATACCGACAGGGCTAGCACCAGCGGGGTATCAACCTGGCTGATCAAAATGACATTGTTGACGGGGGTAATGGCCAACGCCGTAAAGATTAGGGTGGGGACAATTGCGGCCCCTAAAACGGCCACCACCGTCATGGTAAGCCAGTCCTGCCATTTGATTTGTCGCCATCTCTGACCGCGCCACTCCCCTGCGTAGGTTAGCGACAGTAGTATGAGCGCACATAGGTTGCCAATAAACAACACATTGCAAAAGGAGATGGGATTACGCCCATCGATCAGATTTAGCTCGCCTAGCTCCGTTAGTTTACGGGTGACCGCATTGGCGGCTCCAAAGATTGCGATCGCAATCAGGAGAGAAACCCGTCCAGAGGGTTGAAAACGAGGGGGAGATTTAGTTGGCATACTGTCTGGCCCTGAGTGAGAACTGCTGCCGCAACGATTGGCCCGTGGCCCCAGGCTGATGTGGGGCTCACGTTTATTAAAGCTTGAATCGATGTCCCATAAATCGATTACTTACAATCGATGACATCGACATGATTAAGACCCCAGCTGATTGCCTGAAACCTCTGAGAATGGTACAACTAGCACCCATGGGTCCCACTTAAAATACATTTCTATCTGCCGTTTTAAGTAGGTCGCCTCGGTTCGCTAGCGTATCGGAGATACCTCATGTCGGTTCAGTTTTTAGGGTGGCGTTGGCCCAAGTGGCGACGCTCACTGGGTTATTACATCAGTGTGTTTGGTCTGTGTTTGGTTTTAGCCGTTGCCTGTGGCGGCGGCAGCGAGCCAGAGACGGTCGCATCAGACAGTCGCGTGGCCATGGGCACCACCCTGAGCGCGCGGACCTTAGACCCCGCCGATGCCTATGAAATTTTCCCCGGTATTTTGCTCTACAACCTGGGGGATCGTCTCTATACCTATGCCCCTGGGACCACCGAGCTAGAACCTCAGCTGGCCACTGAGATGCCGACGGTCAGCGCCGACGGCCTCACCTATACAATCCCCCTGCGCGAAGGGGTGACTTTACATGACGGTTCGGCATTTAACGCGGAGGTGATGGCCTTTTCCATTCAGCGATTTATGGACAACGGCGGTCGGCCAGCGTTTCTACTATCGGAAAAGATTGAGACGGTGACCGCTACCGGTGAGTATGAGCTTACCCTTGTCCTCAAGCAGCCGTTTGCGGCCCTGACGGCGCTGCTGACATTCTGGGGAGTAACGCCGGTGCCCCCGGATACCTACACCATTGGCGAGGGGCAGTTCCGGCCTGAGGACTTTATTGGCACTGGTCCCTATAGGCTGGCCTCCTTTAGCAGCGATGTGATCAAGCTAGATGCCAACCCGGACTACTGGGGCGAAGCGCCAGGTAATGACGGTATCGATATTCAAATTTTTTCAAGCCCGGCCAACCTGTACAACACCTTTCGCTCTGGCGGTTTGGATGTGGCCTACCAAACCCTAGATCCTGAACAGATTGCGGCCCTAGAGCGAGAAGCCGATCAGGGAGAATGGACTGTGATTGAAGCGGGCTCGACCGTGGTCAACTACATGTCGCTCAATCAAAAGATTGCGCCCTTTGATGATTTGAATGTGCGTAAGGCGGTGGCCGCCATGGTAGATCGCAATATCATCAACGAGCGCGCTTTCCAGGGACAGGCCGAACCGCTCTATAGTCTTATCCCCAAAAGCTTTGACGTGCATGAGCCTGTTTTTGAAACAGCTTATGGCGATGGTGACTATGAAAAAGCGAGGGAATTTCTGACCGCAGCGGGCATCACTGAAGCAAATCCGTTGGAGTTTGAGATTTGGTATCCCACCGCGTCGACCACCCGCAGCGTTGTTGCCAATACGCTGAAGGAGTCCATTGAGACCAACCTGACTGGCTTGGTTAATGTGCAGGTGAGTACGGCAGAGTCCGCCACCCTGTGGGAAAACGTGGAGAAGGGCATTTACCCCAGTGTGTTATCCAACTGGTATCCGGACTACTTTGACCCCGACAACTTTGTGCAGCCGTTTTTGAGCTGTAGCGAGGGCTCAGTCGAAACCCTGTGTGAGCGCGGTGCCACCCAGGGTAATGGCTCGTTTTACTACAGTGCAACGGCCAACGATTTGCTGGCACAGCAAAGTGCTGAACTAGACGAATCGGTACGCAATGATCTGTTCAAAGATTTGCAGCAGGTGATGGTGGCGGATGTGCCCTACATTCCCCTCTGGCAAAACAAGGACTACGTATTTGCCGCCTCAGGTGTCGATGGGGTAGCCGTTGAGCCCAACCAACAATTTTTGCTATGGCAAATTAGAAAATAAAGCTAGCCCGGTCGGGGACGTTCCATGGAACGTCCCCACAACCATGGAACGTCCCCACAAAAGGTTGATTTGGTATGGACATGGGAGAAATTCATGGCATCTCGGTCTAATGCGCTGCGTTACTATGTGCTATCGCGGCTGATGCTGGCACCGCTGATGATTTGGACGATCACCACGGTGGTATTTTTGCTCATGCGGGCCACACCGGGGGATCCGGTGGATGCCCTGCTGGGGCCGAGGGCACCGATAGAGGCCAAGGAGGCGCTGCGATCGCAGCTCGGCCTCAATAAACCCCTTATTTTCCAGTATCTGGACTATCTGAGCCATCTGCTGCGGTTTGATCTGGGCAGCTCCATTGCTAGCCAGGGGCAAACGGTTTGGCAGATTATTGGCGATCACTTCCCAGCCACGGTTGAATTGACCCTGTGCGGTCTAACGGTTGCTGCTGTTGTCGGGATTACCGTTGGCTCCGTTGCCGCCTCACGGCCCAATACCCCGGTTGATGCGGGCGGGCGACTGTTTGGTATTCTCACCTATGCCACACCCATGTACTGGTTTGGCATGATTTTGCAGCTCGTATTTGCCGTACAGCTGCGATGGTTTCCCATCGGCACCCGGTTTCCCCTGGTACAGACGCCTCCCGATGGACCAACCGGCCTCTATCTGGTCGATAGCCTGCTCCACGGTAACCTGTCTCAGTTTGGTACAACGCTCTATCACCTGGCGTTGCCTAGCTTGACCCTCGGTATTTTAATTAGCGGTGTATTTGAGCGCATGGTGCGGGTAAATCTTAAACAAACCCTGCGGGCCGACTATGTTGAAGCCGCTCGAGCCCGAGGGATTCCTGAAATTCGCATTATTACCGTTCATGCCCTTAAGAATGCATTAATTCCTGTCATTACTATCCTGGGGCTGACCTTTGCTTCCCTGCTGGGGGGCACGGTTTTGACCGAGGTCACGTTTTCGTGGCCGGGGCTAGCCAATCGTTTTTTTGAGGCCATCTCCCAGCGGGACTATCCCGTGGTGCAGGGACTGATGACCTTTTTTGGCACCATTGTTGCTCTGGTTAGTATTGTCATCGATATACTTAACGCCTATGTCGATCCAAGGATTCGATACTGATGCGACCCTTACCCATTGCCTAACTTCCCAGATATTTGTTTCAAAATATTAACTTTTACAATAATATTGATAATAGGCGCTGATGTTTATTGTTCAAGCATTCATACCTTCACCCAGTTCGCTATTAAATTCTTTCACTGATCATGGTTTCATCTACAACCGCTAAGACCTCGCTACTAGCTCGCATTCAGCGTCTGTGGGCTGAGAATATAGCCCCTCTCCTTACCCTGGGGGTGGCGCTTTTGGTCTTTGCGGTCAGTGTAGGTAATGGTCTAACCCGGGAAGCACCCGATGCCGCTCGATCCCAGGAGCAGCCGCCAGCCATGCAAACCGTGCGCTCGTCCGAGCCCCACCCGTCAGACCCGTCAGGACAACCCCAGCTACACTCTCGTCGCCGGGTCACAGAGGCGGCGATGACCAGCCACGATCTGACATCGGCGCACTTGTTGACTCGTCGGTTAGTAAAGAGCCCTCCGGCAGACACGAACAATAGGCCAATCGGCGATAGCCAATAGTGGGAGCGGATAGTGGTGGCTCTCATCAGACGGGTTCGGATAATTTACTATCCCCCGGATATCCGGATATTAAAATGTGTTGAGCGGTAATACCTGGGCGAAGTGCAAACGCCTTAATACATCAGAATATTTGCTGTAGCTGTTATCTCCAGGGTTATACTTAAGCGTCCCACGCTGTGGTTTGCTTATTTCGCAGGCCAGCTAGGAAAAATGAGTGCGTTACAAAAGCTGATATACAGTCTGACGGTCGCTGCTATGTTTGGGCTGTTATCCTCATCTGGTGATGGTCTGGCTCAGACGGATAGCTGCAGCTTTTTAGAAGCTCCCCAAGCGTTTAATACTTTTGAGCAGGATGACAGAATTGTGATCGGTCAGGCGGGCGATCGACCCTATGTTGTTTTGTTAACCGGACGCCTTCAAGATAACTTGCCCGCTGTCCGTTCCTGTATTCCCGATGCCTTTCTCACATCTTCTCGCCTGGGCAGCTACATCCATATTGCCGCCTTTGATAATTCTCGTGATGCCAGGGAGCTAGCGAGCCAGCTGAGGGGGGCTCTCGATCTTGAAGTACGGGTGATTCACCACAGTCGTCTGGGGCGACGCTGAGCCACCTTCTGACCCCCCTCAGCTGACTACAATGGCTGTGGGTACGGTGAATTGAGCGTTTCGGCCAAATGGCCTGAATCCCCAAGCTATTGTGATGATTGCCAAGGGTGCTGATAGAGAGCCGTGCCATGCTTAAATTAGCAATCTGTGCACAACGTGGATGGAGAAGCCTGTAATGATGAGTTGGCTCAATCGCAGCATACTACTTCGGCAGCGCCGTTTGCCCCATCTTGCTCTGCTAGCTGGGGTGGTCCTTGTGGCCGGGATGTCCCTCAAAGCCGAGGCCCAACCGCTGAGGGTTAGGGTCAACCGCTGGTTGGAGCTGCGCAATATCAGTGGCACCGTTGACTATTTTCAAAGCGGGCAGTGGCGTCAGGCTCAAATTGGTCAGCGTCTGGGGGCTGTGGGCGACGGTTTACGCACGGGGCCAGCGTCGTTGGCCCGGCTTGCGGTTGATACCGAGGTTGGTTTTGTCAGCGTTTCTGAAAATACAACCCTAAGGGTGATGGAATTCTACACCACCCCGCGCGGGGGGAAAGTGACTGAGCTAGACGTCAGTCGCGGGCAGGCCAGGGTATTTGTGCGGCCATTTACCAATCCAGATTCTCGTTTGGAAATCCGCACTCCGGCTGGGGTCAACGGTGTTCGGGGAACAGATTTTGGTATTTCTATTCAGCCCAGCGGTCGCTCGGCGCTAGTTGTTGAGGAAGGTAGCGTTGTCTCAGCCGCCCAGGGCGAATCGGTGGCTGTGAACGCGGGCTTTCAAAATTTTACGATTCCAGGAGAACCTCCCTCTCCTCCTGTTCCCATTACGGAAGATCCCAATCTAAATCTTTTACGGCTAGAGCGTCGACGTCAGCAGGGGGAATCAATCTTGATCCTAGAAGGCAACACTTTTCCAGTCAACTTGTTGGTAATTGATGATGAAACTCAACAGATTGATCTTGACGGTAACTTTGAGCTTCAGCTACCGCTGTCTGGAAGGCAAAGCATTGAGGTAACGATTACCACTCCCCTCGGCAAAATACAGGTTTATGAACTGGTGGCTCCCTAACTGGCGAAAGCTGCTGCTACGGAGCGAGCCTCTATTACCAGGTCTCCTAGTCAGCGGTATTGTTATTTCCCTGTCCTCTCTGGGTGCTTTTCGGCATCTTGAAAGTTTATCAGCTGATTTTTTGACCCGTTTGCGCGGGGCACAGCCCTGGAATGATGAACTGGTGGTGATTGGCATTGACGATCGCACCCTAGGCAAATTGGGACAGTTTCCCCTATCGCGTCATTATTATGCTGAGTTGCTTCAGGTACTCACTGCAGCCGATTCAAGCCTGGTGACGTTTGATATTTTGATGCCAGAACCTGGGCCGGCAGACCGGGCCTTGTCTGAGGTGATGAGCCGCCATGGCGGGATAGTTTTAGCCATGGCCAATGAGCGCAACGATCAGCCGCTTAAGCCGACGCCACAGCTACGGGAAAATGCGATCGCAGTGGGGCACATCCATCAAGAACCCGACGTTGATGGCATTACCCGTCGCCATGCCCTTTATATTGCCAACAGTCGTTCGCTCGCCGCCGCCACGGCCCACGCCTACAGTCTTACTGTGGACATTCTCGAACTGCCGGTCGAGCAGCAGCTCAGCATTAACTGGCCCGGTCCAGTGCAGGATGGCTCCCTGGCCTATGCCAGTCTGGTGGATGTGCTGGAGGGTAAGGTGCCCCAGAAGAGCTTTAAAAATAAAGTTATCTTTGTGGGCTCCACAGGAACAGCGATTGACCAGCAATTACGCACACCGTTTAACAGCCGAGATCCCGTAGGTGGAGTTTATGTTCATGTGGCCGTGATGCATAATCTCTTGGAGCAAAGTCAGCTGAAAGCGCTCGATCAGCGGCTGATATTGCTGGCTATCTTAATCGCAGGTCCCTTAATTAGCTGGGGGTTGCAGGGACGCTCATTTGTACACCAGGTGATGCTTTGGGGCATAGGTATCGGTCTTTGGTTTGGTATTTGTTGGGGGGTGCGGCATCAAAATTATGTTTTGCCCATGGCTGCGCCCATTGTGCTACTCAGTCTGACAGAAGGGCTAATTGTCTTTAACGATCGTCTGCGCAGCAGCGCTGTGCTACAGGCCCGCAACGAATTTTTGGGTACGATGAGTCACGAGTTGCGCACCCCCCTAAATGCCATTATCGGCGTTTCAGAAATGATGCAAGAGACTCCCCTGGACCCAAAACAGCGAGAGTTTAGTGAGACTATTCAAAATAGCAGTCAGGCTCTGCTAGCACTGATTAACGATGTCCTTGATTTCTCGAAGATTGAGGCCGGTAGGCTGGTTTTAGAAGAGCATCCGGTCAATTTGCGTCACTCCATCGAAGAGAGTTTAGACATTGTTGCCAATCGCGCCGCCCATAAATCCATAGAGCTTGTCTATATGGTGGAGCCAAGTACACCGCCGGTTATCATTAGCGATCCCATTCGGCTACGACAGATTTTGCTCAATTTGCTGAGCAATGCGGTTAAATTTACCGAGCAGGGAGAGGTGGCTGTGGTGGTACAGCTAGCCGCTAGTGATGATCTAGGGGCTCCTCTCACCCGCTGGAGCCATCCGTCTGAGCAGTCTGTGCTGCTACTTTTTGCGGTTCGAGATACCGGTATTGGCATTCCCACCGATCGCATTGCCCAGATTTTTGAACCATTTCGTCAGGCAAGTACATCCACCACCCGTAAATATGGAGGCACTGGTTTGGGATTGACCATCAGTAAACGCCTCGCTGAAACCATGGGGGGCCGGCTGTGGGTGGAGAGTGAGCTTGATCAAGGCAGTACGTTTTTCTTTACGATTCGAGCCCAGATAGATTCTGCGATCGTGCAGCCAGAACCATCCGCAGTCCTTGCTAGCTGGTCTGGCCAACGGCTGTTGGTGATTGATAAAAATATTACCCGGCGCACGAGTATGGGCTGGCAGCTGGCGGCTTTGAATATTGACGTTACGTTTAGCCGCAGCGTTGCTGAGGCGCTGCTGCTGGTGCAGCAGGGGCAGCAGTTTGATGGCGTGATCTTAGATGCGGCTATTACCAAAATTGGTGGCATTGGTGCCGCTGAGTCCCTGCGTCAGACGATGGATAAACCCTCCCTTCCCCTGATTGTGCTGGTGGATCTTAAGGAAAATCTGAGTCCCTCCGATCTGTCCCCCATGGCTGTTGTGTGGAAGCCGGTTAAACAGGCGGCCCTGTATCGAGCCCTGGTGCATGTGCACCAGGGGCCAGCATCGGCTCCGGTGTCTTCAGGCATCAAACCCGTCTGTCCAAAAGCCATCGGTCTAAACGTATTAATTGCTGACGATAATCCGGTCAATCAGCGGGTGGCTCAGCATATGTTGCAAATGCTGGGTCACCAGGCCGATACGGTGGCGACGGGGGGGGCTGCGATCGCAGCGGTGGAGCAGGGGGGCTACGACGTGGTCTTAATGGATATGCGCATGCCTCAAATGGGTGGCTTAGAGGCTACCCGACGTATTCGTCAGATGGGTCAGAAAATTCCCCAGCCCTGGATCATTGCCATGACCGCCAATGCCAGCTCAGAAGACCGTGACCGCTGTCTAAATGTGGGTATGAATGACTATTTGAGTAAACCCATCCGCCGCGACAGCCTATCCCGCACGTTTAGGAATATTGACCCGGCTCGGAAGGATGACCGCTAGCGGGCTATGAGTTTACCAGCTGACTAGAGCGCTGTTTGATTTTGTGCTGTTCTACATAGGCTTCGGCTTCGTCGGTGGACCGTATCCGCAGCATGTTTTGAAAGACATTGAACTGGTAAACCATTGCATTGTCGATGTCTAGGGCCGTTAGCCAGCCACTTTTGGGATGATAGGCACCTGTATCAATGTCGATCCAGCCAGGTCCCTTGGCAATGTCTCCAGGATTAATGCCAGGCAGGGTAAAGGTAATGGTGTGACCGGTAATAATCAGTTTGTCGGGAAAGTAGGGCTGCCTGTGGCTATGAAAGCTGTCGCGAATCCAGCAATATTCATGGCTGGTTTGCTCTGCTAGGGTGTGGTGGGGATTGACACCTGCATGCACTAGCCAAATGTCGTCTAGGTCAAGGTATAGGGGAAGATTTTGAATCCAGTGGAGGTGGTCAAACAGATCGTCGACGTTGGTATAGCTGGATAGGGTGGATTGCCCCCCACTGTAAAGCCACCCTTGAAATGCGGGCATATGGGCTTCACCTTTTGGAAATGCCTCCAACAGCAGCTGTTCGTGGTTGCCCATGACACACTGATGGCCGTTTTGACGAACGTATTCAACAACCTGGCGGCTTTTGGGGCCTCGATCAATCAAATCCCCCACAAAATAAATGGAATCCTTGAGACCTGGGTCAACTGCTTCTAGTAGCTGCATGAGCCCGTCATAATGGCCGTGAATATCACCAATAAAAATACGACGAGTCATAGCAGATGTGTGTGATGTGAACAGTGATTTGACCGACCTGGCATTGGGGGAAAGATCAAAGTAGAAGACGTACCGCCCAGTTATTTATGACACCCTGTTCTAGTATGCCTTTTTCATACTGGTGGACATCACTTTAACCGGCAGGATTTCCCAATGCTTTAAGTAAGATTTACAGCCGCAAAAAGTATGTATGGTGTTTAACCTTCCTATGGAGGGCAAACCTCTAGGGGAATTGACGGTGCTTAAATATACCCAAATTTCACCCTGGGGCGAACTACGTTCACTCTGAATTCATCATCTTAAACGTCCGTGGGCCGCTATAGCAAATAACGGCTATGTATCGTCTCTGATGGGGCTACCGTCGGGTGCTTCGAGGCTAAATCCTGCGTCCTGCACCATGGCATAGTCCTGGGTTGCACTTTGGCCGGCGGTGGTGAGATAGTCGCCGACAAAAATGGAGTTGGCTGGGTAAAGGGCCAGGGGTTGTTGCGATCGCAAATGCACCTCGCGCCCCCCGGCAATCCGAATTTCCTGGGACGGTAATAAAAACCGGAAGAGACATAAAATCCTCAGACAGCGCTGGGGGGTGAGTTCGCTACGCTGGGCAAACGGCGTACCGGCAATGGGAATCAGAAAATTTACTGGCACGCTGGTAACTTTTAGCTCCCGCAACGACCGGGCTAGATCAATAATGTCTTCGTCCGATTCGCCCATACCCAAAATGCCGCCGGAACAGGTGGTCAACCCTGCTGCTTGGACGGCTTGTACTGTGGATAGACGGTCCTGGTAGCCATGGGTTGTACAGATTTCCCCATGGTGGGTCTCAGCCGTATTCAAATTGTGGTTGATGCGATCCACACCTGCCGCCTTGAGCTGATGGGCCTGGTCCTCGTTGAGGAGACCCAGGGTGGTGCACAGTCGCATCGGATAGGTGGCCTTAAGCGCCCGGACCGCGTCTAAAATTTGCTCAAATGTTTTAGCGGACGGCGTGCGACCTGAAATAGCCATGCAAAAGGTGCCTGCCTTGAGCTGTTGGGCCCGGTCAGCCGCCGCTAAAATACGCTCCTTGGCCATCAGCGGATACGTTTCAATCTCGGCTGTTGAAATCTTTGACTGGGAGCAGTAGTGACAATCTTCAGGACACAGGCCACTCTGGGCGTTGAGTAAAAAATGCAGCCGCACCCGGTTGCCCCAGTAGTGATGTCGCACCCGGTAGGCGGCCGCCAGCTGGGACAACAGCTCCGTATCGTCGGCCTGCAGCACCGCCAAGGCCGCTTGGCGATCGATTACCTGACCGGCTAGGGCCTTCTCCGCAAGCAGATTCCAATCCACCGAGGTGGCGACAGCTTGAATCATCCTAAGCGCTCCTTCTAGCAATGGGCCATATTTGCCAATCTCTACGGTAATACGAGACGGGACCGCTAGTTAAACAGGAGTGCTGGGGTTGCAGCTTAGGCCGCAGTCTTTTGCGCGATCGCAACCAGGCGCTGGCCGTATAGAGTAGCGGATTGCAGATCGCCTGGATCTACCTTGGCAGGTGCGCCACTCATATCCGGATCGCTTTGTCCCATCACCCCCATATAGGACCCCAATCGATTGACTCCGGTGTCAGGGTCACGCATAGCAGCGGCTCCGACCCAAATCATGCCGTGCTGTGAGGCGTTGATGGCCATGTAGAGCAGCGTTCCTTGTTTGTCGCCGCTGGGGGAACCAGAATGGGTAAATCCGCCAGCCAGCTTGTCTTTCCATCCCTGTTGGAACCACACCGCACTGGCCGCATCAATAAAGCACTTAAACTGGCCAGCGACACCGCCCATATAGGTAGGGGAGCCAAAGGCAATGACATCGGCAGAAGCTAGCGTGGATAAAATAGCCTCATCTTCCCAGCGGCCATTGTTTATTTGGTCACCGGTAATTCTGAGCAGGTGGGGAGTGCCCCCAGCGGTTTCTACCCCCGTGGCCAGGGCCTCGGCCATCAGGTGGGTGTGGCCTTGGCCTGAGAAGTAGACTATTGAGATCGCAACCATAGGTCAGATTAAAAACAACTACTCCAAATTCTAAGTTCAATAAACTCGAACTAACGATTTTTAATGTCAAAGCTTTGTGACAAACTTTATAGACTAACGAAAATCACAGGATGCGAACACTGTCTGCGTGGGCCTTGCCCTCAGTAATGTGGGCCGTTACTTCTACAGCCATACCCTGCTCTAGACGATCAAAAATCCGATCGCCGATGTATTTTTGGTGAAAGATAATGTCTTTTGACCCATCGTTTGGAGCAATGTAGCCG
Source organism: Cyanobacteria bacterium P01_A01_bin.15 (assembly GCA_039814735.1). Lineage (GTDB taxonomy): Bacteria > Cyanobacteriota > Cyanobacteriia > Phormidesmidales > Phormidesmidaceae > Leptothoe. Next base: position 16,625 of record JBCCAQ010000059.1, read on the forward strand.
TGGTGGTGGTTCTGTTTGAGTTTGAACAACAGTTTTACCACACCTTGTTTAGTGATGCTTCCAGGTGATGTCTGGGCAATGGGAGATCGGGCTAGCGCTGGTGGTAGGGGCGACTGGGCGGCTGGGGGAGAGATTTTTGACGGCGACTCTGATATCTGTTGATGGGGGGCGGCAAAGCCATTTCCATGGAGGACTGCTGCTGGCAGGGCTGGATTGATTGATTGTTCTATGGCCAGAGAGCTTTGAGTGTTTTCTTTTATTGGCTCATTGGTTGGCTTTGGTACCGCTGTGGCTTGGCTGGTATTGTCTGGGGTGGGGCGTTGTTTTCTGGCGGACGTTGTTTTGGTATCTGGCTGGGCTAGCTGTTGGCTTAAATCCTGGATTGCGGCGCTGGGTAAATATTGTCGGGAGCCTAGCAGCACCTGGAAGTTGGATGGGTTGTTGACTCGGTTAGAGGCTGGATTGGGTAGGGATAACGGGCCGGGTAAGGCGGGCCACTGCGGCGGCTGGGGCGGGTCGACCGCTGCAGGCGACGCCGGTGGTAGCTGTGGAGATTTGGGTAGCCAAGGGCGACGTTTGGTTTTACTAAGCCGAGGCAAGAGCTGGCTCAGCCAGTGTAAAAACCGTCCGATAAGTCGCCGTACCATGGCATCTAAAGCAATAGGGTCAGAATCCATCTTACCTTTGCTGCGGGGAGTTTGAAGATCGACACTCTTTAGTGACGTCGGATAATGATTGGACTAATAGGAGGGTCGCGGCGAGACTTTGTGGCGGTGGCTAAACTTCGCCCCAGCCAGGTTGTAGCCGTCTCATAATGGGGGTATAAACCTTGAAATAGGCCACTGAGCCTACCTGCCGCAGGACCGATTTTTGGGTCGTATCAGCGCCCATGCAACGCTGACAGATCGGGTTTGTTACCTTTAATTGGTTAAATCCCTGGCGCAGGCTGCAGGCGGGCTGATGGCGATCTAAAATATCGGCGAGGGAGTGATTTTGCAGGTTGCCCAGGGGAATGCGGCCCTCGTAGTCTTTGCAGCAGGGGACAACGGTGCCATCGTATAAAATGCCTGCTTGTTCTGAGGTGCCATTGCAGTAGCCGAACTTGGCTGGTACTACGTCCGTGCTTTCTACATTGCCCCAGCTATCGAGGGGAAAGGTTTCTAGGGCGAGTTTGGGTGTTAGCTCAATGACCTGCCAGCGGCCTGGTTTGTGCCGGGCGATGCGTTGACGCAGGTCATCATCACTGGGGCGCTCGGCACAGCTGTCTAGGAGACGGTCCGCCCATGCGGTTAATTCTTGCTGCATCTGAGCCTTGCCTTCGACCACATGCATTTGCTTGTGGGGTACCAAAAAGGGATGGGGCGTTGTATCTAAAAACTTGAGGTGGATACGGGTACGGGTACGGGAGCTGGGGTCGGCCAGATTAGCCCTGACATACTGGGTGATGCCATCAAAATACTGGTTGGGTTTGAGCTTAGGAGGTGCACCACGAATGATAAAGGTAATGGGATCAGGTGTCTGTAGGGAGATTGTTACCTTAGGGATCCCAGATGCGATCAACCGTTGGCGGTGGTTTGGAAAGATATGAAAGGTACTGCCATTGGTGGTCAGATGCAGGTTAAGTCCTCGTACTAGGGCCAGATCGATGGCTTCGAAAATATGGGGATAGATTAACGGTTCTCCCATCAGGTGAAAAGCAACGATCTTGGCCAGATTGTGCTCAGCGATTTCGTCCAGTGCTTTTTCCACTAGAGCCAGGTCCATGTGGCCTCGTTTGCGCTCCATAATGGCATCTGGACAAAAGTCACATTTGAAGTTGCAAACGTTGGTTACTTCCAGATGGATGCGCTCAAGTCGGTAGTTGACCATGGCTGGGTGATTAGGTATGGGGAGGGTAGGGATGCTCCTGGGGGTTGCCTAGAACAGCTCTCCATAGAGAATGGGGGATGGAGCTGCAAATGTCCCAATGGGCTAGGGAACTTGTGATAAAGGCCGTTTTAGCTTAGCAGGGGTGTGTGAAAGTCAGCTGAGAATTTGTAGGGATGTAAATCAACTTGGGCCATCGCGATGGGAGTGGCTGAGGAGATTAAGCTTTTTGGGAGAGTCTTGGCTCGGTGCAAAAGTTGGCTTTAGCCTGGTAAGCAGTCACTGGGCGCTTAGGTAGATTATGACCGTATTGACGACTTCGACGGATGCTTCGAATTCCCTTTCAGAAACAGACCGTATCGACTTGCTTAAGGGCTATGCGGAACAGGATGCAATTTTAGGGAGTCCCAATCCTCGCTACAAGCAGTGTAAGGTGTATTGCGATCGCTACCTTGATGTCCGTGTCCGGCTGGTGGGTACCGACGGTTTGACAGATGCTGACTGGGATTTAACCATTTTTTAGCTATCAACGCCATGGGTGAGAGTGCAACCGTTTTAGCGCAGGCAGTCAAGGCTAAGCAGACTGGGGCTGCTGAGCTTCCCAATGCAAAGGATTTAGTAGTAGCGCTACAAGCAACAGAAAAAAGCACTAAAGCCAGTTACGCATGGGGGGATCTCGTTGGTATCTGGCGGCTGTGGTTTATTACCGGTACTAAAAAGACCCGGCAAAAAGCAGGAGTGGCTCTTGGTGCAGGCCGCTACCTGCCTAAACTATTTAAAATTCAGCTTGAGTATCAGGCCAGCAGTGATGATCGAGGTGTGGTTCAGAACTCTGTGGCACTCGGTCAGCTGACGCTAACACTCACCGGGCCTGTTAAATTTTGGCCTAAGGCGCGATGTCTAGCGTTTGACTTTACACAGATCCAGGTTGCCATTGGCAGATTGACCCTGTACCAGGGGCGCATAAAGCCACAGGCTGCTGACGAGATGTTTTATCAGCAGCCTTTGAAGGAACAGGCTTTTTTCAAATATTTTTGGGTTACCGAGCAGGGTATCGCTGCCCGTGGTAGAGGGGGGGGATTGGCTCTATGGAGTCGCTCAGACGCCTAAGACTATTAGCTTCTGCTACAAAACTTTCGGGCTGTATGGATTGGGCAACAAGTCCGAGCTCTAACATGATGTGATGCAAATGCTGTGCGATCGCACCGTCATCCTGCTCAGTTGCTTTGCGCATGATGTAAGACTGTTTTTCCATCAGCATTAAAACCGTTCGTTGGCGATGGTTTGATACCCATGAAATGCAAAAGGGCAGTGGTTTTAACCACCGCCCTTTCAAATAAAACCTGTTAGCTGCTAAAGCACCAAAACACGTTTGGCTTAACGAACAACGCCGCGAGTGACTGCCATATCAATAGGCTTCATAAAGTACAGCTGCACCATTTTCACACCGATTGTCGCGATGTGGGGCAGCTGACGCAGAAGCTTCAAAGGCTTAGGCTGATCGATCTTACCAATGGCCGAAACCTTTAAGCTGGCGTCTGACGCTGTATCCATGTGCTTGAAGAAGTCAGGATGCTCCACATTTAACATCACAGGGAAGACCTTCGCTGCAGACTCGTTGGTCTTCTTGATAACGTGAATGTCATACTCACGGGCATCTAGACCTAGAGAAGCATAGAAGCCACTGCGCTGAATATCATTCAGGAACATGGTGGCAAATACCGACAGCAGGAAGAAACGGCACCATAGTTTAGCCTTCCAGTCGTTGAGGATCTGAGGCTGGGCCTTCATAATGGCAGAGAAGAAATCACCGTGGCGGTTCTCATCCTGACACCAGTTCTCAAAGAACTGGAAGATAGGATAAATCCGATTCTCAGGATGAGAATCTAAGTGACGGAAAATAGTGATGTAGCGCCAGTAGCCAATCTTCTCAGACAGATAGGTTGCGTAGAAGATAAACTTGGGCTTGAAGAATGTATAGCTCTTGCTCTTGGTTAAAAAGCCGAGGTCTAACTGTAGGTTAAAGTCCGACATCGCCTTGTTGAGGAAGCCGGCATGGCGAGCTTCATCGCGGGACATCAGGTTAAAGCCCTCAGCTAGAAGGGGGTTTTTGTCCTTGAGACGACGG
>JBCCAQ010000267.1:0-7242 GCA_039814735.1 Cyanobacteria bacterium P01_A01_bin.15
CCATGACCCCCGAGTACATCGCCCTCAAAGAAGACTGGACGGTGGAGCGCTCCCTCAACCATATTCGCAGACTGGCCAGCGTCAGTGAAACCGTTTACTTCCTGTATGTGACCGACAGCGCCCGCCGTCTCACCGGCATTTTATCGCTGCGGATTTTAGTGATCGGCCAGCCGGATCAAACCATCGGTGAACTGATGACCCGCGATGTGGTTTCCGTACAAACGGGGATTGATCAAGAGGAAGTTGCCCGTTTGATCCAGCGCTATGACTTTTTAGCCGTACCTGTCGTCGATACCGAGGAGCGTCTGGTTGGCATCATCACCGTAGATGACGTGATTGATATCCTTGAAGAAGAAGCCACCAAAGATATCTACGCCTTGGGCGGTGTGCAGTCCGGCGGTGACGACTATTTTCAAACCAATCTGCTGACCGTCGCCCGCAAGCGCGTCGTTTGGCTTTCCGTACTGCTGATTACCAATACCGTCACCGCCGCCGTCATCGACGCCCAAAAAGATCTGATTCAGCAGGTGGCGGTTTTAGCCAGTTTTATACCTCTGCTGATTGGCACCGGGGGCAATGTGGGTGCCCAGTCGTCTACGGTCATTATTCGCGGCCTCAATACCGATGAACTCAAAATTCGCGCGGCATTTCAGGTCATCCGCCGCGAAGCCATTGCCGGGGCATTTTTAGGGCTTATGCTAGGCATCGTCGTCACCGGCTGGGCCTATGTTTTACTCCAGGGAAATCTGGCCGTTGCCGTTATTGTTGGTGTCAGCCTGTTGGCCATATCGGTGTTGGCCTCCATTGCCGGAGCAGCGCTGCCATTTTTGTTCCAGCGTCTTGGGTTTGACCCCGCCTTAATGTCGGCTCCTTTTATTACCACCGTTGTGGATGTGTTCGGAGTGCTTATTTACCTAAACCTAGCCCGTCAGGTTCTCCAGCTTTAGGCGAGCGGTCCAGCACGGGTGGGCAAACCGAACCCAGCCAGATGCCCCAAATATTCTAGGATGTATATAGTGATCGGCTGCACATCACTTTATAGTTCTCTGAAACAAACACGACCCGTTAAAATATCCAACTTGTACATCCACTGCTACGACCGTAACCGAGACGTCAGCCCGTGCTCCAAAATTTTAAGCAAGGTTTGAAGAATGACCTAATTGCAGGTCTTCTGGTGGTTATACCCCTCGCCACAACCATTTGGCTAACCATCACCGTGGCTAGCTGGGTGATTCGTGCCCTAACGCGGTTTCCAAAGCGGTTAAATCCATTTGTCGATCTTCATCCCGCCATGGTGGCCCTGTTTAACCTTGGTGTGGGGTTTGCGGTGCCGCTACTTGCCATTTTGCTGATTGGGCTGATGGCCCGCAACATTGCCGGACGCTGGCTGCTGGACTTTGGTGAGCGTGTCCTCCAATCTATTCCCCTGGCTGGCTCTGTTTATAAAACCCTCAAACAGCTCCTAGAAAGCGTACTGCAAGATACAAAAACCAAATTTAGACGGGTCGTGCTGGTGGAATATCCCCGCCGGGGTGTTTGGGCCATTGCCTTTGTGACCAGTTCGGTCACCTCCATGAACCCCGATTCAAAGATGCTGAGCGTGTTTGTCCCCACCACCCCCAACCCCACCAGCGGCTGGTACGCAGTGGTGCCGGAAACAGACGTGGTCAATCTCACCATTTCGATTGAGGAAGCGTTCAAGGTGCTGCTATCGGGGGGCATCGTGGGTCCAAACCTGGCGGATGCCCTGGCCGGACAGGGAACAGACACCCTCCTCGACAAAGCTGCAAACAGTGAAAATAGGGCAGGGTCTCCGTCTGAGGGTTCGTCTGCACCATCGTCCGACTCCCCCCAGACCACAGTAGAACTTGTGAGTATCGATCCACAGGCGTAGCGAGACCGCTTCCCGACGCTGGCTGATAAGATAGCTGAGCTGACCAACCAATCTCCACCACCATGCAATTCCGTCGCATAGCTCGTGAGCTCGCACTCCTCGGCATGAGTCAGCTAACCGACGACCCCAAACGCCACAAAAAAAATGCCAGTCCATCCATTGAAACCCTGCTAATCGAAGCTACCCGCAGCCTGACAACCGAGGTTAAAGAATCCCTTGAAACAGCCTCGGAAGAACTGGTGCGGGCCAATCGTCATTTACTCAACAGTGAGACCCGCTCTGGGGATATTCGCAGCGCACAAACTACCACGAAGAGCGCGATTGAGCAGGTACAAGCCGCCATTAACCGACTCGGAGCGGCAGTCGAACTACCTGAATTTGTCCAACTGGCTGAGAGCAAAGATATTCAAGCGTACGCCCATCGGATTATCACCCAGCTGAGTCAGCACCGCGCTGAGATTGATCAGCGCCTAGATAGTGCCATGGTGGGCTGGAACCTCAAGCGTCTGGCCCGTGTGGACCGCGACATTCTTAGAATTGCGCTAACGGAAATCCTATACCTGGCGATTGATAAGCGCATTGCCATCGACGAAGCGATTGAAATCGCCAAACGATACAGTGATGAAGACGGCTATCGGTTTATCAACGGTGTGATGCGCCGAGTTACCGATCAAATCGATGGCAAAGGACCGGCTGCTCCGCTGGCACCACCTCCTCTAGAAAGCGATAACAGACTTCAAGACCCAACGTCTACAGACAGCTCCAACTAGCCCAACGCCCATCCGCTTTTCCCGCCGCTATGTCTTCATTTAACTGGTTTCGCCGTGGTTATGAGCAGTCCTCTGAAACGGAGGCCGCCACCACAGACGCCACCGCCCCAGACACCGCTGACGCCGCCACGGCAGAGACAACTGCCACGGCGGAAACCGATGCCCCGGCCAGCGCTGAAGACTACCTGGCCTGGGCAAAGGCCGCCTACCAAAATATTCAGCAACAGCAGACCGAAGCCCCTCCAGAGCCAGAGCCCGAACCAGAGCCAGAGCCCGAACCAGAGCCCGAAGCGCCCATAGCGGCCGCGGCTGACACTTCGGAAGAGGCAGCGACGGCGGTAGCTGAAACAGCCGCCACTGAAACAGCCGCAGCCGCTCCTTTTTGGGCAAAAGCCGCCGAGGCAGAACGGGAAGCCCGCCTCGCCAAGCTGAAGGAAACGGCGATTGTAGAGCCGGAGCCGGAGGTCGAGCCGGAGCTCGAACCCGAGGAACTAGTCCTACCGGATATTGATTTGGATGAGGCGTTTATTTGGTCAGCAGAAGTGCTGGCCTCCCAGGGACGACGCCCGGATGATATTTCGGTTGAAGAAATTACCTGGCTTAACCAGCTACGCCAGGGCCTGGGTAAAACTCGGCGGAGCCTGGTAAATCAGCTCAAGGCCGTTGTCGGTCAAGGCCCGCTCAATGAAGAGGCCATCTACGAAATTGAGGCCCTGCTACTCCAGGCCGATGTGGGGGTGGATGCCACCGATATAATTATTGAATCGCTCCAGGCCCGCATGCGGGAGGAAACCTTACCACCGGAAGCGGCGATTCGCTATCTCAAGACTATCCTACAGAAAATGTTAGATAGCCCCCTAGAGGGGAATCACAATCTGCTCTTTGTGCCTGAAAGTGAGCAGCTCAATGTTTGGCTAATGGTGGGTGTCAATGGAGCGGGTAAAACCACCACCATTGGCAAACTCACCCACGTGGCTAAAAAGTCTGGTTATAACTGTCTAATTGCGGCTGCCGACACATTTCGGGCCGCCGCCGTAGAACAGGTAAAAGTGTGGGGTGCCCGCAGCGGTGTGGAGGTGATTTCTAACCCCGGTGAAAATACGGACCCGGCGGCGGTGGTGTTTGATGCGATCGCAGCTGCTAAGTCTCGCAATACGGAGCTGCTGCTGGTGGATACGGCGGGCCGTTTGCAAAATAAAAAAAATCTGATGGACGAGCTGACCAAAATTCGCCGCATCGTCGACAAAAAAGCACCCGATGCCAAAGTCGAAGCGCTGCTGGTGCTCGATGCCACCCTTGGTCAAAATGGCGTCCGTCAGGCCAAGGTCTTTTCAGAAGCCGCTAACCTGAGCGGAGTGGTGTTGACCAAGCTAGATGGCACGGCCAAGGGCGGTGTGGCCCTGGCGGTGGTCCAACAGCTGGGGCTGCCCATCCGGTTTATCGGAGCCGGAGAAGGGATTGAAGACCTGCGGCCGTTTTCTAGCTATGAGTTTGTGGAGGCGTTGCTGAGCGGTTAACGGGGAATGCCGGTTTACTTTTTTTGGGGTGCCGATGAATTTCGGATGAAAAAGGCGGTGCGGGCGCTGTGCGATCGCAACCTCAATCCAGACTGGGCCAGCTTCAACTACGAAAAAATCCCCCCCGAACGCTCAGATGCCCTGATCCAGGGTCTCAACCAGGCCATGACCCCTCCCTTTGGCATGGGTAAACGGATTGTGTGGCTGGTGGATACCCCTGTTTGCCAGCGCTGTTCCGCCGCGCTGCTAGTCGAGCTAGAGCGCACCCTACCCAATATCCCCGACAGCTCGGTGTTGCTCTTGACCAGCGCCAACAAACCCGACGGTCGCTTAAAATCCACCAAGCTGCTCAAAAAACATGCTGACATCCGGGAGTTTGACACCATTCCCCCGTGGAAGACCGACCAGATCGAGCATCAGGTGTACCAGGTGGCCAAGGATATCGGTCTGCGGCTCACCCCCCAGGCGGCCGCCCTGCTCGGAGCTGCCATCGGTGCCAACACCCGCCGCCTCTACAACGAGCTAGAAAAACTCAACACTTACTGGGCCAACCCCCAAACAGCCCTGCCCCCTGAAGCTGTCACCGCCCTGGTGGCCACCAGCACCCAAAGCAGTTTGCAGCTGGCCGCTGCCCTGCGCCAGGGCAACACCGATCAAGCCCTCACCCTGATCACAGAGCTGCTGGAGCGCAATGAACCCGCTTTGCGCATTGTTGCCACGCTAGTGGGTCAGTTTCGTACCTGGCTCTGGGTCAAACTGATGACAGAGACCGGCGAGCGCGACACCCGCATCATTGCCAAGGCCGCCGATGTGGGCAATCCCAAACGCATTTACTTTTTACAAAAGGACACCCAGGGTGTCTCATCCGTGCAGTTGCAAAAGGCCCTTACCCTGCTACTGGCGCTGGAATATTCTCTAAAGCAGGGAGCCCCTGAAACCGTCACCCTACAAACCAAAGTGATTGAGCTAGCGGATTGCTTTAAGCGCAGCTGAGGATCTACCATACAAGACCCCTGTATTTTCGTTTAAGATTGGCCAGACTTTATTAGATATTGTCATTAGGTATTGTCATGATGCTTCCCCATTGCCCCAGTGATGGCAGCCCCCATCGGCCAGGCCGGTCATGGAGAACCGGTGTCAGCCTGATTGCCGGTGCCCTGGCTTGGCTGCCCCTGTTAGCACTCTGGCAAGTTGGATACGCCCAAACCTTCACCGACGAAGAAATCGGCAACTATGCTGCCGCCGTATTGGCCATGGAGGATATGCGGATACAGACCCATAGCGAAATCAGCGACCTGATGACCAGTGAGCAGATAGACGTCACCCGCTACGACCTGCGATGTCTGAGCGCCAATACCCTAGAGCTGCCCCGCGCGGTGCGATCGCAGGTGCGGCGGCTATTGATCACCTACTGCAACGACGCTCAACAAATTGTTGAAGATACCGGTCTCACCGTCCAGATGTTTAACACCATCACCGTCACCCACCGGCAGGATGAGACCCTAACAGAGCAGATACAATTAGAAATCAGTCAGAGGCGGTAGCGCGATTCCCCCATGCAATTTATCGATCAAGCAGAAGTTGAGGTCCAAGGGGGCAACGGCGGCGACGGTCTAGTCGCCTTTCGCCGCGAAAAATACGTACCCACCGGCGGACCATCCGGCGGCAACGGCGGCCATGGGGGCTCAGTCATTTTCCAGGCAGTAACCAACCTGCAAACGCTGCTGGACTTTCGCTATGCCCACCGGTTTCAAGCCCCCCACGGGGAGCGGGGCGGCCCCAAAAACATGACCGGAGCCACGGGCAAAGACCTGATCGTGGAAGTACCCTGCGGCACCATGGTGTACAACGCCGAAACCGACGAACTGCTGGGGGATCTGGTGGCAGCCGGTCAAACCCTCTGCGTGGCGCAGGGGGGCAAGGGCGGTCTTGGCAATAAGCACTTTTTAAGCAATCGCAACCGCGCCCCAGAAGCCTGCCTACCGGGGTTGCCAGGGGAGGCAGGCCGGGTGCGGCTAGAGCTAAAGCTGCTGGCGGAGGTGGGGATTATTGGCCTGCCCAATGCGGGGAAGTCAACGCTGATTTCGGCGCTATCGGCGGCTAAACCTAAGGTGGCGGACTACCCATTTACCACCCTGGTCCCCAACCTTGGCATGGTCCGTAAACCCACGGGGGACGGCACGGTGTTTGCGGATATTCCCGGACTGATTGAGGGAGCCCATGCCGGTGCGGGGCTGGGCCATGACTTTTTGCGCCACGTGGAGCGCACCCGCGTGCTGCTGCATGTGGTGGATATTACTACCCTGGACCCAATTGAGCACTACCACACCATTCAGCAGGAGCTGGTGGCCTATGGCCATGGCCTGGCGGATCGGCCCCAGCTGTTAGCGCTCAATAAAGTGGATGCCGTACCCGAGGATGAGCTAGAAATTGTCACCGAGGAGCTGATGACTAGAAGCGGATGCGATCGCATCTTTGCCATTTCCGCCGTCAGCCGCCGGGGCCTAGATGAACTGCTCCAGGCAGTATGGGAGCTGCTCGAAACGACTACACCTAAAGAACCCCTGGCTGAACCAGAGCCCTTTCCAAATTTAGTCCCTCCCGATCTGGCCCCCTCCCAATGGACTTAGGGACTCACCATTTACGCCAATAAGGTTGACAAAATTTTTAATAAGGTTGACAATTTTAAATACTAGCTAAGCAAGTGTAAGAGTGGCTGGAGTACGGAAACGTGGTGAGCTTATTCGTCAATATATTCTGGAGCACGTTGCAGCCAATCCAGACAATATTGCTGTTCAAGCCGCTCAGCACTTTGGAATCACACGCCAAGCTATCAACAAACATCTCAAGCGATTGGTTGAACAGGGAGCGTTAAGCACCGAGGGCACCTCTCGCAACAAACGCTATCGGTTACACAAGACATTTTCCTTTCTGCAAACCTACGAGCTATCTCAAAATTTACAGGAAGATATTGTGTGGATCAGAGACGTAGCCCCACATTTGGCATCTCTACCTACAAACGTACTCGACATTTGGAATTACGGTTTTACCGAAATATTTA
>JBCCAQ010000225.1:0-8878 GCA_039814735.1 Cyanobacteria bacterium P01_A01_bin.15
CAAGCATGATGCCAAAAAAAATAGCCCCATACCCGTAGTCTTGAGCTATTTCCTGGATCGTTTCGAGGGAGAAAAAATCGAGCGCCAAACCAAATACCAGTGGGACAGAATGCATAAAGGCAGGTTTATATTTCTTCTATTTTATTCATTCTTTATTCCCAATGGGCTTACTGGCATGACGAAAACCACTGATTTTTATCTCAATAGCCCTGCTCGATCCCATTTCTACACAATCAAAGGCGATCTAAAGCGCCTTCACAAAAAAACTCCCCATGGGGGAGTTCAATGACTAAGCTAAAACTTAAGATAGCGCCTCTACGGTCAACCCTCTGCAAAGCTGGCCATTGAGGTGGCACCTAACATGGACTGGGGAAATGTAGGTAAATCCAGACAGTGTTGGGTGCGGCGCGTTCGTACAGCCAACCGATAGCTGACATTTTGCAACTCCGCATTAAGCTGGCGATTTTCCTGCTGAATGTGAGCCACCCGGTTCTTAACCATCAGCATGCGTTCAGCAAACTTTTGCTTGTAGATTTTAGGTAGCTCTTGAACCACCTGCTCTAGCATACGGGTGCGGTCCGTTAATTCTTCAACAGTCTGCCGCATCTGATGAATTTCCTCATCGCGACCTTCTATTTGTTCTTGATAAAACGCCACCTGTTTTTCTACACCCTGCAGCTGTTCTCGGAGGGCTCTTACCTCAGCCTGATGACGTTCAGAAACATCCGCTGACGGTAGGAAGTCTTGATTTCCCTTCACCAAGCGAAACAGCTCTTGGGATAGCTGCTGCACCAGCTGATCCCTCATCTGCAGTTCTTCTTGCAAACGAGCAACTTCTACCTGATTGTCAGACAGCTTTAACTTAGTCAATTGGGCCACGAGATAACTCCTACAGTACTAACAATGGTATTTAAATATGCGCAGGCTGAGACAGCGAGTTAACCCACAGCATTTACATTACTAACGGGAAAACATTTTAGACAACCGACAACCGCTATCTAAAGCATTTGAGCGCAAAGATAGCAAAGCGAACACCCAAGTGCCCACAAATTTAGCACCAATTCTGTAAAATGCAAGGTTTTTGTTCTATAGAGCTGTAGTTTTCTAAAAATCAAGGTCGCAGCCACCCAAAAGCAGCTGCGACCTTATCTTAAGAAAATTAACCGGTGCCAGGCAGGATTAACCTAAGAGCCTAGGGGAGCGGCCTGGGGAGGAATCTCATCGGGCTCAGGTTCTTGGGGCTCATCTACAACCAATGTCAGATAGCGAATAATATCTTCACTTAGTCGCATATCTCGCTCCATAGGGAAAATGGTATCCCCCGGAGCCTGGTAGTTCATCTGGATGTAGATACCTTCGCGAAAGCGATTTATCTCGTAGGATAAACGACGCTTACCCCGGTGCTGAGTCTCCAGTATCTCACCACCCTTTTCCTTGATCATGTCTTGATATTTACCAATGGTATTATCCACGGCCTCATCACTGATGTCAGGCCGAAGGATATACATAGTTTCGTAGAAATTACTCATGGGGTTCCTTCTGGACTAAATGGCTTGACAGCAGGAGTGCGCCAAGCAAGGACTCACTATTGTATCAGAAAGGGCCACTAGCGAATCTGCATATGGACAGCTTCTGAAATAGTCGGAATTTCTGTATAGCGCCCCATTAAACATTGAAAGATGGCATAGCCAACAGCCGCCAAGCCACCAAATAGCAAAACGTTGTAGAGCGTATCAGTGATTAAACCCAACCCTGGCAAAGTTAGAAGACTCAACAAGACATCGCCGATAGTGATAACAAAACCAATCAAAATCGACTGCAAAGCGTTAAAGCGAATAAAGTGGCTGATATTGGAATTTCGAACGACTAAAAAAAACAGCGCAAAAAATACGATGAGTGAACCTAACCCAAATGGTGCAAGGCTGTAGAGAAAACGTACCGGCCCCGTCAGGGCTATAAGCAAACCCGCCACCGGGGCGAGAACCGGAAAACTATTAATCAGTCTAAAAAGAGCACCGCCAACAAGAACTGCGTCCAGCAGTGGAATCAGATAGGGCAAGGCTCCCAGGAGCTTGTCAGAGGTTTCAGTGGTGCTGCTGCGCCAAGTCATAGAAATGTGTTCAAAAAAATGCGTTGACTAAAAATGACCGAACGCAATAGCAATAAAAGCGACGGCTACTGGCTCGATTGACAAAATATGCCCTCAGCATAGCGCAGCTTTATGCTAAAGCTCACACTGCTGAAATGATTCAATATTTGCTAATCGAAAACCCATTTGACATTGGTACTGGGTTAATTTGGTCGTCGGCTCTAGCTGTTGAGCACAGCCCAATTTGCCATCGTTAAACCGTGGTTGGCCGCTTTGGCTGGCCATTAAGCAACCGGCACAGACAGATGATGACGGGATCACCTGATTGTCTAGCAGAATCACCAACATAGTATGACACCTCTTCTGGAAGCGGCTTTAAGCCTATCTTAGGTGAGGTGTAGATGTATTGGGCACAACTTTATTGAGTTGTTACTAGAGCAGAGACACATTTCCTATGACGCGGGAGTTTCAATCCGACGGCGACGGCGTGCTCGCCGACTGCGCTGGCGGCGGGGCTCCTCTTCGGCCAGGTAGGGTTCCTCTTCACCACGCATCCAGGCAGGACGTGTTTGGTCATAGGCCATTTGCAACGCTGCTGCGGCTACGGTGTGCGGGTCGTACTCCTCAGTGAGCTGAGACACGATGGGCAAAAAGGACGCCAGTCGTTCACTAGTGACGGCTTCTTTGACTTGAGTTTGGAGCTTTTCTAAGGAGCGAGCGGCAATAGCGGCTCGAGTCGGAACCTTGCAAAAGGTCAGCTCCTGTTTAAGACGACGCTCAATCTGACGTAAATAATATTTTTCTAGGGGATGAACAATGGATACAGCGCGACCTTCTTGACCAGCGCGACCGGTTCGACCAATGCGGTGGACATAGCTATCTAAGTTATCAGGTAGCTCGTAGTTGATCACATGGGTCAAATTGTCCACATGAATACCACGAGCGGCGATGTCGGTGGCTACCACCCAGCGCACCTGGCCCTGCTTGAAACGCAGCAACAGTCGTTCCCTCTGAGCCTGGTTGAGATCGCCATGATATTCATCCACGCTGTGGCCCGCAAACTGCAGCTGGCGGGTTAGCTCAGCAGCTGTACGCCGGGTACGTACAAAAATAATGGCCGATTCTGGATCCTCCATTTCTAAAATGGGCATCAGGGCGCGTGGTTTGCTCCAGCCTGGGGGAACCACATAGGCTAGCTGGGTAATCCGCTGGGGGGCCGTATTTTGAGCCTTTACCTTTACGGTAACTGGTGACTTTAGAAATTTAGCCGCTAATTCCCGTACCGCTGGCTCCATCGTGGCGGAGAAGAAGGCTGTCTGGCGATCGGCCGGGGCGTGGCTTAGGATGTTTTCCACATCTTGGATAAAGCCCATATTGAGCATTTCATCGGCTTCATCCAGGACAAGCCAGCTCAGCTGATCAAAATTTAGAGCGCCTCGATTGAGTAAATCTAGAACACGCCCTGGGGTGCCGACGACCATGTGAACACCGCGACGTAGCTGACTGAGCTGGCGTTCGATGGACTGCCCCCCATACACGGGCAGCACCCGCAGCTGAGGATTGTGCTTGAGACTTTGCACCGCCTGACAAACCTGCATTGCTAGCTCGCGGGTCGGGGTAAGCACAAGGGCCTGCACCGCCCGCTTGTTCACACTGAGCTGTTCCAAGATTGGTAAGGAAAAGGCAGCGGTTTTTCCAGTTCCAGTCTGGGCTAGACCGACCACATCATGCCCAGCAAGCATGTGGGGAATCGCTTGGGCCTGAATAGGTGTGGGCTCCTTAAAGCCAAGTTCGTCAAGATGTTGAGCTTGGGGGTCAGACAGCCCGAGGTCGGCAAAAGACAGTGTCATTTAGACTCCTTCTAATGAGATTACTGCGTTGGGGATGGGGGAGATTAGAGAGATACACGGATGGGGGCTGGAGCCGGTATCGGGGTACTGGCCGATACGACAGTGCCAAATAAGTCGTAGGTATCCGCTCCAGTGATCTGCACGGGAACTATTTGAGCCATGGGGGGGGTACCCTTGACATAGACAAGCCCGTCGACATCAGGAGCAAAGCGGGCAGAGCGACCGATAGATTCACCCTCCCCTGGATTTTCCTGCTCGATCAAAACATCTACTACCTGGCCAATCTGGGCTTGATTGCGCCTAAAGGAAATTTCCTGTTGAGCCAGCATCAGTTCCTCTCGCCGCTGGTGCATAACAGACGGATCTACCGGGTTTGGCAGGAGAGCGGCTGGGGTCCCCTCTTCGGCGGAGAAAGTAAACACGCCAACATGATCAAACTCATGGCGCTGTATGAACGCCTTGAGATGTTGAAAATGCTCCTCCGTTTCGCCGGGAAACCCAACGATAAAGGTGGTACGCAAAACCGCATCGGGCAGGTCTGCCTTTAGCCGCTGGATAATGTTGTCATTTACACGCCCCTGCCAGGGACGGTTCATGGCCCGCAAAATCTCGGGGTGCGAGTGTTGCAACGGCAGATCTAGGTAAGGCAAAACGTTTGGCGTAGTGCGAATGGCATCTAGAACTTTTGTAGTAAGGCCTGTGGGATAGGCATAGTGCATCCGGATCCAGGGCACATCTACCTGGCCTAGGGCCTGTAAAAGCTCCGCTAGCTTTGGCTCGCCGTAAAGGTCAACGCCATAATTTGTGGTGATCTGGGAAATGAGCACCAGCTCTTGGACACCTTCAGCCGCTAGCTGATGGGCTTCTGTAACAATGGACTCAATCGAGCGGGAACGCTGGTTGCCTCGAAGGTGGGGAATAATACAAAACGCGCACCGATAGTTACAGCCTTCGGCAACACGAATATAGGCAACGCCCTCGCTGGTAGTACGGTAGCGGGGTACCGTCTCGTCAGCTATGTACGTAGGTTCAGAGGAAACGGCTTTGACCCGCTCACCGGCCTCAGCCCGTTCGATGACATCGACGATGCGGTGGTAGTCGCCCGTACCAACAAGGGCAACGGCCTCTGGAATTTCATCTAGCAGCTCTGACTTAAAATGTTGAGCCAGACAGCCTGTGATAACAACCTTTTTGTCCGCTTCAGCTAGCTCCACCAGGGTACGAACCGACTCTTGGCGAGCAGCCTCAATAAAACTGCAGGTGTTTACAATGACGTAGTCAGCGAGCTCTTCATTGGCGTCTACCTGATAACCTGCCTGTACCAGCAGACCCAGCATATGTTCGGTATCAACTCGATTTTTCTCACAGCCTAGGTGAGATATGGCAATGGTTGGCTTATGAACCATAAATTCTGATGTAAAAGACAGAGTGCTGGCCTCTAAAGCAGGCGTTGCGATCGCATGGATGACTCAGCACCCTACCCAATCGGCTCCGACTTGTCAGACGCCCAACCTAGTGGGTCTCTGCAAGGTAGCTCGTTGCTACTATCGAGAGCTGACTCTCAAACGGGTAGCGATTGTTCTTGCCCGATTGAGAAAATTATAACATAACTATACAATTCCGTGAGTCTTGGCTAACGTATGCGCTACACCAGCTTTTATCGTGCTCAGATAAAAAATAGGAACATTCAACTTTTGAGGTCTTGTGGAGTTAAACGCACTGTTTAAGACATCGACGCCCGTCATTGGTGTAGTCCATTTGCTGCCTTTACCGACATCGGCTCGCTGGCAGGGATCGTTGCAGGCTGTGATTGACCGGGCTGTACAGGAGACCGTGGCCTTGGTTTCCAGCGGGATAAACGGCATCATTGTGGAAAATTTTTTTGACGCTCCGTTTACAAAGGGAGCCATCGATCCGGCGGTGGTCAGTGCCATGACGATAGTGGTCAGTCGCCTACAGCAGCTAGTGACGGTACCTATTGGCCTCAATGTATTACGTAATGATGGCCACAGCGGTTTGGCCATCGCGGCTTGTACCGGAGCAGAGTTTATCCGGGTAAATGTGCTAACTGGGGTAATGGCCACCGATCAAGGTCTGATTGAGGGGGATGCCCATCGGCTGATGCGGTATCGTCGGGAATTGGGAGCTGATGTCAAGGTATTTGCAGATGTGCTGGTAAAGCACGCTGCCCCCGTCGGTAGCGTAGCGATGGAAACGGCTATGGCTAATGCTGTGGCCGATACCATTCATCGAGGCCTAGCCGATGCTGTGATTGTCTCCGGCGGGGCTACGGGGTATGCGCCGACCGCTCAAGACCTGGCCGATGCAAAGGCGGCAGCAGGCAAAACCCCCGTACTAGTAGGCAGTGGCGCAACCGTAGACAACATTCCTGAACTGATGCAGTCAGCGGACGGAGTCATTGTTTCAAGCTCGCTCAAACGCTGGGGGCAGATTGAGCAGGCGGTGGATCCCTACCGGATAGGACAGTTTATGAATGCGATGTCATCCCATACATGATGCTCTAGGGAATGCATATAAAAAGTAACGGCAATTTGTCTACCGAATGCTTGATTTTTTGTCTAAGATGCAGTCGAGACTACTATCAAAGGTTAGTCTGTGTACTAAGGTATAACCCGCTTTTTGTTCTGTTTTGATAAGTCACTATATAGACATATAGACCATGGGACGTCGCCGTAAAGAAAATCGAGGGATTTATCGCTGGTCGCGCCCGGCCATTGGTGCGATCGCAACCGTTGGAGCCCTAGGCACCGGCTACCTGACGGTGATTAAGTTAATGGGCAACAGTGCCGCCTGTCCGGTCAAAGGGTGCGACCAGGTGCTAAATAGTCCCTATGCGGAGGTGTTCGGGATTCCGCTGACGCTGTTTGGCGCGCTAGCCTATCTGACCATGGTAGTCCTGGCTGTCGGGCCGCTGTTGGTAAATGGAGAGAAAAATCGCGAGCAGCGTCACAAACTCGAATCCATCACATGGCCGCTTCTATTTATTGGGGCTACCGGCATGATGGTGTTCAGCGGATATCTAATGTATCTGCTGGCGACAGAGCTGCGGGCAGCCTGTCTCTATTGCATTGCCTCGGCTATTTTCACCACCCTAATGTTTCTACTAACGTTTCTGGGTCGGCGCTGGGAAGATCCGGGAGCACTTGCTTTTCGAGGCATCATTATGGGGTTTGTCACCCTGGTTGCCACCGTTGGGATGTATTCCCTTAGCATCAACGGTCCGGCCGCAACCGCCAGTGGGACAGGTAATAGTGGTCCCGCCGTTACCATGGCGTCCGGTCCAGCAGAGATTGCCCTGGCTAAGCATTTAACAGACATTGATGCCAAAATGTACGGTGCCTACTGGTGCCCCCACTGCTTTGACCAAAAGCAGCTTTTTGGTCAAGAGGCTAAGAAATATATGCCCTATATTGAATGTGCCCCCGATGGGTCAGGGTCTCAAACAGGGCTGTGCCAGTCGGTACCTGAGGTAACTGGCTTCCCAACCTGGGAGGTAAATGGAGAGTTTTTGGCGGGTACCCAAACCCTAATGACACTAGCCGAAGCTTCTGGCTACCAAGGACCAACAGATTTTAAGAACTAGGGCATAGTCCCATATGCTCCCAAACCCTCCAAAAAGGTGTGGGGACGTTCCATGGAACGTCCCCACACCTTTTTGGAGGGTTAGCCAAAGTTAATTTCTAGTAGCGAAAGATCGTCTAGCAACGAAAGATTTTCGTCAACATTCATGCTGGGCATCGTGGCATGGCTAATCAGCTGATCGAGCTGACCGGGGCGAGGACACTGGACGATGTGGGCAATAAAATTATCTAGCCCTAGGATTTCCCCAGTTTCGGCCAGCGATGGCGTTTCAGGCACCTCATACACGCCATCGCTAAATATGTAGAGATAGCTGTTGTCAGGTACCGAGCAGCGTTTCCAGGTGTAGGTGGTGTCGGGCATCATGCCGATGGGCATACCCGGTGTTCGTAGGCGTATGGTCTCAGAGGTCTCGACGAGATCAGGAGCTGCGGTTGACGGCTGGGACAGCAGCACAGCCGGGGGATGTCCAGCGCTGGCGTACATGAGCTGACGGTTGACACGATTGTAGACGCCGTACCAAATGGTGAAATACTTTTCATTTTGATCCGTCATCTGAAACATGTTGTTGAGGCTTTCTAACACCTTGTCAGGACGGTAAAAGTTAGTGCTAGGCAAGGACTGCGATCGCAACACGTTGAGCACAGAGGTGGAGAGCAGGGCGGCACCTAACCCGTGGCCGGACACGTCCAGCAAATAGATGACCAGATAGTCAGGATCGAGCCAGTAAAAATCAAAACAATCCCCCCCCAGCTGCTGGGAGGGCAAAAATCGGGTTTGAATTTTGACAGGAGGCTTATCGGTGTCTCGGGGCAGCAGCGACTGAACATAGGAGGCGGCTTCTGCTAGCTCATTCTCTAAATACTGCTTTTGCTGCTTTAGGTCGCGGGTGAGCTGGCACAGCCGCATGCCCGATTTTACCCGAGCCTTGAGCTCGGCCATGTCGATGGGCTTCATGAGCAAATCGTCGGCCCCCGCCTCTAGGGCTTCTACCCGGCTAGCGGTTTCCGCATGGGCCGTAATTAGTAAAAACGAACTCATGGATAAATCCGGATGTTCTTTGAGCCGACGGCAAATCTCTAACCCGTCTATGGTGCCGGGTAAACGCCAGTCGCACAAAACTACCGGTGGGGTAATGGCCAATGCCTGCTTCAAACCATCGGCGGCTGTCTCTGCGATCGCAACCCGATACCCCTGGCTCTGAAGCATTCGCTGCAAAATACGCCGAATAATCGGATCGTCATCAATCACTAAGATGTCTGCGATTGGATTAGCTTCCTTTACCATTAGACCGATAGGACGCAAAGGTTCATTTGATAGTTCCATAACACGAGGGCTG
>JBCCAQ010000094.1:0-17046 GCA_039814735.1 Cyanobacteria bacterium P01_A01_bin.15
AGGCAGATAAGGCCCTAGACAATGCCAATGCTCTCCAACTGATCGAGCAGCTTAGCTTGGAAGATGCCATTCGAATGGCAAGGGCCTTCGCCCTTTATTTTCAGCTAATTAACATTGTGGAGCAACACTACGAACAGCGGGACCAGCGCAAGCACTACCAGGAAGCTGCGGCCAACATGGGGAACGGCAACCCGCGTGGCTCGGTATTTGATCAGTCTGCCAACAGTGGGACATTCCTCAAGAACGTGGTCAGCACCGATGTGGGGAACGTTGCCCTAAAACAGCGGGGGACTGGCACCTTTCACTGGCTATTTCCCCTGCTTAGTCAGCTCAATGTTCCCCCCAGACACATTCAAAAACTGATTGATCATCTAGATGTGCGTCTGGTGTTCACAGCCCATCCAACCGAAATTGTCCGCCATACGATTCGTGACAAACAGCGTCGTATTTCGGCTATTTTTCGCCACCTAGACCTGGCTGAAGAACAGGCTCAGGCACGTACAGAGAATTCATCCTGGGAAGTTGCCCAGCTCGAAGAGCAGCTCCACGAAGAGATTCGACTGTGGTGGCGCACCGACGAGCTGCACCAGTTTAAACCATCGGTTTTGGATGAGGTCGACTTCACACTGCACTATTTTGATGTGGTGCTATTTGAGGCTATTCCTGAACTATACCTGCGGTTTAACCGTGCCCTTAACAGCACCTTTCCAGGGCTTAAGCCACCCCGGCATCGCTTTTGTCGCTTTGGCTCTTGGGTCGGAAGCGATCGCGATGGCAATCCGTCGGTCACCCCCCAGATTACCTGGAAAACAGCCTCGTACCAGCGCAACTTGGTATTAGATAAATACAGGGAATCGGTCCATAAGCTATCGGGCCTGTTGAGCGCATCACTGCACTGGAGCGAAGTGCTACCCGAGCTGTTGGAGTCCCTGGAGCAAGATCGGTTGCAGATGCCTGACATCTATGAGACTTTTGCCATTCGCTACCGCCAGGAACCCTATCGGCTCAAACTGGCCTATGTCGAGCAGCGCCTGATCAACACCCACCAGCGCAGTCACAAAATATATAACGGTGACTATCTGCAGGAAGAAGATAATGCGGCCCCTGCTGGCACCCTATATACATCTGGACAAGACTTTTTAGCTGAACTCAGGCTGATTCATAGCAGCTTGCAGGAAACCGGTTTGGTCTGTCGAGAACTGGACAGGCTGCTCAGCCAGGTAGAAATCTACGGCTTTAGTTTGGCCCAGCTAGATATTCGCCAGGAGAGCAGTCGCCACTCGGACACAATCCACGAAATAACCGAGTATCTGCAGCTGTCTAGACTCTATAACGATCTGTCCGAGGCTGAAAAAGTGGCATGGCTCACAACGGAGCTAAGCACCCGACGGCCTCTGATTCCCACAGAGCTGCCAATCTCGGAAAAGGCCAGGGAAACCGTTGCCACCTTTCACATGGTCCGCAAGCTGCACCAGGAGTTTGGCCAAGACATTTGCCGCAGCTATGTGATTAGCATGAGCAACCATGCCAGCGACATTTTGGAAGTGCTGCTGTTGGCTAAAGAGGCGGGTCTATATGACCCCGCCACGGGCATTGGTAGTCTCCACATTGTGCCTTTGTTTGAAACAGTAGAAGACCTGCGCCGCTCAACAGCGGTGATGGGGGAGCTGTTTGAGCTGCCCCTTTACCTGTCCATGCTGAGGGGGGGGTACGAGCCGCAAGAGCCGGCCGAGACGCCCCTACAGGAGGTCATGCTGGGCTATTCGGACAGCAACAAAGACTCTGGATTTCTCAGTAGCAACTGGGAAATCCATAAGGCGCAGCAGTCATTACAAAAAGTGACCGACAGGTATGACATTTCCCTACGAATCTTCCATGGCCGCGGGGGGTCAGTGGGCCGTGGCGGTGGCCCCGCCTATGAGGCCATTTTGGCGCAGCCGGGTCGCAGCATCGATGGCCGCATCAAAATTACGGAGCAGGGGGAGGTGCTAGCCTCTAAGTACAATCTGAAAGACCTGGCCCTGTACAACCTAGAAACAGTGACGACAGCTGTAGTTCAAGCCAGCCTTTTAAATAACAGCTTTGATGAGCTGCCACCCTGGCAAGAAATTATGGAAAAGCTGGCGGTGCGCTCTAGGAAGCACTATCGGGCATTAATTTACGAGGATCCTGAACTGGTGGAATTTTTTCATCAGGTCACCCCCATCCAAGAAATTAGCCAGCTTCAAATTAGTTCTCGCCCATCTCGCCGGGGCGGCAAAAAAGACTTGCCTAGTCTCAGGGCCATTCCTTGGGTATTTAGCTGGACCCAGGCTCGGTTTTTGCTGCCCTCTTGGTACGGCGTTGGCACGGCCCTACAGGAATTTATTGAAGAAGAACCCGAAAAAAACATTGAGCTACTGCGCTCGTTTTACACCAAGTGGCCCTTTTTTAAGATGGCCATCTCCAAGGTGGAAATGACCCTAGCCAAGGTTGATTTACAAATCGCTCAGCACTATGTTGATGAGCTTGGTCGCGGCGAGCACCGCGAGAGTTTCCAGGCCGTATTTGATCAAATTGCCCAGGAGTTTTACCTGACCAGCCAGATGGTGCTCCAGGTGACTGACAATGAGGCACTACTGGATGGCGATCCCGGTTTACAGCGTTCGGTCCAGCTCCGCAATGGCACCATTGTCCCCCTGGGCTTTTTACAAGTCTCACTGCTCAAACGTCTGCGTCAGCACAATGATGTATCGGCTCTAGCCACTGGCATAATTCAGTCGCGATACAGTCGCGGGGAGCTGTTGCGGGGGGCGCTGCTAACGATTAATGGAATTGCTGCTGGTATGCGTAATACGGGCTAGGTTGTGCCAGGCCCATGGCTGACACCATTTCTAATGCGGCATACAGGCAAATTTTTTCGATTAAATCTTTGACATTTTTCCAACAACACGTTAACTTTGTGGCGCTTTCATCTTTTGTCCGCAGGTGTCGTCCTGCTAAAAGCAATGCGGGCTTTACTTTGGGGTGACCAGGCACAGTCTTCAAAGAAGCAGTCTTCAAAGAACGGTTAGGGATACTATCTAAAGGAGTGAGGAACAATGATTGGTCTGCTGAAAACTACATTGGGACGCCTAGGCTTAGCCACCTTCACAGCAGCGGCCCTGGTGACGGCATTAGATACTAAACCAGCCCAGGCCCAAGCGGCCTATGGTAGCTACGTAGGCGGTGGCGGCAGCCTTGGGCTCAACGATGATGATGATGGCGACGGTGACGGATTGGGTCTGGTCATCTCAGGTCGCTACAAGCTGTTAGCGGTTCCCATTTCCCTACGGGCCCAGGCGTTCTTACTTAATGGGGATTTGGCGCTGGTACCCACAGTCTCCTACGACTTTCCAGTCAGTTTTCAAACTGATGTGTACCTAGGAGCAGGGGTATCCATACCCACTGGCAGCGATGCATCCCCCGTTGGTGATGAGACGGCCTTTGTGCTTCAGCCTGGAATAGATTTTGCCGTACCGGGTAGTAATCTTGTGGTCTTTGGCAACGCTGTTTTTGCCTTTGATGCCTTTGAGGATGGCGGTGGCACCGCCGCTGCGGTGCAGGCGGGTGTAGGTTGGAACTTTGGAAATTAGGGCACAGCTGGCTAGCATTGCTGACAACTTTTTCCTAGAACGCATGTATTAAGTGTGATTCTCAAGCTAGGATGGGCGGTGACTCCCCACCTATCTTCCTATCATGACCAGCGAAACGCCCCTGGGTTCGGTTATTCAAGGCTCCCTTAGCCAGGGGCTAGAGGTGCGTCTCCATGCGGATATCAGTGTGGAGGACATGCGGGTAGGGAAGTTTTTGGTGGTGCAGGGGATGCGATCGCGATTTTTCTGCATGCTGACCGATGTCTCTCTCGGCACCGCCAGTCAGAGAACTTTAGCGAACCCCCCCCATCCCAGCGAGCTGTTTTTGCAAGAGGTGCTCGCGGGGGGCGGTACCTATGGCACCCTGGACCTCGCCCCGATGCTGATGTTTACCCCAGAGGATGTCACAGCGGGCAAATCTGACGGGGCAGGGGGCAGTGCTACGGGTTTAGCCTCTTACCAGGCCAATAGCAGCGCCCAGATGCAGCTGCTGCCGGTCAAGACTATTCCCGGACACTTTAGCCAGGTCTACGACGCCAGCGAACGGGACTTTCGCTCTGTTTTTGGTTGGGAGGACGATCCCCATCGGCGCAATTTTGCCATTGGTCAGCCCATTGATATGGATGTCCCCATCTGTATTGACCTTGACCGGTTTGTAGAGCGCAGCAACGGCATTTTTGGCAAATCTGGCACCGGTAAATCCTTTCTGACGCGGCTGCTGTTGTCGGGCATTATCAAACAGCGGGCCGCCGTCAATCTCATTTTTGACATGCACTCAGAGTATGGTTGGGAGGCCGTCAGCGAGGGCGCTAACTTTAGCACCGTCAAGGGTCTGCGCCAGCTGTTTCCAGGACAGGTGCAAATGTTTACCCTCGACCCCGAATCCACCAAGCGGCGAGGCGTACGGGATGCCCAGGAACTCTACATCAGCTTTGACCAAATCGACGTTGAAGACCTAGCCCTGATCGGTCGCGAGCTAAACCTATCGGAAGCCAGCTTAGAGAACGCGATCATCCTGCGCAATGAATTTGGCAAAGCCTGGATCAACCGCTTGCTGACCATGGGTAACGAGGAGATTCAGGAATTTTGCGAAGTCAAAATGGGTAGCAAGTCATCCATCATGGCACTGCAGCGCAAGCTCACCCGCCTAGCTGAGCTTAAGTACATTCGTAACACCTGCCCCCACAACTATGTAAAACAGATTCTCGATGCGTTAGATGCTGGCAAACACGTGGTGGTAGAGTTTGGCTCCCAATCCAACATGCTCTCCTATATGCTGGCCACCAATGTAATTGCCCGTCGCATCCACGCCAGCTATGTGCGCAAGGCCGATCAGTTTTTGCAGAGTAAAAATCCTAGCGATCGTCCGACCCAGCTAGTCATCACCATCGAAGAGGCCCACCGGTTTCTCGACCCGGCTACCGCCAAACAGACTATCTTTGGCACCATTGCCAGGGAAATGCGTAAGTACTTTGTCACATTACTGGTGGTGGATCAGCGGCCGTCGGGTATCGACAACGAAGTCATGTCGCAAATTGGCACCCGCATCACCGCTCTGCTTAACGACGAAAAGGATATCGACGCTATTTTTACCGGTGTGTCCGGCGGACAGAACCTGCGATCGGTTTTAGCCAAGCTCGACTCTAAACAGCAGGCGCTGCTCCTGGGGCACGCTGTACCAATGCCCGTGGTGACGCGAACCCGCCCCTACGATGCGGACTTTTATGCCGAGATTGGCGATACCGCTTGGAATGAATTGCCCAATGCCCAGCTGTTTAAGGCCGCTGAATCAGCCAGGGCCGATCTGGGGTTTTAGGCGAGCACCGTAAAAATAATCATCACGATTCTTTTAGGGTTTGGGGCAACGGCGACAGCTGTTTAGCCCAAAACCCTGACTAGTTAAGGCGTCAAACATACCCGACTAAATCAGTCGGGTATGTTTGACGCCTTTTTATACCCCGTGATAGTTTCAAATTAATCTGTCATTTTCGTAACCCCATGACCCAAGCCATCGACCGTCCAGCGAGTAAAACCCTCCAGTGCGCCACCTTTACAAACCTAAAATGTAGGGAATGCGGCACGACCTATGACCTTGGTGCCAAGCATGTGTGCGAAGAATGCTTTGGCCCGTTGGAGGTTGCCTACGATTACGACGCCATTCGTCGGCAGGTAACCCGTGAGAGCATTGCCGCTGGCCCCAACTCGATATGGCGATACAAGGCATTTTTGCCTGTGGCTACCGACAACCCCATCGATGTCGGTACCGGCATGACGCCCCTGCTCAAGGCCAACCGCTTGGCCCGTCGCCTGGGTCTTAAAGAGCTTTACATCAAAAACGATGCGGTCAATATGCCCACCCTCAGCTTTAAGGATCGGGTGGTCTCCGTGGCCCTGACCCGCGCCCGTGAGCTTGGGTTTACCACCGTCTCCTGTGCCAGTACGGGTAACTTGGCGAATTCGACAGCTGCGATCGCAGCCCATGCCGGTCTAGATTGCTGTGTGTTTATCCCCTCCGATCTGGAGGCGGGTAAGGTGCTAGGCACGCTGATTTACGACCCCACGGTCATGGCCGTCCATGGCAACTACGACCAGGTCAACCGCCTCTGTTCTGAGGTTGCCAACACCCACGGTTGGGGTTTTGTTAATATCAACCTGCGTCCCTACTACTCTGAAGGTTCCAAAACCCTGGCCTATGAAGTGGTTGAACAGCTGGGTTGGAAACTACCGGATCACATTGTTGCACCGCTGGCCTCCGGTTCACTCTATGGCAAGATTTACAAAGGCTTTAACGAGTTTGCAAAAGTCGGCCTAGTCGACCACAAGCCTGTGCGCTTTAGCGGTGCCCAGGCCGAGGGTTGTTCCCCCATCTACCAGGCCTACAAAGAGGGTCGTGACTTTATCACCCCGGTAAAACCCAACACGATTGCCAAGTCCATTGCCATTGGTAACCCAGCAGACGGCATCTACGCCCTGGAAATTGCCAAAAAGACCAACGGCAATATTGAAGCCGTTACCGATGCTGAAATTATCGACGGGATGAAGCTACTGGCTGAAACCGAAGGGATCTTTACCGAAACGGCTGGGGGAACCACCATTGCGGTCCTCAAGAAACTCGCCGAAGCCGGCAAGATTGACCCCGATGAAAGCACCGTTGCCTACATTACCGGTAACGGTCTCAAAACCCAGGAAGCTGTCAGCGGCTCTGCGGGTGAGCCCCTGTTTATCGATCCCAAGCTAGATAGCTTTGAGCGAGCCTGGGAGCGAGCTAACACCCTTAGTCGGCTAGATTGGCAACAGACTCAGGTTTAGGCCCAGGTTTAGGCCCAGGTTTAGGGATATGCCCAAAACTCTCCTCCATACT
This sequence comes from Cyanobacteria bacterium P01_A01_bin.15, assembly GCA_039814735.1. Lineage (GTDB taxonomy): Bacteria > Cyanobacteriota > Cyanobacteriia > Phormidesmidales > Phormidesmidaceae > Leptothoe. The sequence goes on from JBCCAQ010000094.1 coordinate 6,976, forward strand.
GCATCGCATGACTGGGCGATGTAATCTGATTAAGACCACTTTGTATTAGTTTTTGAGTTGTTGTTTCCATGGCTGTTAAAGTTCTTATTCCGACTCCGCTGCAAAAGTTTACGAACAACGAAGCCACTATCGATATCGGTGGTGATAATATCGTCGCCCTGCTCGACTCCCTGGAGAGCCAATTTCCCGGTATCAAGGCTCGCCTTTGTGACGACAGCGGCGAGCTGCGGCGTTTTGTCAACTTCTATGTCAATAGCGAGGATATTCGCTTTTTAGATGGAAAAGAAACTGCCCTAAGCGATGGGGATGAAGTTAGCATCGTACCTGCGGTAGCAGGGGGCTAATGGTCCAGCGGTCATTTAGGGTTTGGCCGTCGAGATTTCAATACACCGGGTGCTGCTAATGGGCGTTGATGACAGAACGTCCGCAGCACCTTTTTTATGGATGGTCTGGAGAGACGTTGCATGCAACGTCTGGACATGAAAGGGTGGGCCTAACAATTTTTATTTTCTAAGCGAGATATTTCCCATGGCCATCAAGGGCTGGCAAAAGATAGGGCTGGGGCTAACGGGCATTGGCATTACCCTAGTCGCCTACCTCGGCCTACGCCAGCCCCAGTGGATGTTTGCCCTAGTGGCACAGCTAAGACCAGGGGCGGTTTATTTTATTGAGACGGAGACACCTGTCATTGCCCTGACCATTGATGATGGCCCCCATGGCGAAACCACCGGGCAAATTTTGCACCTGCTCGAGCGCCATGGGGTAAAGGCAACTTTTTTTATGCTGGGTGAGCGGCTATCGGAACATAGAGCAACGCTGCACCACCTGGTCGCCTCTGGCCATGAACTGGGCAATCATATGACAAAAGACGAGGCCAGTATTCGACTGCCCCCTGAAGCGTTTGAGACAGACCTGCTGACCGCCGAACGTCAGCTGTCAGCCTATGGGAGCGTGGGCTGGTTTCGCCCTGGCATGGGCTGGTACAACAGCCCCATGGTGGATGTGGCAAACCGTCAGGGCTACCGGGTGGTACTGGGCTCCCTGTTTCCCTACGACACCCACATACCGTCAGTTTGGTTTTCAGAATGGTTTATATTAAACAATCTCGATCCGGGGGATATATGGGTCCTCCACGATGGTGACAAAGGACGTGGGCAAAGAACCGTCCAGCTGTTGGAGCGAGTGTTACCCAAAATCCAACAGCGGGGTTATCGCGTTGTCACCCTGACGGAGCTGAGTGCCTATGGGCAACCCCTAAGGGCTAGCCACCGGCCACAAAGATATATCTCAGAATAAAGATCGCAGCTAGAATCCACATGCCAATCGTTGTCTCTCCTATTTTGCCCTGAAAGGCTTTGACTAGAGGATAGGCAATCAGCCCCATGGCCAGACCTTCGGCGATGGAGTAGGAGAGGGGCATGATCAAAATGGTCAAAAAAGCTGCGATCGCAGAGGCCGGATCTTCCCAGTCAATCAATCTGGCCCCGGACATCATCATCACACCCACCATGATCAGGGCTGGAGACGTGGCAAAAGCAGGAATACCTGAGAAAAGAGGAATTAGCAATATGGAGCTGAAAAACAGAATGGCAGCCACAACGGCGGTAAAGCCGCTGCGGCCCCCCTCAGAGATACCAGAGGCGGACTCAATATAGGTCGTCACCGTTGAGGTACCAAGGATAGACCCGGCTGTGGTGCCAACAGCATCCGCCATAAAGGCTTTTTCAACGCCTGGAAACTTACCCTCGCTATCGATATAGCCCGCTTTTGAACCCAGACCCGTAAGGGTACCAATGGTGTCAAACAGATCCACAAACAGAAAGACAAAAACAATGCTCACCATCTGTAAAAAGTTGAGCTGAAATAGCTCCCCTAGACCCACAAAGGCTTGACCAAACAGATGTGTGGGGGGAGACGGAATCGCCACCACACCCTCGGGCCAGGGAGCTATGCCAAATACCCAAGCCAGCAGGGCTGTGCCGATAATGCCCCACAGGAGTGCGCCCGTCACACGCCGAGAAAAGAGAAAAGCGGTGATACCAAGCCCCAAAAGGGTCATAGCCGCCGGCGGCGATCTGAGATCGCCCAGGGTGGTAAACGTCGCCTCGGACGACGCAATGATGCCCGCCCCCTTGAGGGCAATGTAGGCGATAAATAGACCGATACCGGCGGTGGTGGCATGTTTGACCGCGTCGGGAATAGCCGCAACAATCTGACTACGAACATTAGTGAGGGTGAGAATAACAAAAATAATCCCCTCAATAAAGACAGCAGCCAGGGCAATACGCCAGTCCACACCCATGCCTAAGACGACAGTAAACGCAAAAAACGCATTGATGCCCATACCGGGAGCCAGCGCAAAGGGGAGCTTGGCATAAAGTCCCATGACCAGTGTGGCAATTGCGGCCGAAATCCCCGTCGCCATGGCCAGTTCCCCAAACAAGTCTCCCGACTCATTGAGAAATATGGCATTTGATAAAATGGCCGGATTGACAATCAGAATGTAGGCCATGGTGACAAACGTCGTCGCCCCGGCCAATACTTCAGTGGGCAAGTCGGTGCCCAAGGCATCAAACTTAAAAAAGCTGGCAATTGTTCCAGACGGACCGGATGGCTGTTGAACATTTCTCGACTGATTAGACATGGCAGTATCGTATGGCTTACCCCCAGTGAAGAACCTAGGGGTTTCCATCGCTGTCTACGTGGATACCGATAGAAAAGTTGTAATATTTTTTATTTGTATGGAGAATATGGTCAGCTGCCACCAGTCGCATAGAGCAATGTCAGGGGCCACCCTTCGCAAAGACGGTTTTATGGAGCTGTAAGATAGCTAGCAAACCTTCTACACCTGAAAGTAACCATGCGTGTTTTTGTGGTTCTATTTAATGCCCGTACTGAAAATGAGGGCATCCACTCCCTTAAAGTAGGCGAGCGTAACATCGTGCTGATGTTTGAAAATGAGGACGATGCCATGCGCTTTGGGGGGCTGCTAGAGGCTCAGGATTTTCCGCCCTGCACCGTAGAAGAGTTTGAATCAGAGGAAATTGAGGAGTTTTGCCGCAGCGCCAACTATGAGGCAAAACACGTGGAAACCGGCACGCTGGTGATGCCCCCGGAGCAAAATCTAGAAATGACGGATTGGGATCCCGAGACACGTCCGGATAGTCAGCCGCCAGCGGCTCCCGAATCGACTGAATCAGCTCAAGATATGTCGCAAATGGAACTCGATCGGATTCGACAGCAGTTGGAAAAACTGCTCTAAACACCATGACTTCATCCCCTAATGACCGTGGCTACCTGCTGACCGAGCAAATTAACCCCAACAGTCAGAACCTGGACCAGCTGACTACGCTGGAAATGGTACAGGTATTTAACCAGGAGGATCAGCGCACAGTAGATGCGATCGCAGCCGCTGCCCCCCTTTTGGCAAAGGCCATTGACCAAACCGCCCAGTCCCTACGCTCAGGCGGTCGTTTGTTTTATGTGGGCGCAGGCACCAGCGGCCGACTGGGGGTGCTCGATGCGGCGGAATGTCCCCCCACATTTTGTACACCGCCCGAACTGGTACAGGGAATTTTAGCCGGAGGAACGCCTGCCCTGCTAAAAAGTTCAGAAGCCCTAGAGGATTTACCGGCGGATGGGGCAACAGCCATGGCAGTCCATCAAATTTCAGCCCTCGATGTGGTCGTGGGAATCACAGCCGGGGGAACCACCCCCTACGTCCATGGAGCCCTAAAAGAGGCCAATCTCCGGGGGGCAACCACCATCTTTATGGCTTGCGTACCAGCAGACCAGGTTGATATTGATGTCGATATCGACCTGCGCCTACCCGTGGGGCCAGAGGTGCTGGCGGGGTCGACGCGGTTAAAGTCTGGCACCGTGACTAAAATGGCCTTAAATATTCTGTCCACCGGCGTAATGGTAAAGCTTGGTAAAGTCTACGGCAACCGAATGGTGGATGTGTCGGTCACAAACACTAAGCTCCACGATCGCGCCCTGCGGATTATTGCCGCCCTGACCGAGCTGTCACGGCACGAAGCCGATGCCCTGCTGGGCCGCAGCGACCAACAGGTAAAACTTGCCCTACTGATGCACTGGACTAATCTAGATAAAGAAGCTGCCCAGGCTGCCCTCAAGCAGCATGATGGCCATCTCCGCCAGGCAATTGAGCTATAGCCTATGCCCTGTGTATGTTTAGACACCTATGTTCAAGCGGTTCGCTCCGGTGCGATCGCGGCCTTGCCCACCGACACGGTTTGGGGGCTGGCCGTTGCCCCCCACCATAGCCCCGGGCTCTACACCCTCAAGCAGCGCAGCTTAGACAAGTCGCTTATTTTAATGGGAGCCAACGCAGCGGCACTATGGCCCTATGTGGCAATGGACGCGGCCCAGTGGCAAACGATCACCGATAGTCACTGGCCCGGTCAGCTGACCCTGGTGGTTCCCACTAGCCCCGCAGTACCGCTGGCGATGCATCCCCACACCCCCGACACCGTTGGAGTACGGGTGCCCGATCACCCAGTCGCTCGTCAGGTGCTCGCGCTGACTGGCCCCTTGGCCACCACCAGTGCAAATCTCTCCGGACAGCCAACGCTAACAAGCGTTGAGCAGGTGTTAGAGCAGTTTCCCAAGGTGTATGGATTAGACAACAGCGCTATCCAAGCACTTTTAGGGCAGGCTACAGGACATAAGATAGACATGCCCGTCCCTTCGGGTTTGCCCTCCACCGTAGCCCGCTGGCAATCTAATAATTGGGAGGTATTACGTCAGGGAAGCGTGCATTTGCAGAGTATAGATAATGAGGATAATTTTCGGGGCAATTATTTCTAAGCGCAAACGTACCTAATTAAATAAAACTTCTATGGATTGGCAAACGGTAGTATCAATTGGGATTGGCTTTATCGCCGGAGTAGTCACTACTCGCCTGGGCCAGATGCGCCAGACTGGTCCATCCTCTGATGCTGCCGCCTCGCCCGCCGTCGCGGCGTCATCCGACCTCCAAAGCACCCCACCTGAAAACCCCCAAGCCCTTGCCTATCAGCGCCTTAGCCAGTTGGAACGGTTTAAGAGCGGTTTTCTCGCCCGCACGGCCCATGAGTTACGATCTCCTATCAACAGTGTGATTGGTCTGCATCAGCTGATCTTAGAGGATCTGTGCGAAACACCAGAAGAAGAAAAACAGTTTACTGGCGAGGCAAAAGAGGCCGCCTATAAGGTTTTACAGCTATTTGATACTATTATTGCGGCGTCAAAACTAGATATCGGGCGGGAAGTTCCAACCCTGGGGCCAATCGCCCTAACCAGCCTATTTAAGACAATCAAGGAGCTGACCCAGCTACAGGCGGCCAATCACAATCTACGGCTAACGTTTAAACCTACCGAGCTATCGGTCACGAGCGATCTAAAATGGCTACAGATGCTGTTGATCAGCCTGATTGATGACGCTATTACGGCCACAAAGCTGGGTGATATTACCCTGAGTGCCACTGCCGCAGGAAACTATGTGCTGCTAGATCTAGCAGCCGATCGTCCAGCCAGTGACCTGAGTGTCACCATTGACACATCTCTCTATGGCCGTGAAGTAGACTTAAGTAACCTCTCATCGGTCTATTTATCCACCGGTCTCACCTTGGCCATTGCCCAAGAAATGGTAACAGCCCTCAATGGGGAGCTGCTGCTGCCGGAGGAGGCTTCTGTCATTACCATCAAACTACCAGCGGCTATCTGAGCACCGAGTTTGCACTACCTGCCCCCATACCGCTGATATCGTCTAGCATAGCCTTGCGTTATCAAACCCGTAAGCAATCAAAGATCTTGATCGTTGATGATACGCCGAGTACTCTCCGGTTATTAGGCGCATCACTAAACCATGCGGGATACAACGTCCGCAATGCCAGCAGTGCGGCTGTTGCCATGATGACCATTGCCGCTGACCGACCGGATCTTGTTCTGTTGGACGTGAGAATGCCCGATCTCGATGGATTTACACTCTGTCGTTATCTAAACAGCGCTGCGGTAACAGCCGACATTCCAATTATTTTTATCAGTGCCCAAGCTGACATACCTGATAAGTTAAAGGCATTTTCAGTGGGCGGTGCGGACTATATTACAAAGCCGTTTGAAATGGCTGAGGTATTGGCACGCATAGAGCATCAGCTAGAGCTAAAACGTCTGAGACAATCCCTCAAACACCAAAATCAAAAGCTCCGTATTGTATTACGCCAGTATGAAATTGCGGAAACCCAGATCCACACATTTAATCAGGAATTGGAGCGACGGGTACTAGAGCAGACCCAGGAATTACGCAGTGCCAATCAGATTTTGCAGCAAGAGATCCTGGAGCGGCGGCAGACTGAGGCCAAACTAGTCTATATGGCTATGTATGACTCGCTGACGGGGTTACCTAATCGCACCCTGCTGATTGAGCATCTAGAGAAAACGGTTCAAACTAGCCAGTCCGCACTGTACGATTGGTCAGCGCTGCTAATGCTAGACTGCGATCGCTTTAAGGCCATCAACGATACGCTAGGGCATTTACGGGGCGATCAGCTCCTGGGCAAAATTGCGCAGCGGATTAGGATTGTTGCGCCTGAAGATGCGTTTTTGGCGCGGCTGGGGGATGACAAATTTGCCATTCTGCTACCGATATTGTCGGATATTAGCGCCATTGCTCCACTGGTCCAACGTCTCCAAACGCGGCTGGCAGAGCCGATTGAGCTGGGGGACCATGAAGTCACCATTACCGCCCATATAGGAATTGTGCTGGTCGACCCCAGCTACTGTCAGGCTGAACACGTGCTGCGGGACGGTTCCCTTGCCCTAATTCAGGCCAGACAGAAACCCCAGGGATGGCGTATTTTTCAACCCGAAATGCATGAGCAAGCCTTACACCGGCTCACACTGGAGGGAAAACTACGCCAGGCACTGCGCCAGCAGGAGCTGCAGATTTTTTATCAACCTATTGTGGCCCTCACATCCGCTAGCGCCACGGCCCCCATTGTTGGCTATGAAGCCCTAATTCGTTGGCAGCCCCAGGGAACTTCTGACTTTATGTCACCTGCAGACTTTATTCCCCTGGCGGAGGAAAGCGATCTGATTTCCCAGCTGGGAAACTGGGTCTTTCGGACGGTTTGCGAACAGCTCAGCCAGTGGCATCGAGCCTGTCCGTCTAGACCTGTGCCCTTTGTCAGTGTCAACTTCTCAGTCCGGCATCTGCGGGGTGAACAGTTTGTTCAACAGATTTATACGGTACTACAACAGACTCAGGTACAGCCGTCCTGGCTTAAGTTTGAAATTACAGAAAGTCTCTTGATCCAGGATACTCAGCTGATCATGAATACCCTGGCACAGCTGAGACACCGGGGTATTCAAATCAGTATTGACGACTTTGGTACGGGGTACTCATCCCTTAGCTATCTCAACCAGCTGCCCGTCGATACCCTCAAAATTGACCGCGCTTTTATTCAAGACATGGAGTCAGATCGTGAAAACCTAAAAATTGTTGAGGCCATCGTACAGCTGGCCCAAGCCCTGCGGCTAGATGTTGTTGCAGAAGGTATTGAAACCGAATGGCAGGCCCAGCAGCTGATCGAGTTCGGCTGTACCCACGGGCAGGGGTATTGGTTTTCGCAGCCGTTGGACAGTCAGGCGGCCTGGGGACTGCTGCAGGAAAACTAAACGCCTACCGACTGCCGCGAATACTGAGGTAGCGGTTATGCCGAATGGCGGCCATGGTGTCTTGAATATCGGTGGGAGCATTACCCAGAATTGTCAGGAGGTGAGAGCCCAGCTCTAGGGCGGCTTCGAACTCGGGCTGAACCACCTCACGGGCTCCAGCCTGGGTCAGGCTGTCAATCTCGGCCGTAATATGGGCGCGGGCAATAATATCGAGTTGGGGTGCGATCGCAAGGGCCCGTTTTAGCAACAGTCGGGTACTAGCGGGATCCGGCAGGGTGATCGCCAGGGCAATCGCTTTGTCTAAGTGAGCTTTGTCTAAAATCTGCTCTGAGTCAGCATCCCCCAGGATGTATGCGATCTGGCTGTGGCGTAGGGTTTGGATAGCCGCTTCATTATTTTCCAAAATAAGTACCGGATAGCCCCTGTGGTGCAAAATATTACACACCACCCGACCCACCCGACCATAGCCTGCGACCACGATATGGTTGGTCAAATCATCCTCAACCCACATTTCTTGGGGAGATTCCCAAATAGTCAAAAAGGGCTGTAGCCGAGGTGATTTGACCAGAGCCTCGGCGATCGGGGTGGCAAACTTAAACAAAATTGGCGTAAACACCAGGGTGATGGCGGTCGTTCCCAGCAGCAGCAGATAGGTTTGTTCTGTAATCAAATTGTTTTCTAGCCCCACCAGGGCCAACACAAAGGAGAACTCTCCAATCTGATTGATACCCAGGCTGGTACGCAGGGCAGTCGTAAACGAATAGCCAAAAGATAGTACAATTGGTAGTACGATGAGGGCCTTACCCACCATGGCCAGGGCCACCAGTTCCAGGATTATCCCCGCGTTTTGGATCAAAATTTGCGGGTCGATGAGCATACCAATGGAGGTAAAAAACAAACAGGCAAACGTATCCCGCAGGGGTAAAAACCGACTGAGGGCATGGTCGGCGTAGTCAATTTCAGCAATCATCAATCCGGCGGCAAAGGCTCCAATTTCAATCGACAGCCCCAAACGGGCGGTGATCAGGGCGACGCTCAGGCACAGGGCTAGCAACGTTAGCAAAAACAGTTCGCCGCTCTCGGTCCGGGCGACCGCTCGAATGATCCGGGGGACCAGCCAATAGCCAGCTGCGATCGCACCCCCAATAAATGCCGTCACCTTTAGCAACGACAGCCCCAAAACCGGCAGCAGCGATCCCTGGGAGTTCAGCGATGGCACCACCGCCAGCATCACCCCCAGGGCCAGATCCTGAGCCACCAAAATAGCCAGCATAATCTGGCCATGGCGGGTATTAGTTTCCCCCCGCTCCGTCAGCGTCTTCAGGACAACGGCGGTGGAAGACAGCGAAAGGACCGCACCGAGAAAGATACCCTGGACCAACGAAGTAGACCAGCCCAGCAGGCTGCTAAGGGTGGCCGCCGCCGCCGTCGTAATCCCAATTTGTAGCAGGCTGCCCTGCAGAGCTACGTTACGAACCCGGTTGAGTTCAGCCAACGAAAACTGTACCCCCAGGGAAAACAGTAAAAAAGCGACCCCTAGCTCAGCCAGCCCCTGAATGGCATCCGTATCCTCGATCAGCCGAAATCCCAAAGGACCAATCACCAAACCCGAAAACAAATACCCCAGCAATACGGGCTGACGCAGGCGACTAGCCAGATACCCCCCCGTCGCTGAAGCCCCTAAAACAACTGTCAAATCCAAGATAAATCCACTGTCTGCTGCCATGGTGTACCCTTGCTGATCAGCTGCTTTTGCTCCCACTTACTCTAATAGAGTTCTATAAAACGGATCAGCTACCGTCAGCGACCCTTTTTGCTATGTTCAAATTGAAGTGCAACTACATCTACACAGCAAGGCACGGTCGGGCAATCCCACCATTGGTCATGGCCTGGTCATGGCCCAGGGCAGACTGTAGATATCAATCAGATCGGTTATCCCCATTCCATAAACGGCGTCGCCCTGGCTAAATTAGTAAAGGATCTGCTGCTAAGTACGGGTTATTCACATTCCCTAAATCCTTAGGAACTGCCGTGGCCATCTGAGAATTTAGGGAATGTGAATAATTTTGAAGTAATATATCTATTGCCTGGGGCACGATAAGTTGCCCCTCACTTAGCCAAGTCTGCTTTAGCTCTAAATGGTCCTGAAACGGTCCTACAAGGTGGTCAAAAACTGTTTGGAGACGTAGTTAAATCCTAGAGAATACCCATGAAAGATCTCAGTCGTTATAGAAACATTGGCATTTTTGCCCACGTAGACGCGGGTAAGACCACCACCACTGAGCGGATCTTGAAGTTAACCGGTAAGGTACACAAGATCGGTGAGGTACATGACGGTGCGGCCACCACCGATTTCATGGATCAGGAAAAGGAGCGCGGCATTACGATTCAGTC
>JBCCAQ010000319.1:0-5049 GCA_039814735.1 Cyanobacteria bacterium P01_A01_bin.15
TCACCACAGGATTGATGTTGAGAGAGTCTCTCATGATGTGGGGCAACAGCACATTTTCCTCAACCTGCTGTAACAAAATACAGGTCACCACCGATTGGATGGCCACACCTATCCCCTGGGACAATAACAGCAGCCCTACTATACCTACGCCCAGGGTGGCACCGATGCCGGGAATGAGGTCAAATAGACCCGCAATGACCGCCAGAACAAGCGCGTAGGGAATCTGTAACAGCCAGAAAACAACAAAGGTAGACAGGGCAAAAAAGATCGACAGCAGCAGTCGTCCCCAGAAAAAGCCGAGAAGATTTTTTTGAATGGTCAGTGTCAAATGCTGTTGATACTGTTTAGGTATGGCCCTCAGGGTCAAGCGCCAGAGACGGGGACCGTCTAGCATCATAAAAAAGGTCACCACGGTGATCAAAATGCCGTTGATAAAGTTCTCAAGCAGTCCCTGAACCAGACCTAACCCAGAACTCAGTAGCAGTGTGGCTTGCTGCTGGAGCTGTTCCCCTAGGGTTTGTAAGTCTATCTGTATATTCCACTGCTGTAGTGTGGTTTCAATCCGTTCTATCAGCGGCAGCAGCGAGTTGAGAAAGTCTGTACCGTTGTTGAGGAGGCTCTGCCCCTGGGCAATAAAGGCCAGGGCTAGGGTGGTGACACCACCGCCCACCAGCACCAGGGCCACCATAAAGACCACAAAGACAGCCATGCCATGGGGTAGCCACCGACGACACCAGCGGACCGGGTAGCTGAGTAAAAAGGCTAAAATCATGGAGGCCACAAAGATGACCACCACAATCTCAAAATAGGCTAGAACCTGTAGCGTTGCCCAGCCGCTAGCCACCAGCAGCAAAAAACGTACAAGAGCGGAATTGTCTAACCGAGCCAAAACGGTCTGAACTTTTTCCAGCGAGGGCTTTGCCATTGCTGTGGACTAGGTGGAAGAGCCATGGCTGGTGTCCGCTGCCGTTAAAATTTCCTGCACCAGTACGTAGGGTTGAACGATGAGGGACTGGAGACGGTTGCTGGGTCCCTTGACTCCCCAGGTCTGCAGCTGTTCAGCGGTGGGCTTAGTGATCAGCTGCTCCCCAATCCAGCGCTGAACAGACTGGACATTGTCGTTAGTCAGGGCGATGCCAACATCTACGATATCAAGCTGGGGATTGACAAATACAACCGCATCACGAGCGATATGGGGCTTGAGCCAGTCCCACTGGGTGAGGCCTACCATCCCGGCTAGCTCTTGTCGCAGTGCTTGGGTCATTTGAATGCTCCGCTGATGGCGATAGATCTATGACCCTATCACCCTGGTTGAAGAGTTATTGTAACCTTTGCATCACCGCCCCAGATCGTGTAAAGCATGGATGCGATCGCAACAGTATTCCGTCACCGTCTGCAGTTCTGCTTTATCTTTGCTAGAGCTAGGCGGGGCGATCGGTTGACCAATGCGTACGGTGACCGGCAGGGGCTTGGGAAACGCTGTCCCCCGTGGCAAAATCCGATGGGTGCCCCACAGGCTCACCGGCACCAGGGGCACCTGGGCCTTGGCGGCGATCATCGCTGCCCCCAGCTTAGGCTCAAGAATGCGCCCATCTCGGGTGCGGGTGCCCTGTAAAAATACCCCCACGGCCCAACCCTGATCTAGCTGCTGCAGGGCGGCGCGAATCGCTCCCCGCGCCGCCCCACCCCGCTGCACCGGATAGGCCCCATAGAGACGGATGGCCGGTGCTAAGACAGGCACCTTAAACAGCTCTTGTTTGGCCATATAGGAGACAGGTCGTCGCATACAGCACGATACGATCGGTGGATCAAAGTCGCTGGCATGGTTGGCGACCACCAGCATCGGTCCTTGTTTGGGCACATGCTCAGCCCCATAGACACGTCCCTGAAAATAGCCCCGCAGCACCGGGTTGACTACCGACCACTTAAACAAGTAGTAAAGCGCCAGGCTGATTTTGGGTTCGCGCTGTCGATTGCTGCCATTCACCTACAGCGCCTCGACTTGCTCTAGGGTGCCTACGTTTTTTAGGGTCAAACTGCGGCAGGTGCGTTTGATAAGCCCGGCTAGTACTTTGCCTGGACCCACTTCGACAACGGTGTCTACGGCCTGCTCTGGCAGGCTCAAGGAGATCTCTCGCCAGCGCACCGCACCGGTCATCTGCTGCATCAGCCGCCGCTTTAAAACGTCACCCTCGGTGCTGGGCGCTGGTTCCACATTTGAGAGCACGGGCACCGTGGCGGTCTTAAAGGGCAGATCGGCCAAAATCTGGTCAAACTCGTGGGCTGCCGGTGCCATCAGCGGCGAGTGAAAAGCGCCACTAACGTTGAGCTTGACAGCTCGCTTGACCTTGATGCTTGTCATCACGGTTTCAACGGCATCTGGGGTGCCTGAAACCACTACCTGACCGGGATTATTATCATTTGCCAGGACCACCCCTGCGGTGGCATCGAGCTGGGCGTCTAGCTCGTCCCGGTCAAACCCCATCAGCGCCGCCATGGCACCATCGGCGGCCTCGGACATCAGCTCGGCTCGGCGCTTGACCAATCGCAGTCCGGCGATAAAGTCAAACACCCCTGCCGTGTAGAGGGCGGAATATTCCCCCAGGCTATGGCCAGCCACCATAGCCGGCTGCGCTCCTTTGGCCTGGAGCAAATCGGCCAGCGCACATTCAACCACATAAAGACAGGGCTGGGTATACAGGGTATTGGCCAGCTGGGTTTCGCTACTTTGGCATCGCTCTAGCACGGACCAGCCCAAAACTTCATCGGCTTCGGCAAACATGTCCTTGGCCGCCTCAGCCAGGTCACTCCCCATCCCCACAGCCTGGGACCCTTGCCCCGGAAATACCCACACAGTCTTTGTCATCGTCATCAGCATAATTTGTCCGTTTCCCACTGTCTCAGCAAATGACCTATTAGGAAAGGCTCAAAAATAGCTGGAGTAAGAAATCTATCGGCCCCACTCCAGCAACGCTGCACCCCAGGTCAGACCGGCTCCAAAGCCAGACATGGCAATTTTGTGACCCGGTTGGATTTTACCGGAGCGGACCCATTCATCTAGGGCAATGGGAATCGAAGCGGCGGAGGTGTTGCCATGTTTGGCCATGTTGCTGACCACCCGCTCGGGGGGCAGCTTTAGGCGCTTGGCCACAGCATCTAAAATTCGCTGATTGGCCTGGTGCAAAATTAGCCAGTCAATGTCGCTAGCGGCTAATCCGGCATGGAAGAGCGTTTTTTCTAAGACTTCCGGCACGCGACTAACGGCAAAACGGTAAACCTCTCGACCGTTCATAGTGATGGGGGTAAAGGTGCCTTTTTGGGTGGTGATGTCGTCGACCAAAGGAGACGTTTCTGCGGTGTAGGCCAAATTCAAACAGCCGTTGAGGGCACCGTCGCTGTGCATTTCAAACCCCAGCAACCGGTTGCGATCGCACGCCTGCATCACCACCGCACCGGCCCCATCCCCAAACAGCACGCAGGTGGTGCGGTCCTGCCAGTCGACCCAGCGACTGAGCAGGTCAGCGCCGATCACCACCACATTTTGGTAAACCCCCGTTCGGATAAACTGGGCAGCGGTGATCGATCCAAAGACAAACCCTGAACAGGCCGCTGTCAGATCAAAAGCGACGGCCCGCGTCGCGCCAATGGCGGTCTGTACCTGACAGGCCGTGCCAAACAGATCATCGGGGGTGGAGGTGGCCAGTACGATCAGGTCGATGTCGTCGGGGGTTAGATGGGCCTGGGCGATCGCAGCTTTAGCGGCGGCGGCAGCAAGGGTTGTCAGCGATTCAGCGGCACTCGCCACATGACGCTGACCAATGCCTGTGCGGGTAGCAATCCACTCATCGGAGGTATCGACTACACGGCTGAGCATTTCATTACTCAGCACGGTCTTCACCTGGGCACTGCCACTGCCAATAAAGGCCACACCGGCCCCGTCATTCATCATGATTTATTCTCCGTTGGTCACTGAGGTAGCAACCCGTTGGTACTGATCCTGGATATGTCCAATCACACCGTTGTCCACCGCCTCCTTAGACAGGCGAATCGCATTAAAGATAGACGGTGCGTTGGAACTCCCGTGACTGATAACAGCGACGCCATTAACCCCCAGCAGCAGGGCTCCGCCATGCTCAGCATGATCGAGACGCTGTTTGATCCGTTTGAGATTGCCCTTGAGAATCAGTACCCCCAGCTTTCCTAAAATACCGCGCGGCAGCTCTTCACGGAGAATGTTAAACGCCGCCTCACCGACGGCCTCTGCAAACTTCAGCAGTACGTTGCCGACAAATCCATCGCAGACAATCACATCAAAGTTGCCAGAGAGCAAATCTCGCCCTTCAGCATTGCCCACAAAGTTGACAATATTAGATTCACTCAGCGTTTGATGCACCTGTACGGCTACGTCGTTTCCTTTGCTGGGCTCTTCGCCAATATTGAGCAGCCCTACCCGAGGATTTTTAGCCCCAAACGCATACTCAGAATAAACGCTGCCCATCAGCGCAAACTGTTCTAAAAACTTAGATCGGCAGTCCACATTAGCGCCTACATCTAAAATCAAAACGGGTTTGCCAGCGACTACTGTGGGAAAGACAGCACCAATGGCAGGGCGATCAATTCCTTTAATACGCCCTAGCCGCAGCAGGGCAGCTGCCATAGCGGCCCCGGAGTGACCCGCTGATACCACCGCGTCAGCACGACCCTTTTTCACCATATCCATGGCCACATTGATGGATGCCTTACGCTTCTTGCGCAGCGCGCTCAAAGGCTCCTCATGCATTTCAATCGTGCCTTCAGCCGGGACGATCTCAATTCGCCTCAGACTGTCTGGGTCAGCTACGGAGGCTTTTATTTTTTCAGGATCGCCCACGAGCAAGACTTCGACATCTAACTCTTCTTTTGCCCTAATAGCTCCAGCAACGATTTCGGCAGGTGCATAATCGCCCCCCATTGCATCAACTGCGATCCGCGCTTGAGTTAAGCCCATCGAATTGAATCTATAGAAACTTTAAGAAATTCTATCAGACTGAAACCGGGTGAAAATTGGCA
>JBCCAQ010000400.1:0-2394 GCA_039814735.1 Cyanobacteria bacterium P01_A01_bin.15
AACACAATCACCCGGTTATAGTGGGCCAGCCGAGGCGCATACAGCTGATAGGTAAAGTGTTGAGTGCCCGAGGTGAGGTTGCGGCGCTTACGATCAAAGGCTGGGTGAAATGTCGCCACCAGGGGAATACCTAGCTCCCGGCATATCTCCGGCAGTTTGAAGTCTAGGGGAGATAGGGATAGGGACGCGTGGACTAAGTCTGGTTTGAGGTCAGCTAGCACCTCGGCCAGCCGTCGAGCCGAGCGAAAGCTAGGAATGATCAGGATTTGAGATTTAAAAATAAATGGCAGGGAGACCTCTTCATAGCCAACCTGTTCGTCAGCGGACTCCTGATCGGTGGCAAAGTGAAGAAACGTTACCCGGTAACCACGCTCTAGTAGAGCGTTTGTAATCTCTCGACCGTAGGTGACATTTCCGCAAAATGGAGATTTTTTACCAAGCCATGCAATGTGCATCTAAAGGGGGCTATAAAGTCAGACGTTTATTAAAAGGCGTTTTTTTAAAAGCAGAATGGGAACGACTCAACGATTTCAACCGTTTGGCAAAATGCCCCCTGGGAAATCTGATGGGCTCAAGCTGCCGGGTAATTAATCGACTGTGATGCAGCTTAAGCAAGCGTACAAATGCTTTATATGACTTTATCAGGATTTCAGTGGTTACTCGGTGGTGAGTGATGCCACCGATAAGAAATGCTCCATTATAAAGCAGCTCTGTCACTGACCTATGGCTCTTGGGAGCCGCTATCCGACACCACGGTAAAGACGGTTTGGGTCAGCAGCCCCACTAGAATGACCATGGCGGCCAGGCTGAGCAGCACCAGACGCAGCCCTAGCAGCGCTTCGGCAACACCCACTAACGCCAGCGGCAGACTCAGGGCGATATTAACGAGGTTATTTTGTAAGCCAAAGACCTTTCCCCGCATATCTTCAGGGGTTTGTTTTTGGACGGTGGTTTGCATGGGAATACCGACCATGGCGGCAAAAAAACCAAGGATAGTAATTAGGGCTAGGCTGCCCCACAGGCTGTGGGTGGTCATGGATAACCCCGCCAGGGCCACTCCCATACCCAGTAACCCCAGCAGGCTCAGCTGACGCCTGGCCAGCCGATAGCCAAACTGACCGACCAGGGCAGCCCCCACCCCCATGCCAACACCGCCCGCCGCTAGCAGGAAGCCAAACTGGGATGACTTGAGGGTGGGGATAATTTCAGCCAGACGCACCGCCAAAACGGCCAGGGCAGCAAAGACAGAAAACAGCAATACCAGTTGAATAATGGCATTGCGAATGGGGGGACGCTGCTGGATATAGCGCAGACCGTCTTTGATATCGGCCCAAACGTGACTGTCTCGGGTGAGGTTTTTGGTGGATTCGCCCGTGCGCATCACCATCAGGATGATGCCCGCTAGACCATAACTCCCTCCCACAAATATCGCTTTGCCAAGGCCGCTACCGCCGTCGAAGGGAGCCAGGAGACGATCTGCGATCGCAAGTAGCGGCTCCCCCACCGCAAATCCAATAATCACCGATGCCATCATGGTGGTGGTGTAAAGGGAGTTGGCCGATAGCAGATAGCGGTCTTCAACAACGAGCGGAATCACCGACTGCTCTGCCGGGGCAAAAAACTGGGTCAGCGTCGAAACCAGAAATGTGACCACCAACAGCAGACAAAAGCTGATGGGAATACCGGCTATCCCCCCTAGATCGTGGCTCAGCCACAGACCCAACGGCAGCAAAATCACCAAGGCCCCCCGGAGCAGATTGGTCAGTACCAGTACGGGCTGTTTGAGCCAGCGATCTACATACACCCCTGCCAGCGAGCCAAACAAAACCGCCGGAATGGTAAAGGCGATCATCACCGCTGAGACCCAGCCGCTGATAGTTTGACCGGGGACTTCATATTGGGCGGCAATGATGGCAATCATCAACACCAGGTAGATCTTATCGGCCAGTTGCGAAAAGACCTGGCCACTCCAAAGGGTGAGAAAGTTCAGATTTTGTAGCACCGGCCAAAAGCCGGGGACCGTCCCCTGGGCTGCGCCCGGAGCGTCCGGAGCGTCCGGCTTGCCCGATGGTGGACCCGGGCTGGCACCCTCCGACTTGGCGTCTGGAAGTTTGCTAGCGGCCCCATTGGGTTCCGTGCCCTCAGCGCTTCTAGCGTGCTCAGAGCCTTTAGATGTAGTTAAGTCAGACTCATGAAGCATAGGCAGATGACGCAAAGCAGCTATCGATTAGTACAGCCGATCGAATGGGGCGATCAAAGTGAAACTGAGCATAGTTTCTCAGCAGACGCTCCACGCGGCGCCACAGATCGTGGGGAGCAACACTGACTCCCTCTATAGATGGTAGAGAACTAGCCTGGGTGAGCACAAGCTCTGATTGTCCTAATTGTTGTAAC
>JBCCAQ010000337.1:0-4539 GCA_039814735.1 Cyanobacteria bacterium P01_A01_bin.15
GGCAGTGAGGTTGATTTAGCACTACCTAACCGACGGAGATTCCGTACGGAAAGTAGGGCCAAATGATTGAAGTGTGTGTGGTGTGTGAAGGACGTGAGTTGTGGATGCTAAATTCTTTACCTCTAGGACGGCCGTCCTAACAGGTACGAATCTTTCGGTGCTCTTGATGGGTGCCCTGTCATTTCTGGCGGCCGGTTTAGATATATGGGCAGGTCGTGAGTGGCTGAGTCAGCCCAGCTTGCTGATGCCGTTTTTGCTGGCAGCAGTCGGTACGGCGCTGGCTGGCTATGTCACCGTACCTATTCTAAAGCGGCTCAAAGCCGGACAGTTTATTCGCGAGGAAGGTCCTAAGGCCCATTTAAAAAAGGCTGGGACACCCACCATGGGAGGCATCTTCTTTGTCCCTGTGGCTTTGCTGGTGGCCGTTGTGGCATCAGGTGGAGCCGTCAATACCCTGGCGGTCTGTGCCCTGACCCTGGCCTATGGTTTTATCGGCTGGCTGGACGACTGGCAGGTGCTTAAGCACCGTTCCAATCGGGGCATTTCACCCCGATTAAAGCTGGCACTGCAAATTGGCTTTGCGATTGTTTTTTGTGCCTGGGCCATGGCCAGCCAGCCGGTTGAGGTTACCAATCTGGCCCTACCCTTTGGTATTTTGCTACCCCTGGGGGTGCTGTTTTGGCCCCTGGCTGGTTTTACCATGGTGGCCGAGAGCAACGCCACTAACCTGACCGATGGCGTCGATGGATTGATGGGGGGTACAGGTGCGATCGCGCTGCTGGGACTAGGGGCGCTAATTGCCCCAGACTATCCCGATCTGATGGTCTTTTGCACCGCCATGGGGGGTGCGTGTCTCGGTTTTTTGGCCCATAACCATAACCCGGCCAAAGTATTTATGGGGGACACAGGCTCCCTGGCCCTGGGGGGAGCCCTGGCGGCTGTTGGTATTCTTAGCGGTCACCTGTTTGCCCTATTTATCATTACCCTGCTGTTTGTCGCTGAAACCCTGTCGGTCATCATGCAGGTGAGCTATTACAAGGCGACCAAGGGAGCAGACGGCAAAGGTAAGCGTCTGTTTAAGATGGCTCCTCTGCACCACCACTTTGAACTATCGGGCTGGTCTGAGATTCAGGTGGTCAGCGCGTTTTATCTGGCGGCGGGGCTGTTGTCCTGTGTGGCGTTGACCACATTGCACTAGAGCACGCGCTTGGCCAAACGCCATGGGAAAGGCCAGAGCGCCACACCGTACGGCCTCTAGAGGTCATATCGCATTTGAGACAGCGGCGTTAGCGTCGCTGTTTTTGTTTGGCGGGTTGTTTGCCAGCTATGGGCAGGTCTACAGTTTTTGCCTTGACCCGACAGAAAAGTCTTGCCACACTACTCCTACGGTGGATTGCCCCTGTGGGTTGATTCAGCACCGGTTTTTTGTGGCCCAACCTTGCCCCTTCTGCTGCCTTTGCTATGCCTCCCACCTTGTTGTCATTACTGCCAAATCTCGATCTGGTTCAAGAGCCCGCCCAGGTGGCGAAGCTATCTAAGGACTATTACTATTTCAGCCCGGTGCTCGCCTCCCAGCTAGATGACAAAGTCGCAGACCTGGTGGTGCGACCCACCACCGAGGCGGAGGTGGTGCAGGTGGCAAAAGCCTGTGTAACAACCCAAACACCCCTGACGGTGCGGGGGGCTGGCACGGGCAACTATGGCCAGTGCATTCCCCTAGCGGGAGGGGTAATCATGGACCTGAGCCGACTCAACCGGGTGAAATGGGTCAAGCCCGGTGTGGCCTGTGTGGAAGCCGGAGCCAAGCTAGCCGCCATTGATAAAATCACCCGCGAGCAGGGATGGGAAATTCGGATGGCTCCCTCCACCTATCGCACAGCCACCATCGGTGGTTTTATCGGCGGTGGCAGCGGTGGTATTGGCTCGATTACCTACGGTCAGCTTAGCGATCGCGGCAACCTGCATGCGGTCCAAGTGGTCACCATGGAAGACACCCCCCGCATTCTGGAGCTAAGGGGGGACGAGGTGCAAAAGGTTAACCACGCCTATGGCACCAACGGCATCATTACCGAGCTAGAGATTCCCCTGGGTCCGGCCTATCCTTGGGCCGAGGCAATTGTGGTTTTTGACGACTTTATGACCGCGACTCGGTTTGGCTATAGCCTGGGTGAGGCCGACGGCATTACCAAAAAGCTGATTAGCATCCATGCCTGGCCCATTCCCAGCTACTTTACGGCGCTGCAGGACGCTCTGCCAGCCGGGAAAACGGCGGCCATCGTGATGATTGCCGAGGCATCGCTTGAGCCCTTTAGCGAGCTGGTCAACGCCTTTGGCGGTGCGATCACCTATCAAAAAACGGCCCAGGAAGCCAAAAAGGGAGCCGCCCTGGCGGAATTTACCTGGAACCACACCACCCTGCATGCCCGCAATGTCGACCCCAGCCTGACCTATTTGCAAACGCTGTTTCCCTACGATCCGGACCTGACGCTGCTGGAGCACATGTATCGGCACTTTGGCGATGAAGTGATGATGCACCTAGAGTTCTTTCGGGTGCATGGCCGGGTGTGTCCAGCGGCGCTGCAGCTGGTGCGCTACACCACCACAGACCGACTCAATGAAATTATTCGCTACCACGAAGCTCAGGGGGCCTTTATCGCCAACCCCCACACCTACATTTTGGAAGACGGCGGTCGTAAGGAGATCAACGATACCCAGGTCGCCTTTAAGGCTGAAGTAGATCCCTATGGGTTATTAAACCCTGGCAAAATGCGGGGCTGGCTGGAGAGATCGCAGTCTTAACCAAACAGTAGACACCGACAAAACAACTACACATGAAGCCATTCATCGGACTATGCCAACAGCTGGCCATCACAAGCGGGCTGCTATTTGCGATGGTCGCCAGTGCCCACGCCCGGCCTCTACCGGGCTGGCAAGCAGACTGGCAACCTGTCACAGCAGACCCGCCCTACGATTCTGGATTTTCTAACCTGGAGCTAGGGGGCTATCTAGAATTTGAAAAGGCTTGTGAACAGGCCGCCGAGGCCGCTGGTATGCCCCTTACCTACGAGTATCGGCTAAGCGATCTGGTCCAACAGATAGGCACAGGAGAAGTGAAGACTAGATGTCTGACTGGAGACGAGACTGTGGGCCTGAATACCCGTACAGCTGTTCCCACTGACATAGAGTCGCCCTATTGCCTACAAGTACAAACAGACAAAGGTAGCGGCTTACGAATTCGAGCAGATTTTTCAGTTGAGTCGCAGCAGGTAGGTTTTTTGCCTAACGGCACACAGCTCTTCCCAGAAGTCTTACCCATTGCCATCATTACCAATACAGCCGGTCGCCAGTGGCTCTCCGTACCAAACGGCTGGGCCTCCATTTCTGCCAGAGCAGGGGAGCATGTCAACTTCCAGCGGTGTGGATAAAAGTTGAACAGCCCCATGAGTGCTGTAACGGGGCTATCGTACCAATGACGGGAGGCACCTATGGGCACGATACGATAATTGTTAATTTGCTCGTTGCCTTAAAACTGGCGCTGCGTGGCAACGTGTATGACAGTGTTGAGTTTGTGGGGTCAGGTTAAACCTTTATCTGACCCCACAAATCAGCTGGTAAATGGGACTATCCCTAGAGGCGTTTTGTCAGCATACTAATGACCTCGCCCGGGCTGGGGGTCAGGATTAGGCGGTTGTTGGAAATTTCTATCAGGGGGCTCCAGTGACTGGTTTCTACGTAACGCAGATTGTGCAGTAAATGGATGGTCTGACGAATACCGCCCGGACTGCCCAGCAGGATGTGGCGGATGGGCTCACCCGCCGGAATCACTAGGGAAAAATCGGTAGGCAGACCTGTTGGCACCTGGGGTGCCTGGTTAGAGAAGTTCATAGGGGTGTTTTCCTTGGTGTAACTGAGTAAACAACAATTAGGAAAGCACCCCAAAAAGATAGCCACCCCAGCATTGGCAAACCAGGGTGGCTGTAAAATGAATCACAGCGCAACCAGACTGCTGATACAGTGTGGGGGCGTCAGTCGGATGGTAGTGGTGGTGCACTGCCGTCCGGCGAGGCTAAATTTTTGGGTGCGGCTGACAGCTAAGGAAGGCCGATAGCTATCACAAGAAAACAGGCTACCAGTCACAGCCCCATGGGTCAAGATGCAGCGATGCTCGTATTTACGGCCATCGAATGAGCACGTTGTTAGCTCGTAGGTTGGGTTGAGTCCCCGAAACCCAACACCACCAAAATCTCTCGCCCTTGCTCAATACAGGTATCCCATCTCTCCATTTTACGACCACTCACCCGCCCAACATATTTAACCCACAAGCACCATACTCTCACGATTCACCCATCATAACGATGCACACTCGAATACGGCCAATCACGTGGGTGGTCAACAAACCCATGCTTTACCGGATTAAAGTGAATATAAGACACGTGATTTCTAAAATCTTGTTGATCGCGAATTAAATGCTCCCAAAACCGCCGTTGCCAAATAGCCTGTTCTTGTTTTCTTATGCGAGCCAGCGAGCGCTCTTTCTTA
>JBCCAQ010000283.1:0-6622 GCA_039814735.1 Cyanobacteria bacterium P01_A01_bin.15
GGAATTTTCTTAGGTCCAAAAATCAAAACGGCGACAATGGCGATAATGCCCACCTCTGGCCAACCTAAACCGAACATGGCACTTTTTGTGAATGTCTCACCTACTATACCGTAGTCACCCAAAGACCTACGGACAGATATTTAACCCCATGTATGGCCAACGTCCTGCCTTATACAGGACATTGGCTGGTCACATTGGCGTCATCGCTCAACGTTTTGAAGCATACGACCTGCCCAAAGGTGGCAGATCCTAGCGGTTGTAACGCTGCTCGAGCCACGTGCGTACCGCTGCTTCAGAGTCAAACTGGTGGCGCACATTATCAGTTGGATCGTAGACACACCAAACGTTTCCCTGTTTGGTTCCCTGTGTCCAGATGCGGAGCTGGTTCCCCTCAGTTAGGGCAGATACCAACCATTTACCCGCCGTACGCAGCCAGTTGCCGGTTGCCTGTCTGACTTTCTCTGATGGGGTGGGTTGCCATAGCCGCTCGAGCTGACGGCGCTGTACATCGAGTTCTTTTAAGTTGGAGGGATAGCTGGTCATAATAACCTCCTATTGGAGTGAGCAGTTGCATACCACCTAATCTAGGTACGAAATTTAAGATCGACAAAGCATGGGATAGATGGGAGCTATTCAGAAAATTAATAGAGGTTGGTATGCGATAACCATTGAGCCTCAATCCTGTAGAATACTGGGCGCTGCTAGCCCGTACATCCTTTGATGAGAAAGCTGTTTTTTCTCCTGCCAGGCACCACGCGCCCGTTTTACTGCGGTGGGCTTTTTGCTGAACTCAACACCCTAAAGTTGGCCCAGCAAATCTGTGAGGCCGAGGTAGTCACCTATCGTCAGCGAGAAGAGAATCATCTATTTATTGATGATGTTTTGCAGGGGGATAATCTCAACCGCTACATCTGGATTGTCAGCTGGGGATTCGATGTTCCCAAGCAGCTCAAAAAGCTCTCTCACTGCAATGTTGTCTACCATGCCCACAGTTCAGGCTATGGTTTCTCGATAGCGCCCCAGATCCCCATTCTAGCCGTCAGTCGCAACACAATGGGATACTGGGGAACCCAGGCGTTAAATTCTCTGCTTTACTGGCTGCCCAACCAGCTGCCCGCCGATGTCTGCAATCGACAGAGCCCTCGCGATATTGATGTTTTGGTCCAGGCAAGAAAGTCCTCTGACTATGTCAGCAATCAGCTTGTACCCGCCTTAAAAAAGAGATTTAACGTGGTGGTAGTAGATGGGTTTGTAGACGATCTCATGGGCCTATTTAACCGGACCAAGATCTATCTCTATGATTCAGCCGAGTACTGGGTGCAGTATCAGCTCACAGAAGGGTTTGGTCTCCCCCCCATGGAAGCCCTAGCCTGTGGCTGTCAGGTATTCTCCAGCGTTAACCACGCCCTAGCGGACTACCTCGACCCCGGAGTCAACTGCCATAAGATTGCAGGCTATGCGACCGGCTACGACGTGCAGCGGATTGCTGCTGTACTAGACAACTGGCAGCCCAACAATCTGCCCGACAGCTTTTTTGCCCCCTACCGCTCTGGGCAGCTGGTGCCCAGATTAGAAACCATTCTCACTGAACTCAATTCTTTTTTTGACTATCGACAGCAGCATGGATCAGATATTCCCAGCCTGACCCGTCAGCGCCGTCTTTATCTGTTTTATAAACGAGTTAAAACCAAACTGAAGAAACTCATCTGAGGGAGTCTTAATTAGATAAAGCATCTCCCTTCCCCCAACCGAGATAGATAGTCTATTTCTGCTCACACCCCTAACCTTCACATTTTTCCTGAGCCTTTTTTATCTGCTGGGCAAGATAGTCAGTGTGGCCCAGGTTAGCCTGTTTATAGAGCCGTTCAAACTCCTGTTGAAAGTGTTGGGCAACGGTGGCATTTTCGATGATCAACAGATTTTCGTCATTTGTGTGGTTGGCAGCCTTACTCCAGTTGTGGGAGCCAATAATTACCGTACGGTTATCCAGCAGGGCAAATTTGTGGTGTAGCTTGTCGCTGTCGGCTAGCTCTGGGTAGCCAACCGTGGCGATAGCGGGGCTCCATAGATAATTGTCCTGCTCGTACTGACAGCGATGATCGCTTAGGGCCAACCCCAGCATATCCAAAGCCTCGCTGTGGCTACGGTAGATAAAACTCCGGTCGATCAGGGTGCGCACTGTGAGACCGGTGTTGGTAGCTAGGGCGTTGGCAATACCCTGATCGGTA
This sequence comes from Cyanobacteria bacterium P01_A01_bin.15, assembly GCA_039814735.1. GTDB lineage: Bacteria > Cyanobacteriota > Cyanobacteriia > Phormidesmidales > Phormidesmidaceae > Leptothoe. Next base: position 2,229 of record JBCCAQ010000283.1, read on the forward strand.
AAGACAAACAGGGCGAGGTCAGCGGACTGCTGGGCGCGGCTCAAGGTATCGGCAATGATGCCGTTGGTTGTGTGCTCGCGGGGAGTATCGGCCCGGTGGGGTGAAAACTGCACGGTAACCTGACTACCGGGCAGACTAAAGGCGCGCGCTGGCCGGGCCGGTTTAGGAGACCCAAAGAGACTGTCGGGTTCACCGTCAGGACCGTCACCCCACATCAGATCAAACTCCTCGGTATAGGCGGTGGCCAGCGCCGGACTGTGGATGGTTAGCAGAGCGTTGGCATTGCCCCGACTCTCGGGGATGAGCCAGTCGCCGTGGAGACCGGAGAGGGTAAAGTTGGCGGAGCCGGTCACGATATGTGCTGCGTCAACGACTACAAACTTGTGGTGCATAAGGCCGCTACCCTTGGTGCCGTCATCGGTGTCGTCCACAATGGGAATACCGGCCTGGCGCAGCATCAGGATGGCGTCGCGTTGGCTGGCCTCATCCGCTGAAATACGGCCATCCTGGTTGATATCACCAAAGGCCAGCTGATTTTCGTATTTGCGGCGGCTGTAGTCGTCCTGCTGACGAATCCACTGGGGGTCTAAATCACGCCACACCTGGTTGTACTGGTTTTCTAAAATTATTCTTACCGTGACACCCGCCTCGGCTTTGTGGACAAGGGCCTGGGCCACCAGGGGTAGGTTTAGCTCCTGCACGGCGATATCTATCGATGTGGCTGCCTGGGCGATCGCATCGATAATTACCTGCTCTAAATTGTCACCGGGGCGTTGAATGCGGCGATAGGGATCGCGGTAGCTAGAGGTCTGCCGGTGGTTAAAGAAAACCTGAATATGGGGATCCTGGGGTAGGTTTGGCGGACCGTCCCTCCACCCCAGACAGACTAAACCCAGCCCCCCGAGCGCCAGGGCACCCAGTCCTATTGTTTGGTATCGATTTGGCATGGTCCCAAGGGTTGCCCTGACATGTCCTCCCTAGGGAGCCCCATCCCTGGGCGCGGATAACTGGTCTCGCTACCCGCCAAAACAGGGCTTGATCCAAAAGGTTTCCACCCATTCAAAGGTGTCCACTGATACGATTAGCTAATGACATATCAAACGCCCTAGCCATGCCATCTCCTGAAACTTTTCTAGACGCTACCAAGTGGATGGGGCTCACCACCCTGGGGCTCGGGGCTGTGGCGGTGCTTGCGTTTTTAACCCAGTGGGGGATTCGGTTTCGCCTCGTTGGGATCACCGGATTCTGCGCTGTGCTGACGATAGGTCTGTTTGGCCTAAGTTTTGAGCCGTTTGTTTCTACCACAGTTGAGGGATCGGTGCCTTACACCACCGTTTTTGATTCAGGGGCATCCCAACTTGTGATTGCTGTACCGGCTGATATCAGCGACTTTGCGCTGGAATCTACCCTGCGGCAGGCGGCTATCAATTCGTTTAACCCCAGCCAGCTAAGCGGGGGGGCTCAGTCCCCAAAAATCCGGGCTCGGGCGATTATTCATCGGGAGCCCGGCATTTCAGATTTGTTATACCTAGGCCAGGTTCAGCCCGATTCCACATCCGAGTCGGGCTATCGGGTTACCTTAGACTCGTCTCAGCTGGCCAAGGCCCGAGCGGCATTTCAGGATAGCTAACGAGTCACGACGCTACTTTTGATCGATTAGAAATTAACTATGTCTACGTTATCTACGCTGATGGTGGCACCATCTCAGGTGGTGCGCGGCTCAGGAATTTTGTCTCAGTGCGGTGCGTTAATTGCCAGATTGGGTCAACGACCGCTGTTGGTGGGTGGGGATCGCACCCTGCGGACGGCGACTCCTTTTTTGGAGCCGATGCTAGATAGCCTGAGTGTGGCTAAAGCCTCCTATCGGACCGACTGTTGTGAACCGGCTTTGACCCAGCTCCACCAAGCGCTCCAGGGGCACAGGGCCGATGTGATTGTGGGGGTGGGTGGGGGCAAAGCCCTGGATGCGGCCAAGCTATTGGCCCACCAGGCCCAGCTGCCGATTGTCACGGTTCCCACTTCTGCCGCTACCTGTGCGGCCTGGACGGCGCTGTCCAACGTGTATTCTGAGCGGGGAGCCTTTCGCTACGATGTGGGGCTGCCCACCTGCCCAGAGCTGCTGTTACTGGATTATGACCTGGTGGCAACGGCCCCCCAACGCACCCTGGTGGCGGGGATCGGCGATGCGATCGCAAAATGGTACGAAGCCTCCGTCAGCAGCGGTCATTCATCCCAAACCCTGATTATTGGGGCCGTTCAGCAGGCGCGGGTGCTGCGGGATATTCTTTTTCAAAAGTCGGCGACGGCCCTTAAAAATCCCGGTGGTGACGACTGGCGCGAGGTGGTTGATGCCTCCGTGCTGATGGCCGGTGTGATTGGCGGCATGGGGGGAGCTCAGTGTCGGACGGTGGCCGCCCATGCGATCCACAACGGTCTCACCCAGATTCCCGCCAGCCACGGCATGCTCCACGGCGAAAAAGTAGCCTATGGTATCTTAGTGCAGCTGCGCCTGGAGGAAATGGAATCGGGTAGCACCCTGGCGGCGACGGCCCGCCAACAGCTGCTCGCGTTTTATACCCAAATTGGTCTGCCCATGACCCTGGGCGACCTGGGGCTAGGGGACATGTCGTTGACGGATTTGCACCAGGCGGCCAAATTTGCCTGTCAGCCCAATTCAGACATTCACCACCTGCCCTTTGAGGTGAGCCCCCAGCAGGTAATGGCCGCCATGGTATCCACCACCGCCCCCTGTCGCCGCCCCCAGACCGAGCCATCAGCACAGTTAGCCAAATCAGCGATCAGGAGGGAAGGCCAATGACCCCGGCATGGATTAAAAAAGCACAGCGACTGGAACAACTGCCTCCCTACGCCTTTGCCCGTTTAGATGAACTCAAGGCCAATGCCCGCGCCCAGGGGCTAGACCTGATCGATCTGGGTATGGGTAATCCCGGTGGTCCTACCCCGGCTCCGGTGGTGGCGGCAGCCCAAACTGCCCTGGCCAATCCCGAACACCACGGCTATCCCCCCTTTGAAGGTACCGCCAGCTTTCGCCATGCGATTACCGCCTGGTACCACCGGCGTTATGGCGTCAGCCTCGATCCAGACGGTGAGGCGCTGCCCCTGCTGGGGTCTAAAGAAGGGCTCACCCATCTGGCCCTGGCCTATCTTGATCCCGGTGATACGGTGCTGGTGCCAACGCCCTCCTATCCGGCCCACTTTCGGGGACCTGCGATCGCAACTGCCCAGATCCATCCCCTGATGCTAACGCCAGAAAACGACTGGCTGATTGACCTCTCCACCATTCCAGAGGATGTCGCCCGGCGGGCCAAGGTGCTGTACTTCAACTATCCCAATAATCCGACCGGCGCAACGGCCCCCCGCGCCTTTTTTGAAGAGATCGTCGCCTTTGCCAAACACTACGAAATCATGCTGGTCCATGACCTGTGCTACGCCGAGCTGGCCTTTGATGGCTACCAGCCCACCAGCGTGCTGGAAATCCCCGGTGCCAAGGATATCAGCGTTGAATTTCATACCCTGTCTAAAACCTACAATATGGCCGGGTGGCGGGTGGGCTTTGTGGTGGGCAACCGCGACATTATCCAGGGGCTGCGCACCCTCAAAACCAATCTGGACTACGGCATTTTCTCCGCCATCCAAACCGCCGCTGAAACGGCCCTAAACCTCCCAGACTCCTATCTAGAAGAGGTCCGACACCGCTATAGCACCCGTCGCGACTGTCTGATTAGTGGTTTGGCCGAGCTGGGCTGGGATGTGGCCAAAACCAACGCCACCATGTACCTGTGGGTACCCTGTCCCCCCGAAATGACCGCCGCTGACTTTGCCCTGGATGTCCTGCAAAAAACCGGAGTGGTTGTTACCCCAGGCAGCGCCTTTGGTGAAGGGGGCGAGGGCTACGTGCGCGTCAGTTTGATTGCCGAGGAAGATCGCCTAAAAGAAGCGCTGCAGCGGCTTAAGGCCGTGGGCGTTCGTTATCCTTCACCGGTCACTGTCTAGTGCTGTCTAGTGCTGGCCAGCTGTAGGCTGGCCGCCGGATCAAAAATAGCCTGGTCAAAGTTGTGGGCCATCCTCAGCTGCAGGGGAGCCAGGTCGCCCACGCGGCTAAAGTCCGTCTGTTTGATATCGGCCTGACCAAAATAGGCCATGTGTAAAATGCTGTTGGTCAAGTTTGCCTGCTCCAGGTTGGCATAGCCAAAATAAGCCTCGGTCAAGTCAGCCTGGGATAGGTAGGCGTGGTACAAATTGGCATCGGCCAGGTAGGCATGCTTGAGGTTGCTACCAATCAGACAGCAGTGGCTCAGGTTGGCCCGCTGCAGATTGGTATCCCTGAGGTTGGCTTCAAACAAATAGGCCCGACTCAGATCGGCGCTGCCCAA
>JBCCAQ010000282.1:0-6700 GCA_039814735.1 Cyanobacteria bacterium P01_A01_bin.15
CCACCCACGGTTGTCACTGTTAACTCCCACAAAATACAAGGTTTAAGATGTCGCACTTTAGCCAGATTAAAACCAAAATTCGTAATCTTCCCGCTCTGCAGGCTGCGTTAACCGATATCGGCACCGACTGGAAGGTTGGACCCCAGGCGGTACGCGGCTATCAGGGGAAGACAGAAACCGCTGAGGTCGTTATCGAGCAGGATAATGGCTACGACCTTGGTTTCAAGCGCAATACGGACACCGGAGACTATGAGCTGGTGGCTGATATGCAGTACTGGCAGCAGTCTCTGTCGGTGGATGGTTTTTTAAACCGGGTAACCCAGCGCTATGCGTATCACACGGTGATGGGCGAAACTTCCCGCCAGGGTTTTCAGGTAACTGAGCAGAAGACGGCCCAGGATGGTTCCATTCGGCTGGTATTGCAGCGCTGGTCCCAGAGTTAGGCAAGCTTAGAAAGGTTGTGAAAGATAGGCGGTTTTGAGGCTTGCGGCTTCAGGCCGCCTGTGCCGTTTCTGGAGCTGCCCCCTGAGGATTGGAGTGACTACTGGAGTGACTACTAATGACGTTATCAACCGAGCCCGCCGATGGGCGTTCCGGGTTAGAGCCTGAGCTAGGGGGTTTGCTCAGGGCGGCTGAAGCTCGTTCCGGGCTGGAGCCCGAGCTGGGTGGGGCCGTGCGTCAGCAGGGGGTCTATGTGGACGAGACCACCTGTATTGGCTGCACCCACTGTGTCCATGTGGCGCGCAACACCTTTTATCTAGAGCCTTTGCACGGCCGGGCTCGGGCGGTGCGCCAAGATGGGGATAGCGAAGAGCTAATCCAAGAAGCCATTGATACTTGTCCCGTGGATTGTATTCACTGGGTTGATTTTACCGAGCTGCGAAAACGGGAAGCTGACCGTCGTCACCAGGTCATTCCGGTGGCTGGGTTTCCAGTTAATGAGGGTTTGGTGCGACGCAAAAACCGGGCCGCCCAGAAAAAAGCAGATCGCTCTGGGCACGGCTGACTACGGCTGCCGTAGCTCTACTACCCTCGGGGGAATGATGCCGGTGTAGGTTAGCTCTAGCCGCAGAGGTCGACCGGGGGAAACGCTCAAGGTCTGCGGTGGGATATCCAGGATGGGGGCATCATTGCTGACGGCCTCTAGGGCGAGGATCGTCCCATCTGCTGCAATTTGCAGGTGGTACACCACGGGATAGGCGGTATCCGTCGGCTGGTAGGGGGCAAGGTCAGCTGCGATCGCAGCCAGCATTGCCCCTGCCTGCGATCGCGCCGGTTCTTGCTCAGCGGAGGGAATAGCTAAGGTGCTATCTGCAGCTCCGTTTTCCCCAAACGGTTCGGCGTCTAGCTCCGCTGGCGGGGATGTCCTGGGAGCCGTCGCCGTCTGGGGTGGTTCAGCTACGGCAGTTTCTGGAACTTCAGTTTCTGGAGCGGCGGCTTCTGGGACGATATCGACCGCTTCTGGGCCGGTCTGGGATGGCGACGGGCCACTGTCTGTCCCCTCGGACGCGGTTGTGGGAGCGTCAGCGGAGGCTGGCCCTGGGGCGGTCTCAGGGGCGGTTTCCGCCGTGGTCTCGGGGGCCGAGACATCAGGTGCTGCATCGTTTACAGCAGGGGCATCGAGCGTTTCAGGGGCGGTCTCGAAACCAGTCGGCGGTATTTCATTTTCTTCAAAAACGGCTTCAGGGGCCTGGGACGTGGCTAGCTCCGCCGTTGGTCTGAAGTAAAGATGGGCCACCCCCACAGCGACTAGCAGAGAAGCCGCTGCAGACCCTGTCCACCAGTAAGATCGCCGTCGCCGTGTGGCCACCGGTAGGGTGATTTGGCCCTGCTCGGAGGCGGTGAGCACCTCGGCCAGGTCAAATAGCTGCAGCGTGCTAAATTCTAGCTCCCGGTCCAAAAGCTTTAAACCGTGGGTTTGGGGCCAGGCCCGCTGGGTCAGGTGGGTTTGCACATAGGACTCCACCGCATGTCTGAGGGTGACCAGCTGAGTCTGATCGCCAGCCGCTAGCCGCTGGCGATCTGGCTGCTCCAGCCACAGGCTAAACCGCAGCTGTCGCACGACGGGGCGATCGCTCCACTGGGACAGCGATGAACGGTGTGCCGTCACCTCCAAAGTACAGGTGCCAGACTGATAGCGCTGGGTATCGATGGGTAAAACCGGGGACATGGACAGCGTGAGCGCTACCGTTATAGCTTACTAGCCCAGGCTGATAGGCACTAGGTCGGTTACCCATAATGCAACCAATCGGGCCTGGTCAATCAGCCTGGGTCGTCCTTGGCATCGTAGGGGGGAATGATCACTCGGTAGCTGGCGTCGTACACATCGTCCGAGGACTCTGGCGGCTCTGGCTCCGGGGAAACCGGGGGGTCCGCTGGGGGTTCACTACCGTAGAGCCAGCCCTCATCGTGGGTACGGGGCGACTGCGCGCTTTCCCAACCTATATCGGTGTTGTCCCCATAGGCCGGGGGCGGCGGGGGCACATAGTCATCTTGCCCCCAGCCAGATTCAATATCCCTAACCGTATTGTCGATCGGATCGCCAGGGTCCCTGGAGGGGCCCCTAGGGGAATCTCTAAAGGCATCCCCAGATCGCCCCCCCCAGTCGTCCCACTGTTCGGGAGCCTTAAACGTTTCCCAATCGCTGTCGTAGGGGGTGGGGCGCTCATTGCGGGGGGGCGTCTCATCCCGTGACTGTCTGCGATCTGTCGTGGATGGGTCCGTCGTGGATGGAGCTGTCGTGGATGGATTAGAGCCAGACATGTCGACAAACCGATTGACCGGTTCGGGGGGAGCATCGTCACCCACGCGCTTACCCATGGGCCGGTAGGAACGCTTTTTGGGAACCAGCTGATAGATCACTAAAGTACACAGACTGCCAACTGCGATCGCAATTAGCAGCCACAGCGACAGCGGCAGCGTCCCGGTTGAGCGGCCAAGTACCACCAGCGGCAGGGAGGGGCTCAGATTTTGCAGCACAAGGATCAGCAGCGCCGCGACCACCACAAAAAATATAGTCAGTTGTACCATTGCCGTCTCCTGAACCTCAGCCCTCTAAACCTCAGTTTCCATGGCCATCCCAGCGGTTTAACGGCACACAGTCAATATCTAACTGGTCTAAAGCACGTGCCACCACAAAGTCCACCAGATCGTCAATAGTTTGAGGTCGATGATACCAAGCTGGAATCGCTGGCACAATTCTAGCGCCTGCTTCCGCCAGGGTTGTCAAGTTGCGGAGATGAATCAAACTAAACGGCGTTTCCCGAGGAACCAGCACCAGGGGTTTGCCCTCCTTAAGCTGTACATCGGCGGCCCGCTCCAGTAGGTCGGAGCTTAAACCGGCGGCCAGTTTACCCACCGTACTCATACTACAGGGCATAATCACCATCCCCAGGGTTTTAAATGAACCACTGGCAATGGTCGCTCCCACATTGCTCCAAGTATGACAGCGGAGGGTGCCCTCGTCGCCAATAGCTGCCTGCTCTCGCCAAAACCGAGCCTGCCGCTCGAGGTCGCCGGGCAGCTGCACCTGCTCCTCGGCCTGCCAAACCATATAAACGGCTTTAGATGCCACCAGATCCACCTGGTAGCCCGCCGTCAAAAGATGTTTTAACGCTCGCACCGCGTAGATCAGACCGGAGGCTCCGGTAATACCTAGGACCAGGGGACGAGATGGCGGGCTATTCTTCCCCATCGTCGAAGGGCCTGTCTCCATTTTCCCTGCTGGTAGACTCGCCGTTAAAGCCGTCGCCGTCGCCATCATCGTCATCGTCGAGGGCTTCACTCCCACCGCCTACGGCCACAAGATCAATTTGCTGACGGTAGTAGTCAACACTTTTGACCTGGACTTCCACTCGGTCGCCCAGGCGATACTGCTGACGGTTTTTACGACCCATCAGCTTTTGCTGGCGAGAACGATATTCGTACCAGTCGTCCTTGAGGGAGCTGACATGGACTAAACCTTCCACCAGCAGCTCTTCAAGTTCTACAAAAAATCCATAGGACTGGACGCCGGTAATCAACCCGTGGAAGACTTCCCCCGTGTGGGCCTGCATAAAGGCCGCCTTTTTTAGACCCTCTAGATCCGATTCAGCTTCCTGGGCCAGCCGCTCCCGTTCGGTCAGGTGGGTGGTCACATGGCTAAAGCGCTCTTCAAATTCGCTGTTGATGTCTGGGGGCAGTACGCTCCAGCTAATGTTGCCATGGCTGCTATCGCTGCGCAAATCAACCCGATCTTTGGAACGGGTGGTTTTGCGATCGCGACCCTCATCAAAGACGGCATGTAGCACCCGGTGTACTAACAGGTCAGGATACCGCCTGACGGGAGACGCAAAGTGAGTATAGCCATCCCCTAGGGCCAGGCCAAAATGGCCGTCGGGATGACTGCTGTAGGAGGCGGGCTTGAGGGTAGACAACAACAAATAGGTGAGTACTTTTTCAGCCTTAGACTGGCTGAACTGCTCAACAAACCCAAGATAGTCCTTGGGCAGCACAGCGTCTTCACTTTCTAGCTGCAGATTTAGCCCCATATTGTTGGCCAGCTTGATCAGCTCTTGCACATCGCCGGGGTCAGGCGTGCCGTGCAAACGATAGATAGCCGGTACTTCCAATGCCTTAAGATGCTTGGCCACCAGCTGGTTAGCCAACAGCATACATTCAGTCACAATCCGGCGGGCCGGGAGCAGGTCCGAAACCACCATTACCCCCAAACCGCCCTCGTCATCATGTTGAAATTTAGGAGAGAGATAATGGGACAGCTCTTCTCCCGCTTCTTCTGGAAACACATGATCCGGCAGATTTAAGTCAAATGACCCCCGCTGGTTGCGCTGTTGCTGCAGCAGCTCACTGACCTCGAACAGCTGATCGATCAGCTCAAAGCTATCCTTAAACTTAGTCAGCTCCCGTTTCTTAAACGACAGCGCCTCTAGGGCCGCCTTGTCCTCTCGAGCCAGCACCGCCTGGGCCTGGTGGTAGTTAAGCTGCTGATCATTACGGATAACCGAGGGCTGCACCTCATAGGAAAGCACCTCACCCTCTGGCGAGAGACTGACTATCACCGAAATTGTCAGCCGCTCCTTGTCGGCTAGCAGCGCACACAAAGACGTGGACAGGGGCGGCGGCAGCAGCGGTACGGGGGAATCCGCCAGGTAGACGGATGTGCCCCGACGGTGAGCTTCCTGGTCAATGGGACTGTCGGCTGGCACATAGTAGGAAACATCCGCCACATGAATTCCCAACTGCCAGCTGCCATCATCCATACGCTCCACCGTCAGGGCATCGTCAATCACCTGGGCACCATCAGCATCAATGCTGATGGTGGGCTGCTCCCGCAGATCCAAACGCTTTTTCATGTCGGCCTTGCGGACGCGATTGGGCAGTGCTTTAGCTGCCATCATCACCTCTTCTGGAAAGGCACGGGGCAGATCGTGTTTGCAATAAACGATATCAATATCGGCTGCGGCCTCCGCATCGCTGCCGAGGATCTGGGCCACCCTGCCGTGGGGCAGGTGTTGACCGATGGGGTAGCGCAGAATTTCAACATGGACCAGGTGGTCGATGGCCGCCTGCAGGTCTGCCTGACTCAGGTCATCCTCAGCTTTGTTTTTGAGGTCTAGCTTAAACAGGAGCCGATCGTCTAGGGGAACTGCCTGCAGACTCTTGTCCGTTTCGGCTTCTTTGATCCGGGCGAGCACCGATGAATTGGCACGTTCTAAAATCAGTTGAACCTCGCCCTCCGGACTGCGTCGCCGATTTCCATCCTTAGTGACTTTTACCAGTACCCGATCGCCGTTCCAGGCATGGTTGAGGTGGGCTTCTCTGACATAGATGTCGTCAGCCTCTTCCTCATCTTGAATCGCAAAACAAAATCCCTTGCTAGAGCAGCGCAGCTTGCCCTCGATCACCCCATCCTCATGGATGCGACGATACTTACCCCGTTCTTTTTCCAAGACGCCAATGCGTTCTAAGGCATCCAGTGCAATACCCAAGTCGCTAACCTGGTCATCATCGGAACAGTTGAGCTTTTTTTCTAGCGTCTTGGTCGTAACGAGCTTATCGTTTGAAAAGTTCGTTAACAGGGAAGCAATTGAAAAATTCATGTAGCGATGAATCCTATGCGTTATTGAAACAATGCCACTGGTTTCTTGGTCAGAGGCCGGGCATAGAACACGCTACTTCCGTTTAAGAAAACGGACAAGAACTGCTTCCTTAGCAAATCCCAAAGCCCATGGCAGACGTTGCTCTACAGACCGTCGATACAACCGCCACACTATTTAGCAACAAGTCAGCCTGCAAGGTACGAGGGCAATCCCCCAAGACGCATCCTTGAAAACCAACCCTAAACTACCGCTGCACAGTGTGGACTGTCGTTGGCGCGGCCCTTAGCTGAGCACACTCAAGAAAATTAGCACATGAACAGCATAAGTGTTCCTTAAAGTGACCACTATGTCAAATAGCTTTCAAATAATTTATTCTAAAGTCGCTCGCCGGTCACCACAAAAACCACCCGTCGACCAATATTGGTGGCATGGTCGGCTATGCGCTCTAGATAGCGAATAGCCAGCACTAGAAGGACGGTGGGTTCTGCACTGCTAGAGATTGGAGCCTGTACCAACAGGGTGTAAAGCCGCTCGTAGTCATCGTCGACAACGTCATCTTTTTGCTTAATTTCTAAACCCGCTTCCACATCTAACTCGGAGAG
>JBCCAQ010000363.1:0-3673 GCA_039814735.1 Cyanobacteria bacterium P01_A01_bin.15
GCCACAGGTTTGACATCGTTGTATATGATGCCAATCTTTTTGCCAATCTTTGCAGGGGGGCTCTGTTGAGGGGGAACGTTCTTAGAAACCGGTGGCACGTTCAGCATCCGAGCTAATCGATATTCCTTAGGCTACCGTTTTTAGCTCTGTCTTGAACAGTCTGCTCTTTTTCCCCCCAATTTTTTTGGCCCGCTTAAATTTTTCTTGGTTTGGAGGGTAGCTCTCTTGCGAGGAGCTGGCTATCTTAATTTGAAAGGCCCCTTTTGCATACCTTGCCTGTGAGTGTTAAACGTTTACCCGAAACCACCGCCCATGTGCGCATCACCTACCAATCCTGGCAACAGGGCAAGCTGGAGGGGGAGGTAAGCGCCAATGAATTTGCCTGGCAGTTTCAATGGCAATTTCGCGGGGGTCACCTAACGGTGGAGCCATCCCTGGGGCGAGCTTTAATTCAAGAACCCCTAGGGCGATTTTTAGAACGGTTTGACTATCAGTTAGAACCGGGTGGGGACTATTCGTTTACGATTCGGGCTCAGCTTTAGGGGCATAGAAAATTTGGCGCTGACCGACGGCTAGTCGGTACAGTAGGGTAAGATCCCTGGCCGATTGGTTTACCCCTTGTTCTACTATGGCAACGCTATCTTCAGCTTCACCGGTTCCCGCTACATTACGCCCTGACTACCGGCTGTCGCTGTCGGTGCTGCTGGTGGGGCTCTGTCTGGCCTTGGTGCAGGGGATAGTTGGGCTGGTGGTTGCCTTGCTAGGGCTATTTTTAGTGGTGCAAACGACGATCATTCGGCTCACCTTTACGGCCACGGAGCTGCAGGTCAGCCGGGGGACGACTATTTTGCGACAGTTTCCCTATGATCAGTGGCAGATTTGGACAGTGTTTTGGCTACCGGTGCCAATTTTGTTCTACTTCCGCGAGGTCAAGAGTATTCATTTTTTGCCAATGCTGTTTAACCCGGCGGAGCTGCGTAGCCAGCTCAATCAGCACTGTGGGCAAATAGGACCAGATCGCTAACCACATCGACAGCGAGGATAAAAGAAAAAATTTACGCCAAAGACTATGCCACCCGAAGAGTTTTCTAAGCCAGCTAACCAGTCATCGTCTGGGGATATCCCTTTGCCCCCCCTGAGGTCATCTAGCCAGGGTGCGGAAGCCGATGTGGCCCGGCTGGTACAGGCCGGACTCCAGGATCTCGAAACCCGGCGGCGGTCCCTACAGCGCGAGATTGAACAGCTAGAGCGGAAACGAGATCGCATCCAAACGGAAATGCGCACCACGTTTGCTGGGGCGTCCCAGGATTTGGCGGTGCGGCTCCAGGGATTCAAAGACTATCTAGTGGGCAGCCTTCAGGATCTCGCTTCATCTGCTGAACAGCTCGATTTAGTCCCCCTCACCGCTCCGGCTGAGCCCCCCAGCCAACCGCCAGAGTCAGCCGCTCCTGAAACCATGGCTGCGACCACAGCCTTCTCAAGTCAACGGTTTGATGAACAGCGAGAACGGATTCGGAGCCTGATCGACCAGTATCGGACCCGCCCCGACTACTATGGTCCCCCCTGGCAGCTACGCCGCACCTTTGAAACCATCCATGCCGACCGGGTGTCCAACTGGTTTTTTACCCAGGGGGGACGGGGAGCGGTCAAAAGTTTGGGGAGCCGTTTACAAAATGTGTTGGTGGCTTCGGCTGCCATATCGGCCCTCTATGCCCTCTATGGAGATCGCCTTTGCAACTTGGTACTGGCCAACACCCCAGAGCGATTGGGGGAGTGGCGACGCTGGCTGCAGGACTGTCTGGGAATAACGCGGGCTGATTTTGGCATCAGTCGGGGTATTACATTATGTGAATCCCCCGAGGCGATGGTACAGCGGGCCGAACGGCTGATGGACAACGGCTACCTACCCATGTTGATTATTGATGAATCAGAGGACAAGCTACCCCTGGCGGCGCTGCAATATCCGCTATGGCTAGTGTTTGCCCCGGATCCGGCCAATCCGATCCAGGATGATTACTACTATTAGGGTATTAAGTAGGTATTAGAATCCTGACGGCGATGGCCCCCTGGGATGGCTCCAGGGATCGCCCCAATAGAGCAGGCTTTCATCGCTGACGCTATCCCGAGGATCAGCAATGCCCGATTTTCTAATAAACTAAAATCGGCCTCGGTCGTGAAGGACTTTGTTAACCTATGGTTTGGTGGATTGTGGGTGGTTTACTGGTGCTGGCCTATTTGCTGGGCTCTGTACCCACGGGGTTTGCGATCGCAAAACTGCTCAAGGGCATTGACATTCGTGATCACGGCTCAGGCAATACAGGCGCTACCAATGTTTTTCGCGTCGTCGGCAAACAGGCCGGTATCACCGTACTGGTCATTGACCTATTGAAAGGACTAACCACCGTTTTATTTACACGGTTTGTCCTCACCCATATTGATGGCGGCCCTAGTCTAGATCACTGGGATAACTGGATCCAAATATTGGCCGGGCTGCTGGCCATACTGGGCCACAGCCGCTCAATATGGCTAAATTTTACCGGGGGCAAATCAGCAGCGACGGGTTTGGGGGTGTTGCTGGCCCTGGCTTGGCCGGTGGGGTTAGGTACGGCTGCCATTTTTGGCCTGGTCTTTGGCGGATCGCGGACAGTTTCCCTAGGCTCAATTTCCGCCGCTACAGCAGCTCCGGTGCTGATGTTTTTGACCGGTCAGCCCCTACCCTTTTCACTATTGACACTGCTGGGGGGCCTCTATGTGATCGTCCGTCACCGCAGCAACATTTCCCGACTGCTGGCGGGGACAGAGCCAAAGCTGGGCAGCAGCTAGGCGATCGAAAAGCCGGTACCCGTTGATCGGCGGCTTACTGGCAGCTTATTACTTCCCAAGTTCTCGCGAACGGCTGCTAGCAGCCCTGACCGCTTCTATAAGCGCTGAGCGCAGACCCAGCTCCTCTAGACAAACAATGCCAGAAATAGTCGTGCCACCGGGGCTTGTGACCCGATCTTTAAGCACCGCCGGGTGCATACCCGTTTTTTGTAAAAGCTGAGCCGTACCCAGTACGGTCTGGAGAGCCAGCTTATTGGCGGTTGCCCGCGATAGCCCGGCAGCCACACCACCGTCGGCTAACGCCTCAATTACAATGGCCACATAGGCCGGCCCTGACCCCGATAGGCCCGTCACTCCATCCAATAGGGGCTCTGCTACTTGGACAACGGCACCCACAGCGCTAAAAAGCTGCTGCGCCAGCTCCACATGTTCAGACATGGCGCGATTGCCCACAGCAATGGCCGTCATGCCACAACCGACCGTCGCTGGGGTATTGGGCATGGCCCTTACCACCGGCCAACCAGGCACCGCCAGCTCCAGCCGAGCCAGGGCAACACCTGCCAAAATAGAAATCACCAGGGGAGGATCGCCCACAACCACACCGGAAAAGTCCCGAGCCACACTGTCAAACACCTGGGGCTTAACAGCTAAAACAATAACTTCACCATGGGCAATGACCTCATGGTTACTGTGGGTGGTACGAATACCGTATTGTTCGGCAAGCAGCTGACGCCGCTCATGGGACAGGTCGGACACCAAAATCGCATCCGGTGTGTACATACCCTTAGAAAGAAGGCAGGATAGCAGGGCTTCTCCCATGACACCGCCACCAATAATGCCGAGTTTAGCA
>JBCCAQ010000026.1:0-30997 GCA_039814735.1 Cyanobacteria bacterium P01_A01_bin.15
GCAAAGGCCACCATAAAAAAGGAAAAGATCAGCCCCAGGGAAAAGCCAAAAATCAGGCTGCAGGCAATCAGACCCAGGGCCACCATGCCAGCGATTTTAAGGATGCCGCCTAAAAACGAAAAGTCCTTACCGGAGGTAAAGGCCACCGCTGTGAGACCGCCAAACAAAAATAGCGTAATCACTCCAGCGGTGGGAATAACCGATGGATCTGACAAGGCCGCTGCCATATAGAGCAGGGGCGCAAAAATAACCGCCTCACCCACGACATATAGACCTAAGCCCATATATTGAGAGTTAACATCGTCGGCTTTAGCCGCCATATTGCTGGCCAGATAGCCCAGCAGTGCAAATCCACCCAGCATCGCCAACCAGCCAAACCGACTGCCCAACAGCAGATTCGCCAGAAGCTGGGCAATCCCCAGTTGAAAAAACAAATACTCAACAACAACAAATGCGCCCACTGCCCCAGCCAAATGGGTGTAGGTCCGCTTAATAAACTCTGCGCGCTCGCTGGGACGAGCCTGGGCCACCATAACCATATAAGTGCGTCTCCTGTGGGCAAAATCACTATCAGCGCAGCAGCATAGATACCGCAGACTGTCAATCACTGATACGTCAATCAGAGGCTAACACACTTGTTTTATCCACGGTTTTTTCCTGAGGTGTCAGGCGCTCCTATTGCTGCTTTACAGGGAGCCTAGACGGCTGCAGGTGTGCCCTAAAGTACAAAGCTTACAATAAGGTCTTTACCTACTGATTTGAGGATATGTACCAGAAATGTAAAATAACTAACAATATCGCCCAATATCTACGATGGTTGATTCAGTTGCTGCCACCGCCTTAGACCAGGTAGTTTATCCCGCCAGCCTATCAGGAACCTCAATTGAGCTGCGCCAATCGCTGCAGGGAGACCGCATTTTAGCTGCCATCGACGTTGGCACTAATTCCGTTCACATGGTGGTCGTCAAAATTCAACCAGAGCTGCCTGCCTTTACGATTATTGGCCGCGAAAAAGATACCGTGCGTTTGGGTAACTTTCGCCCCGGCACTAATTGCCTATCGGAGGAGGCCATGTCACGGGGGATTGCCGCCCTCAAACGGTGTAAACAAATTGCTAACGGCCTCAACGCCGATGACATTGTCACCGTGGCCACCAGTGCCACCCGCGAGGCCAGCAACGGTCAGGTTTTTATCGACCGAGTCAAGCAAGATGTGGGGCTAGATATCAATCTAATTTCCGGTTTGGAAGAAGCCAGACGCATCTATCTGGGGGTGCTGTCTGGCATGGAACTCCACGGCCAACCCCACGGCATTATCGACATTGGCGGTGGTTCTACTGAGATTATTTTAGGGACTGGAGAGCGCCATCGGTTTCTGAGCAGCACCAAGGTGGGTGCGGTCCGTCTCAACGCCCAGATGGTGACGACTAATCCGCTGAGCAAAGAGGAATTTCAACAGCTACAAACCTATGTGCGTGGGCGGTTGGAACCCAACATTGATGACCTCAAGGCAAAACTTGCGGATGACGAATCCCTGGCCCTTGTGGGTACCTCGGGCACCATTGAGTCCCTGGCCGTTTTAACCGCCATTGAGAAACTGGGTACGGCCCCTGCCCGCATAAACGGGTACACCATGACCATGGATGAGCTGGAGAGCTGTATTCAGAAGCTGCGGCGGATGAGCTTTAGTGAGCGGCTAAAGCTGCCTGAGATGTCGGCTCGCCGGGCTGAAATCATTGTGCCGGGGGCGGTGATCTTGCAAGAAGCGATGCGCATGCTGGGAGCGGAGCGTATTACCATCTGCGAACATGCCCTGCGCGAAGGGCTGGTGGTGGACTGGATGCTGACCCACGGCCTGATCGAAAACCGGATGCATTATCAGCAGTCGGTGCGGGAGCGCAGCGTTATGAAAGCTGCCCGCAAGTACGGTGTGGATATGCCCCACAGTCAGCTGGTAGCGCAGTTTGCGGTGGCTTTGTTTGATCAAACCCGTGGGTGTCTGCACCAGTGGGGACCCCTGGAGCGAGAGGCCCTGTGGGCCGCTGCAATACTCCATAACAGCGGCCATTTTGTGAGCCATGCCTCCCATCACAAACATTCCTACTATCTGATTTGTCACGGTGAGCTGCTGGGCTTTACCAATGCTGAAATCGAGCTGATTGCCAACATTGCCCGCTATCATCGCAAAAGTTCGCCCAAGTTAAAGCACGAGCCGTTTAAGGCCCTGACTAAGGAAAATCGAAAAATTGTCAGTCAGCTCAGTGCCATGTTGCGGGTGGCGGTGGGGCTAGACCGACGACGACTGGGTGCGATCGCACAGTTCCAAACTACCTATGACTCCCCAACCCGCACGCTGACCCTAAACTTTACCCCGAGCCACACCGACGACAGCTGTGAGCTAGAAATCTGGAGTTTAAACACCAAGAAAGCATGTTTTGAGCAGGAATTTGATGTGACACTGGTGGCCCATGCCGTCAGGTAATACCGGTCATGACTAGGCCCCCGCACTCTAATCAACAGCCCTGGGATACCCACCGCTACCAAAATCAGCACAGCTTTGTTTGGCAGTATGGGACCGCCCTGATCGATCTGCTCAATCCCCAGCCGGGAGAGCACATTCTAGACCTGGGCTGTGGCACCGGTCAGCTCACCCAGGCGCTGGCAGACACCGGAGCCAACGTCAGCGGTATCGATTCAGATGCGGCCATGGTGGCGGCGGCGCAACGGCAGTATCCGCAGATTGCCTTTACCACCGCCAGTGCCTGTAGCTTTGACGTTGAGCGTCCGCTGGATGGGATCTTTTCCAATGCGGTGCTGCACTGGGTTCAACCGCCGGAGTCGGCAGTCCGCTCCATCGCAACCGCGCTGAAACCGGGCGGACGCTTTGTCGCTGAATTTGGCGGCAGGGGCAACGTGCAAATGATTGTTGATGCCGTCGAAACCGTTAGACAGCAAAAAAACCTGAGTCCCTGGTACTTTCCTAGCATTGGCGAGTACACCCCCATGCTAGAAGCCCAGGGACTGGAGGTAACCTTTGCCGCCCTGATTGACCGCCCCACCCCCTTAAACGATGGCTTCCAGGGGTTGGCCAACTGGCTCAAGATGTTTGGTAGCAGCCTGTTGGCGGGCCTTAGCGATGATGAGACCGACGCTGTGGTGCGCGACGTCGAAACCCGTTTGCGGCCCCAGCTGTACGATGGCAGCCAGTGGCTCGCCGACTACCGTCGGCTGCGGCTCGTCGCCGTAAAACAGACCCAATAGCTACTGGTTGCGCCCTTTTGAGATTGACCTGCCAAACAATTTTGGCAAAGCCTTGCCGCTATGATGCAATGATGAAGCAGGTCCACCGGGTATCTGTGGCATCATTGCCACGGTCTGGCCCCGATATTATCCAGAACCCTTGGTACCTCACATCGGCATCATGGAGTGGTTGAAACTATGGCAAATGCAGTGCTAGAGAGCGATTTGGACCTGAAAGCACTCAACCAAACCCTGCATGACATGGATGCCACCGAGCTAGTTGCCTGGAGTGTTAATACCTTTGGGGACCAGCTGGTCATGAGTACTAGCTTTGGCATTCAATCGGCGGTGATGCTGCACCTGGTTACCCAGGTAATGCCAACTATTCCAGTCATTTGGGTTGATACGGGTTATTTACCGGCGGAAACCTATCGATTTGCAGACGGGCTCACCCGGCGGCTCAACCTCAACCTCAGGGTTTACCAGTCGGCCATCAGTCCGGCTCGTATGGAGGCCCTCCATGGTCGGCTGTGGGACCAGGATACTGTAGAGGCCCTCAACCGCTACGACCACATTCGCAAAGTGGAGCCCATGCAGCGGGCGCTCAAGGAGCTAGGGGCTAAAGCCTGGCTGGCGGGGCTACGGGCCAATCAAACCTCCCATCGTCAAACCCTGGGCCGCATTGCCCAACAGAACAACATTTACAAACTGCACCCGATTTTGTCCTGGCACTCACGGGATGTGTATCAGTATTTGACCACCCACGATCTGCCCTATCATCCTCTTTTTGATCAGGGGTATGTCACCGTGGGTGATTGGCACTCCAGCCGTCCGCTCACTGCCTCCGATAGCGACGAGCGCGACACCCGCTTTAAGGGGCTAAAGCAGGAGTGCGGGCTGCATCTGCCACGGACGCAGGGGGAGGCAGACAGCTTAAATTCGAGTTCGCTGTAGAGGGGTGAGTTATCAAAAATCTCGGCTGGTAAATGCCGATACCGCTGGCCCACAACTAGGGGAGCCGCCTCAGCGTAGACGGCTGGAGTACCTTGGTCTGCTGGCGGCAGGCATATTGATGGGGTTGCCCGCATGGCCGTTGGCCTGGGTCGCCCTAGTACCGCTGTGGCTGGTGATTCGCCGTGGTGGCAGCCTGCGCCGGGGGGCGCTGGGTGGGCTGCTGTGGGGGGTGGGCTATCAGGGGACGCTGCTAACCTGGGTGCTGCATCTGCACCCGCTGATGTGGCTGGGGGTACCGTGGCTAGGGAGTGTTGCGATCGCAACCGCCGCCTATGTCTTCGTTACCCTCTGGGGAGCCAGCATCCCCATGGTCTGGGTGTTTGCCATGGAGCTACTCCAGCGCCGGATAGTCCTCACCCGTCTGAGCCAGGTTCTAGTTGGCACTACCCTTTGGTGCAGCCTTGAGGCCCTGGCCAGTCTCACCCCTATCTATGGCACTTCCCTCGCCATTACCCAAAGTCCGGGCAACCTGGTGGGGCTACACCTGGCGCGACTGTCCGGCTATTTGACCATCACCGCCGCCATTGTGGCCGTCAACGGTTTGGGGGCGGCTGGAGTCTTATCAACGTTTCAGCTCCGTTCTGGGAAACCCTCCAGCCGCCGCTGGCCCATAGCCGCCCTGAGCCTGCTGGGTGCGGTCCACCTGTTTGGCTGGAGCCTCTACCAGCAGCCCCTGGCCGCCGCAGATACTGAGGCCATTCGTATCGGGCTGGTCCAGGGCAATATTCCCACCCGAGAAAAACTCACCCAGACAGGCATCCGCCGGGCGCGCGATCGCTACCTCAGCAGCTACCAGCAGCTGGCCGCCGCCGGAGCCGATGCCGTCCTTACCCCAGAAGGCGCAATTCCTACCACTTGGAATCCCGAGCGGCGGGCCGACGATTTGTTTTATCAGGCGGTGCAAACGACAAAAGTCCCCCTGTGGCTGGGCACATTTGTCCTGGCCCCAACAGAAGAGTTTCACATCTATCAAAGTCTGATTGCGCTGTTGCCAGAGTCAGCAAAATCGTCCCTAGGAGAAACTAATAGTCAGCCTACAACAACCCAATACAACAAAATAAAACTGGTGCCCCTGGGAGAGTATGTTCCGCTCCAGTCATTGCTGGGCGGTCTGATCGATCGGCTGTCACCGATTGATACTACGATGATTCCAGGGGCGGCACGACAGCCTCAGTTTGACTCCGGTCTCGGACCCGCTGCCGTAGGTATTTGTTATGACTCCGCCTACGGGTGGATCGTTCGCTACCAGGTGGCCCAGGGGGGACAGTTTATTCTCACGGCATCGAACAACGATCCCTATCCACCCCGGATGATGAGACAGCACCATGGCCACGATGTGATTCAGGCAATCGCAACGGATCGGTGGGCGGCGCGGGGCACTAATACGGGACTATCGGCTATGGTGGACCCCCACGGACGGACGCAGTGGATGTCGGAGCCGGGGACCTATGCCACCCATGTGGGGACAATTTATCGGCGCGATACGCGGACGCTGTATGTGCGGTGGGGGAACTGGCTATTGCCGCTGTTAATGGCGGTAAGTGTGGGCTGGGTCTGCGGTCTCAACTATCACATTGAGGAGCGTTGAGAAGCTTTGAGGAACCCTTGATGAACAAAGTTGCAGTATTTGGTAATGCGGGCGGTGGTAAATCTACCCTGAGCAAACGGTTAGCTAAGATGACGGGCCTGCCCTTGGTGGTGCTAGACCGGCTGAAGTATAAATCTGGAGGAGAAGAAGTGCCCCATGGAGAGTTTAAAGCTGCCCACGATCAGATCCTTCAGCAAGACCGGTGGATCATCGACGGCTTTGGCTCCCTCGATACGCTATGGACTCGTCTGGATGTGGCAGATACACTGATATACGTGGATATGCCCGTGCTACGGCATTACTGGTGGGTTACCAAGCGCCTCCTAAAAGGATTGTTTATACCGCCTGAGGGCTGGCCGGAAAATAGTCCGCTGTTTATCGGGACGCTCAACAGCTATGCCACGATTCGGCTATGCCACCAAAGACTCACGCCCAGGTACCGGGAATACGTGTATCAGGCGAAGGAAACAAAACAGGTTTACCATCTGCAGTCTTGCAATGATGTAGAAGTGTTTTATCGAGCGATTAAAATGAAACTAACCAAATAAGCTCTCGGCAGTACGGTCTAGAGACTTTGCATGCAAGGTCTGTACGGATTCAACAGCAATCTAAGGGATGGGGTATTATGCCCCGGCCCTGTCAAGGTGACATGCTCAGTAAAATATTGAAGCTGTCGCTGCAACATAGTAGGTCAGCAACGCAAGGGACGTAATCGAACACGCTAGTTTATGGTTTGTAATGAGTGAAGTGGCTTGGACGCTAGTGATTGAGACCGATCGTCTTATCCTTCGACCGCAAAAGTCCAGCGACTATGAAGTCTGGTATGCCGGTTTCTCAGGTCGTTTGCCACAACAATCCAAATATGATGAAGGGAAGGTTAGCCTGAAGGGCTGTGACCCTGCTTGGTTTTCAAAGCTATGCGCTCACCATCAAGAGCAAGCGTTGAGCGATTATGCTTACATTTTTGGAGTTTTCTCAAAACAAACGGCTCAGCATCTTGGTTTTGTTGATTTATCGACGATTTATCGTGAAGAGAAGCAGTGGGCCAATTTGGGCTATAGCATCCACAATCAGTATTGGAGGCAAGGGTTTGGCCATGAAGCGGTGAAAGCAGCGCTGATTGCTGGGTTTGAGAATCTTGGGTATCATCGTATTGAAGCGGCTATCAATCTTAATAATCGTCCTTCCATTGCGCTTGCTCAGAGTGTTGGCTTGCAGAAAGAGTGTGTTCGGCGGGGCTTTTACTACGAAAATGAGCAATGGGTAGATCATGTCATCTATGTTGCGCTTCCGTCCGATCTGGGTCTAGCCGAAAAGCCGCCTGCGATCGCTCCATAGCGCGGTCCGTGCACACTGACTACCGAGAATTAATCGATTATGATGCAGACGCTATCGGTGGCGTGTGTTAGGTGGCAAGTGAAACCCCTGATATACAAGGGCTCTAGAAGCTGTCAAAAAGGCTATTCAAATGCTTGCTTGAGAAACCTTTGCGGTGGTTTTGTACCTTCTTAATTCCGATTGAGTCTAATATCTGGGTGCATACTACGACATTGTTATAGCTTTTGATGTTAGTGCGTTTCTAATATTTTTTCACCGGATGCCCTGGCTGTCCGATAGCGGTCATCAATAGGTCACCTCTTGACGGTATTTCAAATTCGGTCTACATTTTCAGCTATGGTTTAGCACCTTGGTGCGGCCATACAACCTAGAACCTAATTACTTGGCACCGTCGGCAGGTGCGGGAACACCTTGCCGACGGCTACCCACGGATTCGAACGCAATCCACGGGATGGGTGTCATTATGCCCTACCCTCTGCGATTTGCAATGCGTCGTGGGGGGCTGGGTGTATTAGGTTCTGGCCATCCTGTACCTTACCTGGAGAACCAGAACCATGTTTCAAGACCCCACATCGGGCGCTGTTGCGCCCACTGTTCAGTGTACCCCTGCATTCCTGCCAGAGCATGAGTACGAAACCGTACGCCATCTGCTGCTGGGTAGCCTCACCGCCGTGCAGCGCACCATTTTAGACTTGCACAGCAGGCGCTACGCTGAACCCAACGACTGGAGTCGGCCCCTATCCACCGGGCGGCCCAACGAGGTCATGGCGATTTTGACCCGGCGAGTTAGGGTTGACTAGCTGATGGGACTGCTGCATGCCCCCTCAGACTTTAACGGGGGCGACGGCCCTCGCGCTGACCTATCGCCACGCTACTGGTACACCGCTCGCTGCCCGCAAACCGGCATGCCATGGCGGCTACCCCGCACCCAGGAGATAGAAGCGATCGCAAGGGGGCTAATGCAGCAGCTGGCGGCAGCAGTACCTAAAACCGGCACCCTGTATGGGGTACTGCTGGTGGAGACAACAACCGGTAATAGGGCTGTGCTCAAAGGGTTTTCGGGCGGGGATGCAATGGCCGGATGGGTGCCCCCGCTGACCGCAATGGCCCAGGTGGCCCTGGCTGAACCCCAGGTGTTGGCGAGATTGGCCCATCTAAAAGAAACGCTGATCGCCCTGAAACAGCTGCCCGCCCGCGAGCACCACAGACAGCTGTGCCAGCGGTATGCCGCTCAGCTACAGTCCCTAGCGGCAGGCCATCGAGGTCGAAAACGGGAGCGCGATCGCAAACGCGCCCATTACCATAGCCACCTACAGGGCGACGCCCTCGCTCAGTCCCTGGCCGAGCTAGCCCGAGAAAGCCAGCAGGATAGCCGCGAGCGCCGTTGTTTGAAATGCGATCGCGACCGCTCCCTGGCCCCGCTGATGCGCGAGATCGCCCAGGCCGATCGGGACATACAGACGCTCAAACAGCGGTACAAAACGCTCTCCCAGCGGTGGCAAACCCAGCTGCACACCGCCTATGCCATGGGAAACACGCAGCCGACTTGGGCGGCTGAGAGCGGTGATCTTGCCTGCGCAGATGTGTGCGATCGCGCCGCCGCTAAACTGTTGCACCATGCCGTTGCCCATGGCCTAACCCCCCTGGCCATGGCAGAGTTTTGGTGGGGAGATCCTCAGGGAAAGAACCATCCGGGGCAGTTCTATGGGGCTTCTCCAGAAGACTGTCAGGTTCTGATGCGTCTCGCTAAGCTGTCGGCCTTCTCCCCGCTGTCGACCGTGCCGTTGACCATTCTCTACCAGGACGAGGTACTGATCGTAGTCGACAAACCAGCCGGGCTACTCTCAGTACCCGGACGGCGCTACCATCTCCAAGACAGCGTGCTCAGCCGTCTGCGGTGCCAGCTGTCGGAGTATTCTTTTTTGCAGACGGTACATCGTTTGGATCGAGATACGTCTGGCATTTTAGTCTTAGCCGCATCTCCTGGTGCCCATGCCGGTCTGGGTCGGCAGTTTGCCCAGCATCAGGTTTGCAAAACCTATGAGGCTGTTCTTACCCGCCCAATACCGATGACAGCTGGCGCTATCGAGCTGCCCCTGTGGAGTAACCCTGACGAACGCCCCCGCCAATCAGTGAATATAGCCTGCGGTAAACCCAGTTTGACCCACTTTCACCTACTGCAATCGGGCGAACGTCCGAGAATTCAATTTGTGCCCCACACAGGGCGGACCCATCAGCTGCGGGTACATTCGGCCCATCCCCAGGGGTTAAATTCATCCATTTTGGGAGACTCTCTCTATGGCAGCCAGCCCAACCCAGCGGAGCGCCTGCATCTCCATGCCACGTCTGTTCAACTGGTTCATCCGGTTACTCGAAAACGTTTGAAGTTCACCAGCGATACGCCGTTTTAACCTTCGGCATTAGGGTTGGCAGCCTAAAAAGAGAAAACTATCCAAGGGATGCAGACAAAAACAAGGTCTGGCCTTTTCCCACCTTTTCCCACCATGGGTAACCGTTGCAAGACAACTATTACGCCCGTTTATCACTTACCCTTGGGTGGAAAGTTAGAAACCGCTTCAAACTGGGCCTTGGAAAAGTCTCGGTCACCTCTAGAAATAACACTAAAAGTGGCGTCGGTTTCAAGGATGACCCACTTTGCTTCATCAAGGCTGATCAAACCGTTTTCACGCAATGCCGCCATCACCTCAGAAGGCGTTACCCGTTCACGCCTCAACGCTTCATCGATAAAATGGCCGTCGTGGACCAACAGCGTTGGACTGGTTTTTACCAGTTTGGCAAGCGTATTGGATGAAAGAATGCCTTTGGTCAACAGATACTGTGCTGCTAACAATAGAAAAATAGCGGTGAGCGCTTCGATGATGGATACACTGTCGATGACAATTCCTGAAGCGGTAAGGGAGCCAATCGCAACCGTTACCACCCAGTCAAAGTTGTTCATCTGTGATGTGGAGCGTTTTCCTACAATCCTAATCGCTATGATAATAGCGATGTACATAATAGGGACGGCAATGACGATTTCAATAATGCCTGCCCATCCATCGAATAGCGCCGTTAATAGATCCATGGAAAATCCCTTGATGATTGTTTTTGAGCAGGCTAATTGATTGTTAGCTGAAGGCTGTGAATGGTCTCTAATGGTATAGAGTGCATTGTCTGGTTTCGTTACACTCTAAAAAAAAGAAGGTACTGAAAACTCTAACTACCCAAGCTACATAGGGTCAATACTTCGATAGACGGATTGAAATCCCATGTGAATACCGTAGGCAATAAACCCCATGCCTAAAATGGCCAGTATCCATTCATCGGTAGGGTTGTTGTCAAATACCGCCAGGGCGTCCTCTGTTGTTTTAATCATAGAAGAATCAAACTCCCAGGCTGCTCGCAACCCGTAACAGCCAATTACCACATATACAAAACCTCGGGCTGCGATCCCCACTCTCCCTACCAGGGTTGTCCAGGTTCTAGTGCTGTCGCTCATCTGCTGCCGCTTAAAGCGTTGACGAAACTCAGCCTTGATCACTCGATAGAAATAGTAGCAACCGATGCCAAACACTGTTAGACCGCCTGCGCCGACTATCCAGCGACCAAAGGGCTGAAGCATAATTTCAAAAGCCCATTGCTCAGCTGTCTTACCATCGCTAGTAGAAAAAATCCTTAGGATCTTGACAGCACTAAAGGCGATCCCTCCATAGGCAAAGCCGCTACAGGCATAGCTGATGCGCCGTAAAATATCCGCCATGCTAGAGCCGCGATGCTCAGGATCAAAGATGGCTTGAATAAACCGCCACATAACATAGCCCACCAGGCTGATGGCCAGCACGACCAGTAGCCCCCGGCCAAAAGGCTGGGCTGCGATCGTTTTCAAGGCCCCTTCAGAGCCAACGGTTTCGCCCCGATTTAGGTCAAAAGCCTGCATCAGGGCCAAGAGCCCAGCGGTGCCATAGACGATGCCTTTGGCCCCATATCCAATGCGGGCATAGTGCTCAATCCAAAATTCAATCGTTTGATGAACTTTCTTAGATAGAGCCATGGTCAGTGCAGTACGGGCTAATGCTCATATCACCAATGTATAGTCCCTGAGGGTGTGATCAATCTTGGGCATAGACTCGCACAGTTAGTGTTTACTACCTTAGAACCAATTCCCTAGCCCTGGGTAACCAAAAGTAAGAAAACCGCCTAGAGCAGCGCAATCAAAAAGCTTTCAAATCCAATATTGCCGATGCCGTGTTTCTCTCGGCGAAGCACCCGAGTAATAAAACAGCGGTTATCAAAGTGGTAAGCGCAATAGTAAACGTTTGGGAAACGGTTAGGGCATGGTAAATCGATCCGGCTCGATCTGTCCTTGCTCATTCTGGTTAGCTGTCGTCACTGGTACCGCAGGTAGCTTAGATCCTTTTGAAAGCTCATCTACCCACGGCTCAGATACCCTAGTATCAGACCGTAGCGCTACCAAAGAAATCCCTATTTATTTGGCCCAGGCCATTTTGCGAAAGCGCCAGAAACAACAGAGCGTAAACTGGACCCAGGAAGAAGTTTGGATTGCCGACAACACGGCTACCATGTCTTTGGCGCTGGTGCCGCTGGCCCTAGGGGGAACATCTATTCAGGACATGCCCATGTTCCTGGTAAATTTGGGATTTGTTGCCCTGTTTGCAGCTGCCTATGGCGGTCTCATCCACTGGGGGGATGAAAAGGGCAAGTATAGTTTTGCACTGTGGGAAGTGGCCTGTTTAGGTGGCCTCTATGTTGTGTACATAGCGGTCATATTGTTGATGATACTGTAGCTGTTGTTAGCTGAGGGCTGACATCATCGCCTGCTGGGCAACCGTTTGATAGAGGCTGCTAAAATGCGCGGCTAAGATCTGGGCATCGCTGGCAGGTAAAGGCATCGGCCCTAGGAGATCTAGCACGGTTTGGTCTGACGGTGTAATCACCACAAGAGAGGAATCTAGGGCATCGTCATAGCGCCAGAAATTCTCTACATCCAGGGTTTGGGATTTTGGCTCAGGCGCTACGACAACCTTTTCAGGATCGTCAGCGATCGCATCTATCGGATTCTCATCTACCTGCTGTTTTCGTTTTTCGCGAATAGCGGCAATGATTTGCTCCTTGGTGCGACCCCGCAGCTGGAAGAGAACAAACGGCTCCTCTCGAAAAAAGTCTGCTAGCTGGTAATACACGGCGGCAATGTGCTTACAAGGGTTTTTGGGGTCAGGGCAGTTGCACTTGGAATGCACGTCCGCCAAGGTAAAGGGGAATAGGTTGAGACCATTGGAGGTAAACACCCGTTCAATGTCGTCGGGCATTTCCCCCGAGAGCAGCTGGGCTGAATAGAGCGCTTTTTGAGATAGGGTATCAATGACAAAAGCCCAGTCTTCATCGGTAAAGCGATCAATCCAAATGGAGAGTTGGTAGGGCTCGGCGGCTGTTCCCTGTACCGAGGCAAACACTTTGGATTCTTTAAAGTCCAGTTTTAGAATATGGCCTTCGCGGGCATACCGGCGGCCTCGCTCAAGACGTTTTTTGAAGCGATAGGAGTTGAGCAGGTCTACCCACTGTTGTACCCACCAGACTTCGGATTCAGATTCGTAGGGATTGTTGACTTGGTATGAGGTCATAGGTGGTAAACAAATAGTTGGCAATGTTGGGTTGCGTGGGGCTCAACGCCAGCCTGCGGGTCGGCATTGTGGGGAAAAACTATTGGGGGATTTGACTCATCTTCTCTAGGTTTAGCACGTCGTTGAGCCTATCTTCGGGCATCAGGTCTTTTTCTAACACAAGCTGGCGTAGGGGTTTGCCGGTTTCTAAGGATTCTTTGGCGATGGCGGCGGCGTTGAGGTAGCCGATGTGGGTATTTAGAGCCGTTACCAGGGCCAGACTGCCTTCGGCAAAATCGCGACAGCGCTCGGGATGGGCGGTAATGCCAGCTAGACAGCGCTGGTCGAGGGCGCTGATGGTGTGGCCCAGGATTTCGATACTGTGGATCAAGTTGTAGGCGATTAGGGGCATCATCACGTTTAGCTCCAGCTGACCGGCCTGGGCGGCGCAGGCGATGGCCTGGTCGTACCCCATGACCTGAAAGCACACCATGGATGTCATTTCGGCCATGACAGGATTATACTTCCCCGGCATGATGGATGACCCTGGCTGAACCGGCGGCAGCTGGATTTCCTTGAGACCGGTTTTGGGTCCAGAGTCGAGCAGACGCAGGTCGTGGGAAATTTTGATCAGGTCCTGGGCCAGGTTGCGTAGGGCACCAGACACTGCGACAAAGGGGGCCATACTTTGCATGGCGGCCATCAGGTGGGGGGCGCTGGTGAGGGGCTGACCGGTAAAGCCTGCGAGCAGCTCGGCAACGCGGTGGCGATAGCTGGGGTGGGTATTGAGACCGGTACCGGTAGCACTACCGCCAAGGCCCAGCACGCAAAGATCCTGGGCGGCGGTCCGCAGCCGACGGAGATGATCGCTCAGGATCATGGCCCAGGCGCGAAAGCTCTCGCCCAGACGAATGGGTACGGCGTCCTGCATGTGGGTGCGCCCGGACCGGACAATGGGTTGGAACTCGTCAGCTTTGGTTTTTAGGGTTGCGATCGCACCCTCCAACCCCGGATACAGCGTGTGCTCTAACGCCAGCAGCCCACCGATACGAATAGCGGTCGGAATCACATCGTTGGTCGACTGGCCATAGTTAACATGGTCGTTGGGGCTGACGCGGCTGTAGTTGCCTTTGGTGTCCCCCAGCCGCTCCAGCGCCCGGTTGGCCAGCACCTCATTGACATTCATATGGTGGGAGGTACCGGCCCCCGCCTGGTACACATCCACCACAAACTGATCCCGCAGGTCACCGGTCAGGATCTCATCGGCGGCGGTGATGATGGCCTGGGCAATATCGGTGGGGATACAGTCGAGTTCACGGTTTGCGATCGCAGCTGCCTTTTTGATCAGCAAACAAGCATCCACATAGGTGGCCAGTGGCTTGAGGCCGCTAATGGGAAAATTCTCCACCGCCCGCAGGGTTTGGATGCCGTAATAGGCGGCTGCAGGGATTTCCTTTTCCCCCATGGAATCTTTTTCAATGCGGCTGGGTTGGGTCATTGGGTCTGGTCTGGTCGTAGGGCCAAAATTGATAGTAGCGCGCCTCCGCGCATCTTTACGGTAGCAGCTGGGCTGGCGGCTCACAGGTGAGCGTCATGGGCCTGCCGTCTGGGTGAATAAACGATAGCCGATGGGCATGGAGCCAGTAGCCGCAGTCGCTGGGAATGGCGGTAGTGTCAGCCGGTAGGCCGCCAGCGACATAGAGCGGATCGCCCAGCAGCGGATAGCCCACGGTGGCCAAATGAATCCGAATCTGATGGGGTCTACCGGTTAGGATTGTCACCTCTAGCAGGGTGGCCTCGGTGCGCCGCTGCACAATTGTGCAGTCGCTGTGGGCCTCAAGCCCCGCTGGATGTGCGCCATAGATATAACCTAGCTGGGGATACGGAAGTTTGCCGATGGGGTGGGTAATCGTAAACCGGTCTGCCAGGGTATCCGCTGGGCCGATCAGGGCGCGGTAGGTTTTGCCCAGGCGGCGCTGGCGCAGCTGCTGGCTGAGGTGGGCACGGGCCGCCTTCGTTTTTGCCACTAGCATGATGCCCGAGGTGCCCCGACCCAGGCGATGGATTGGAGCGGCGGTCGGATAGCGCTGTTGCAGCTGCCACAGCAGGGTATGCTGCAAAAAGTTCCCACCGGGAAGTACGGGCAGACCCGATGGCTTGTGGATTGCCAGCAGCACCTCGTCTTCGTAAACCGTGGCCATGTCCAGGGGAGCAGGCGGTTCGACCCACGGGGGGCGATGGTAGCTGAGCCGCTGCCCTGCAGACAAAATCTCATCGGATTGGGTGGGCCGATCATTTAGCAAAACCTGGCCGGTCTCGATACGGCGCTGCCAGGTAGCCCGGTCCGAGTGGCGGTAGCGGTCGGTATAGTAGTCGAGAACGGTGACCGGGGTGTGGGGAATACGACCGAGTACGTTAGCGGTGATGCGATCGCAATACACCCAACCGTCATTAAAAACAGGCGGGTGAACCTTGCCCACCCGCCGAGAAATTGCACGGTAACCTTGTTTTTCCGTTTCGCCCAATGATTTACCGCTTAAACAACCCGGTCACGCTGTTTTTTACCTGATCTGCAATTGCCTGGACCCCACCGGCAATCCCTGGCTTAGGGGGGACCGCTAGGGTAATCGGCTCATCTTTAAATGCTTTTACCCGGTAGCCATATTCCAGGTTGGTTTTGTTCTTTCTCAAAATGGGATAAATCCGAAACGCCCCCTGCAGCAGATCGTCTTCGCTGGCAAAAATCGCTCGATCAATATCGGCCGAGCGTTTTACCGCCACCACACCCACCGGGTACCACTGCTTTTTATCCTTGATGCGAATGTGGACCTCAAATTCAGGATCGCCAGAAGAGCGTCGTTTATCCATTTCCTCAGAAGCTTCCTGCCGCCGTTTGGTGCGCTCCGACGTCTTGGGTTTCGGTTTAGCTTTGCCAAATCCACCGGTCATGGGAATACCTCTTACGGTCAATACTTTGTAAAAGTTTACATCGTTTTAAGCGTGGCTGGCTGGCCGCGCCGGTTTATCCAAGCCCAGGGTCGTAGCCGATCCTCGGTATAGGGCTATCCACCGAGGATCGGGTATGCCTCTCATAAATACTTGTAAACCCCCATGAATGCCGTCGATGGTGGTCAGAATAGGGAGCTGTTAGGGTTAAATGCGCTTTACTGGCATCCTTCCTTGACTTCAAAAACCGGTCCGCTTTACGCCGTTCTTGCCTACGGTTCCTGGGGGCTTCTCCCTATTTACTGGAAATTTTTTAGTCAGGTTTCGGCCATAGAAGTACTCAGCCATCGCATGCTGTGGTCGCTGGTTTTTCTAGGGCTGATCCTGACGGTGCAGGGACGCCTGGCAGAACTACGCAAGCTGCCGCGTCGTCAGCTGCTGTGGCTTTTGGTGACGGCCCTGCTGCTGAGCGTCAACTGGGGGCTATACATCTACGGTGTAAATACGGACCGGGTGGTGGAAACTAGCCTGGGGTATTTTATTAACCCGCTGGTGTCGGTGATGCTGGGCTTTGTGTTTTTGCGTGAGCGGCTATACCGGGGGCAGCAGGTGGCCGTAGCGTTGGCGGCCATTGGCGTGGGTTACTTTATCTGGCAGTTTGGAGCGGTCCCGTGGATTGCCCTGGGGCTGGCGGGCACGTTTGCGCTATATGGGCTATTGCGTAAGGTGGTGGCGGTGGCTCCCATGGTGGGTCTGGCGGTAGAAACGGCCCTGATTACCCCCCTTGTGCTGCTGCTAATTGTCTACTGGAGTGCAGCAGGAACCGCCAGCTTTGGCAGCAGTCCTGGGCTAACGCTGTTGTTTATTGGTGCCGGGGTGGCCACGTCCATGCCGCTGCTGTGGTTCAACAATGCGGCAAAGCGGCTGTCGCTGTCGACATTAGGGTTTTTTCAGTATGTGGCCCCCTCAATGCAGCTGCTGCTGGGGGTATTTTTGTATCAAGAGCCCTTTACACAAACGCACCTGATTAGCTTTAGCTGTATTTGGGCCGCACTGTTGATTTACTCCAGCACGTCTTTGTTGCAGACAAAATCAACCTCTACCGGTTAGGGATGCGCGGGAAAATAATGTACTCGTTGAGAGGCTTGGCAATAATTGGTTCCCCTTACGAAGGGGAACCGTCAGGGAGGGGTTTTCGATACTAGCGCTATTGGTCGAAACCCCTCCGCCTACGGCACCTTCCCTAAGTCCAAAGGACAGGCTTCGCCAACGTAAGGGGAGGAAGTCTTACAACACAATTTCAAACGGGGATTCTATATTATTGGCAGATTCCTTAGTTCTTGATCTGAATCTCGATCTGAGAAAGTTTTTTGGATTTTTTGCTTTTGCCTCAGCAAGTCTGACAGGTTGTCTTTTGATTTTTGGGGTTTTCTTGGCGTAATCTGAGTGGCTATGTCAACCCAGCCCCATGGCAATTTTGAAGGAATGATTCATAACATACAGAGGCATCAGCTGTTCAAACTAACGCTGGCATCCGGAGTTGTCCTATCAGGTCTGTTCGGGCTGCGGGCGCTACAGCGGCCTGCGATCGCAATCGACAGCCAGACCGTAACCCTGCAGTTTGAAGGCATGGTGGGCGAGCAACCCTTTGCCTGTGGCCAAACCTACAGCCTAGGAACATCGGCCAGCCCCATGACGGTGACGGATTTTCGCTTTTATGTCTCGGAGGTGGCGCTGCTAGATGCAGAGGGCAATGAAGTTCCCCTGATCCTGCAGCAGGATGGCAAATGGCAGCACCAGGACGTGGCGCTTGTGGACTTTGAAGACAAAACGGGAGCCTGCACCAACGGCACTCCCGATACCCGT
This sequence comes from Cyanobacteria bacterium P01_A01_bin.15, assembly GCA_039814735.1. Classification (GTDB taxonomy): domain Bacteria; phylum Cyanobacteriota; class Cyanobacteriia; order Phormidesmidales; family Phormidesmidaceae; genus Leptothoe. Next base: position 17,610 of record JBCCAQ010000026.1, read on the forward strand.
GCCCAGGTGATCGGCTCGGTACCCGCAGGGGACTACCAGGGAGTAAAATTTACCCTTGGTGTGCCCTTTGCCCTCAACCATGTTGACTCCACCTTGGCACCGTCACCGCTCAACCTGACATCCATGTGGTGGAACTGGAATTTTGGCTACAAGTTTGCCCGGATTGACCTGACCCCGGCTGCCGCCCAAAGTAGACAGCACGGTGCCGAGAGTGATAGTCACGGCGACGCTGAGAAAACCAACGAATTCCAAGGCTTTGCCACTCACCTAGGTAGCGTTGGCTGTCAGATGGATGCGGCCCAGGCCCCGGTGGTCTGCAGTTTGCCCAACCGGGCTGACGTTGTGTTTACTGACTTTGACCTTACTCAAAATGTGGTAGTAGCGGACCTGGCGGCACTGTTTGCCACCACCAACGTGAGCGAAAACCAAGAAGATACCGCCCTTGGCTGTATGTCATCACCAGCGGACGGCGACTGTGCCGGTATCATGCAAACCCTAGGGTTACCATTTAACGATCTGCCTGTTCTCGAACAAACTTTTTTCAGCGTAAAATAACTAAGTCAGCGCCCTCTTAACAAGTCTCTCTCCCTAGAGGCTACAAGCGATCGAAAATTGCGTTTACGCTTGCATACCTCCCTTAGTCCCCCCTTGGTAAGGGGGGAAACTCCGGTCCTCCCCCTTACCAAGGGGGAGTTAGAGGGGGTAATGCAGGATTTTGAACCTCAGTCCGAATGCTAATCAATCATTGAGGGCTGAGCGAAGCCGAAGCCCGGCTAAGGTGTGATGACTAGCCGGGTAAAACCTTAGGAGTCAGACTATTGCCTCGTCGTTGGATTACTTGGGTCGTCACTGGCCTGCTGGTGTTTTGTCTGTCCGTGGGATTTGAGCGAGCCCTTGGCCACGGGCCTGGTGCCACAGAGCCCCACCAAACTCTCGATACCGGCTCAAACGATCCGGCGGACTTTGACTGGGGGCTGCCTGGCTGGGTGCCTAAACCGGTTGTGCCCGCCGATAACCCGATGACCGCCGCCAAGGTAGAGCTGGGGCGACATTTGTTTTATGAACCGCGTTTGTCAGTCACAGGAGACTTTTCCTGTGCCACCTGCCACTTACAGGGGCTGGCCTTTACCGATGGTAAAAAGCTGTCGGTGGGGGCCACTGGTCAGGTACATCCGCGTAATTCTATGAGTTTGGCCAATGCGGGGTACAACTCGGTACAGACCTGGGCTAACCCGCTGATGCACCACCTAGAACAGCAGATGCTGGTGCCTATGTTTGGTGAGGAACCCGAAGAGCTGGGCATGGCCGGACGGGAGCAGGAGCTATTGCAGACCCTGCGCCAAGATCCTGACTATCGCCAGCGGTTTAGGGCCGTTTTTGGTGAACAGGACCCGGTGAGCGTACGCCATGTGACCCTTGCGATCGCAGCCTTTGAGCGCACCCTAAATTCCTTTGACTCCCCCTACGATCGTTATCGATACGGCGGTGAGCCAGCCGCTATTTCCGCCGCTGCCAAACGGGGCGAAGTTCTCTTCAACAGCGAACGCTTAGAATGTTTTCACTGCCACAGCGGGCTTAACTTTAGTGACTCCACCCACCATGAGCGCTCCGGCTTTACCGAAATCGCCTTCCACAATACCGGGCTTTATAATATCGACGGCAGCGGCGCGTATCCCCCCAACAACACCGGCGTTCAAGAGATTACCCACAACGCCAGCGACATGGGTAAATTTAAAGCCCCCACCCTACGCAATATTGCGCTCACGGCTCCCTATATGCACGATGGCAGCATCGCCACCCTATCGGAAGCGATCGCACACTACTCTGCCGGTGGCCGCACCATCGCAGACGGCCCCAACGCCGGTATCGGTAGTCAAAATCCGCTCAAAAGTTCGTTTATCCAGGGTTTTTCCCTGACCGCCACCGAGAAAGACGATTTGCTGGCCTTTTTGCAAAGCCTAACGGACACCACATTTACAACTAATCCAAAGCTGAGTTCGCCCTATAAGGTCGATGGGCAGTAGTCGTAATGCTGAAATTCCTCAGTGCCTGGCATAGTCTCCCTCAGCCGTATCCGAGGGTAGATTGATAGCAGCGTCAACTTCTAGATCCACCAGCTCAATCCGTAATCGTTTACCCAGCGCGGTGGCAGCCCGATCCATTGTTTTGAGCGTCACTGCAACATTGTCAGGATCCAGCAGTCTATCCAGCGCTGAGCGACTTGTGTTCATAGCATTGGCCATGGCCGCTTTACTAACCCCCTGACTTGCCATAGTCTGGGCAATTTGCCATGCCAACACGCGCTTTAGGGCAGCTGCACTGACCTCGCTCAAGATACCGTCTTCTTCTAACAAATCATCTAGAGAAGAGCCAACATGGGAATTGTTGCTCACCTGTCTGTCTCCAAATTACGCTTACGCTTTAAGGCCAGATTGAGTTCCTGTTTTGGTGTTTTCTGACTTTTCTTGATAAATCCGTGCAATAAGATCATCTGCTCTCGATAGACACAGAAGAAAATTCTGGCAATTTTGCCATCAGATAAATCAGACCGAACTTCATACAGACCCTTTCCCATGGAACGGCAAGTCGGCATACCAATGGGCCAACCATACTCTACGAGCTTTAGATCAACACCTATGACTTTTCGATCTAGTGGCTCTAGCTGCTTTAGCCATTCACGAACGGGTTCCTTGCCACCTCCTGTTTGATAAAATCTGGCAGGTAATCGTTTGCCTTCCATTGCACTAAATTGTACCAAAAAAGGTACTGTCTGTCACGTATGTACGTTTGGGTTGCATCTGCTCTGCTATCAGTAATCCCCATATGTTGAAGCTTCACCCTACGTGGGTGGGTATCAAGCGAGTGTTTAGAGCGAAGATTTTCTCAGATTGCAGTCGTTCCCTCGCTAAACTGGGTCGTAGCCGTTTGCCCTTATTCCCTTTGCGTCGTTGTTATCTCTGCGCCCTGCTTGCGTTTTTCTGCACCCTGCTGTTGGCGGCCCCTGGTGCTGCCCAATGGCCGCCTATTATGAACTCAGCCACCCCCACTGAGACCACCCTGGGTTGGCGACCCAATGCCGAGCGGTCCTGTGGCCGACTGGTGTGCAGCGATGTCTATCTGTATGGGTCACCGGGGGCAAGCTTTACCGTGGCGGGGCCAGCGGCCGATCCTGAGGCGGCTGGGCTGAGTGTTGAAACCCGAGCCCAGCTGGTGCAGCGAAGTTTTCGAGAAGTGTTGCGGGTACAGCAGCAGCAGCCAAGCGTCCAGGCTGCCCTGCTGGATGTGGAGACCCGCTGGGTGGACCTGATTCAACCCAGGGCTGAGCTACATCCCAGTACCCCCAGGGTTGAGGTGGGAATTGAAAATGATCAAACGGTGGTGTTTTTACCTGATCAGCCGGAGTCTGGTCTCCAACAGCAGACCCTGGTGACCGTTAATGAGTTTGATGCGCTGCACAACGGCCAGCAGAAAGAGCGTCTGGCTATGGACTGGCGTGCCAACATTCTCGATGGGTTTAGCCATACGCTGTGGGAGCATTCGTTTGATCGGCAGTATCCATGGGCTAGACCGCTGGTTGCGATCGCAATTGTTATCCTGGCTGTTGTCCTCACCGGTCTGATTGAGGGGGGCCGTCGTCGCCTGCGTCGTCGCCGCCGCACCCTTAATAAGCGGCTCAAGGCTTCAGAAAAAGAACTCAAAAAATCCATGGCGATAGAGCCTGAAGCCATCACCCCAGAAACCCTGCAAGAGCCATCGGCCCAGCTTGATATTCCGCTGTGGTCCTACACCGTTTTTAACCCATTAGCGGCGGTGACTGAGGCTGGCCAGTCTGTTAATCAGCTGTTGTCTATTCTGTCTAAAGGGTTTCTCAAAGAGCAGACGCTGCTCAAACAGCAGCGCAACCTGCTGCGGTTTGGGGTGCTGTTGGTTTTTTGGCTAGAGATGTGTGTTGTCTTTGGTGCAGGGGGTGTTATTTCGCAGCTGTACCCCATCACTAGACCCTATGCCCCCTATATTTTTAGTCAGGCGATCTTGCTGCCGGTTATTTGGCTTGGGATCACCCTCATCGATACCCTGGTGGATATTGAGATTGACTATCACCTCAACCAGTGGGGGAAGGACGCCCAGTTAGAGGATGCCCAGTCCAGTCGGGTTGCCCTGCGGGTCAGCACCTACGCCCCTGCGATCAAAAGTGCTACCACTGTTTTCTTTACGCTGTTGGGGCTGTATCTAACGATCCAGGCATTTGGGATTGACCCGGCGGTGCTGGCCAGTGCAGGTGCGATCGCAGTTATTGCCGCCTATATCTCCCGTAGCGTACTACAGGATATGCTAAACGGCGCGGTGATTTTATGGACCGACCGGTTTGCCGTTGGCGATGTGATCCAAGTGGGTGAATACGCCGGTTTAGTCGAAGACATGAGCCTGTATACTACACAGCTTCGAGGTCCAGAAGGTCGGCTGATTACGATTCCCAATGGTCAAATCTCCACCGTAGAGAATCTGACTAAAGAGTGGTCACGGGTTGACTTTACCATTGAGATTGCCTACGACGCCGATATTAAGCAGGCCCTAGACATAATCCGGGTTGTTGCCGATGCGCTTCGTACCGAACCCCTGTGGCAGGACAAGATTTTGGAACCAGCGTCTATCCTCGGTGTCGACCATATCTCCCACACGGGTATTTTGCTACAGGTGTGGATCAAAACCCAGGCGATGCACCAATGGGCCGTTGGCAGAGAGTTTCGTTTGCGGATTAAGCAGGCCTTTGATGAGGCCAACATTCAAATCGGGCTACCTCAGCAAACAATCCTACTGCGACGATAGGGGTTCTAGATCAAGTTCGGTACCCACGCGCACCGTGGACGACAGCCAACATTACCAAAATCCCCTAGGTTTCAGGTTTTGATCCAGCTCCCGCTTGAGGAGAGTCTTACTATCCTGGGGGCTGCCAACGGCCATGGTTGTGCGTGCCTGCATGATCCATTCCCTCAAAATGTTGCACTGGGTTGGTGCAATATTAAATTTGCAAATCGTCAGCACCTGATTAGGGGCTTGCTCAGAAAAAAGCAGCACGCGATAGTAGCCGTCCTCCCCCAGTTGCCAGGCTAATTTTTGGTGTGCCGTATTTTTTAAATCTAGATAGCTTGACAGCCACCGGGGACCTTGAACATTGCTATAAAATGCCGTCACCCACAGCAGCATTGGGTGAGGATTGAGTGTACACAAAAAGGTGTTGTAGCGAGTGTTGTTGGCGCGGTGTTCGATCTCCTGGGGAGATAGCATCACCCACAGTGTGGGCAGCTTCTGTTTATTTTTCACCAACAGCTGCGGAAAGACAATCTTAGCAATGGGTTTTTCCACAGGCCAGGTCTGTTCCCGACAAAATCGATCCTCGTCAGATTCCGGTTCTCCGACGGGTGGTTCAGGCAGCGCCGGTAGTGATTGCTCCGCATCCCGAATGTTGGCTAATGCAGACAGGACTTTATCCACACTGGCGGGACGCTGGGTCCGGTCCTTGGCCAAACAGCTCATGACCACATCATTGAGCAGCGATGGCACCTTGCCGCGAGACACCGCATCCTTTAGCGGGATGGCATCATAGGAGGTATGTGCTTTATACCAACCACCAAAGTTATTTTTACTGGGCCAATAGGGCAGCGATCCCGTTAGCATCTGATACATCATCAAACCCAGGCTGTAAATATCAGAACGACTGTCCAATACCCGACCATCCATCTGTTCTGGAGAGGAATAGGCCAGGGTGCCCATAAACGTAGTCGTTTGGTCGGCCGCATCAGCCTGGAGCAGTTTGGCAATACCAAAGTCCAAAACCTTGACGAGTTCACCAAATTCATGCGACTGGAGCACCAAAATATTGCTGGGTTTAATATCTCGGTGAATGATCGACACCACCTCTTTTTCGATCAAAATGCCTTCATGGGCCGCCTTTAGCCCCAGACATATCTGTCGGGTTAGATCTAGAAAGCGAGGGATACCGAGGGGCCGGGGACGAATAACCTGGTCAAGGTTTTTGCCCTTCAAGTACTCCATCACATAGAAGGGTTGGCCCTCTGCTGTCAGCTTCTGATCGATGACTCGAACCACGTGGATGCATTTTTGTCCCAGTAGGGCAGAGGTTTTGGCCTCCGTCAAAAAACGCTCGGTCATGCGGTCATTGAGCAATGCTTGGGAAAGCAGTTTGACCGCCACTGGGACCCCGCCTAGTAGGGTATCTTCTGCTAGGTAAACGGTACCCATGGACCCCTGGCCAATGGATTTTGTAAGTTTGTAGCGATCGACCAGTTTACGGCCCAGGTTACTATCTGCCATTGACGCCTAGAAAGACACACTTGGTTAACAGACAGGCCAGCATTGAATGCCATGCCGCCGTGCTCTGTGGTGGGATGTCTTTACTATTTACTGACGCCTAGAGGTAGTTTCCTTATAAAAATTTCAGTTTGCCCATGCTAGGCAGATTTTTAATCTAAACAAGACCCATGGCTGTCGGCTAACCCCGAATTAGCTCGGTACCAGAGATAACGCCAAAGACCTTGTCAGAATAGTGCAGAAGTTCTTTATTTCTAATCAGTGACAAAAAGCGTTCGTCCTTAGAAAACAGCTGCCAGCGACTGGTAACGTTCATAGTTCTGGCATTACCACTCAGTCCCTGCTCATCAAATGAGCTACCACCGCCATAGCTGCTGACGTAGTCCATACCTGAATCAGAAAAATTAATATCCAGGGCCGTCGCAATTGTTTGGCGATAGTGGCTATCTAGAAACCAAAGGTTATAGTTAATTACAACTTTTTTGTGGGTGAGATAAGTGGTTTCTCCTAGATATTCTTTGGCATGCTGAATCCACATCTCAATCAGTGACATGCCTTCTGTTTTGACATCTAGATATCCTTTTCTAAGGCGACTTGCCAATAGATTAAACGGATCTCTTATTACTAAAACATCGTATCTGGCTTTTGTTTTGCCGATATAGAGATTATGTTTTTTCTCGTTAACAGAATTGGCGATTGCGCCCAGGCTGTGGTCCTCATAGCTATAGATAAAGCAGGTCTTGGGTTCGAATTTACCCCAGGCTTCATCACGAAACCCTTTGTGGGGAAAGTGCAGATGGTAGAGCCGAAACGGGCTTGTTTCAACTGAAACATTGTTGAGAAACTTGGCCCCGGTCTCCTGGGAGCGCATCCAATGCAAAATCGCATGGTTGCCACTACGTCGTAGACCAATAAAACGAATTTCTTTTTGATTGACAATTTTTGCCAGCTCGCGCTGCTGGGTCAGTAACCGCCACAGGTCATAGGTGTCATACGCCAAATCGCGTTTTACCTTTCTAAGGGGATTTAGTTTGTCATTGATGATTTTTGACAACTTAGTGACGTGTTTCATTAGAGCTTTTTTGATGATGGGCAGCCCATAGCGTTCTGTATCGATCCTATACTGCCCATTCTGGTTATGGGGTGCCAAGCTGTGCCTGCTAACCTTGGGGGATGGGTGAGAGGGGGTAGGGCGATGTGGGTTGGAGAGTTGGTTTTTGCGATGCTCAACCCAGCCAACGGTGGCTGTATATTTTGATTAGGGCCTGTGCTCCAAAACACCAATCCTTTATCTCCCTAATGCACGCTGATTATCTCAAACGTATCCTGACTGCCCGCGTCTATGACGTTGCCCAAGAAACGCCGCTGGAAATTGCACCAAATCTATCTAAACGTCTGGGCAATCAGCTGCTGCTAAAGCGGGAAGATATGCAGTCTGTATTCTCGTTTAAGCTGCGGGGAGCCTACAACAAAATGGCGCAGCTACCTCCTGATAAGCTGGCCCGTGGCATTATCGCGGCGTCTGCTGGCAACCATGCCCAGGGGGTGGCCCTTGGAGCAAAACAGCTGGGTGCCCGGGCCATGATTGTGATGCCAGAAACGACACCGGAGGTCAAAGTTGCGGCGGTTAGGGCTCGCGGTGGTGAGGTTGTTCTTTATGGTGAAACCTTTGATGAGGCCCATGCCCATGCCCGTCAGCTAGAGGCGGAAAAGGGAATGACCTTTGTCCATCCGTTTGATGACCCGGATGTAATTGCCGGTCAGGGCACCATTGGGATGGAAATTTTACGGCAGTATCAGCAGCCGCTCCATGCCATTTTTGTGGCGATTGGCGGTGGCGGTCTTATTTCTGGCATTGCGGCCTATGTTAAACGGCTGCGCCCCGAGATTAAAATCATTGGTGTTGAACCCTACGATGCTGATGCGATGTATCAGTCGCTCAAGCTGGGGCAGCGGGTGACATTGCCTCAAGTGGGACTGTTTGCCGATGGTGTAGCGGTGAGCCAGGTGGGCAAGGAAACCTTTTGGCTATGTCAGCAGTATGTGGATGAGATTGTGCGGGTGGGGACCGATGATACCTGCGCGGCCATTAAGGATGTGTTTGAAGATACGCGCTCTATTGTTGAACCGGCGGGAGCCCTAGCGATCGCAGGGGCTAAGGCCTATGTCAAACAGACGGGTATCAAGGAGGAAACCCTGGTGGCGGTTGCCTGCGGGGCCAATATGAACTTTGACCGGCTGCGGTTTGTGGCGGAGCGGGCCGAGCTAGGAGAACAGCGGGAAGCGATTTTTGCGGTGACCATTCCGGAGCAGCCAGGTAGCCTCAGGCGATTTTGCGACTACATTGGCAAACGCAACCTGACGGAGTTTAACTACCGCATTGCCAACCAGGCTGAAGCGCATATTTTTGTTGGGTTGGAGATTCGCGATCGCAACGATGCCATTGCCATGAAAACCCAGTTTGAAGCCAGCGGATTTAAAACCCTAGACCTCACCGACGATGAACTGACTAAAATGCACCTGCGCCACATGGTGGGAGGCCATTCTGCCCTAGCTAAAGACGAGCGGCTATACCGATTTGAGTTTCCAGAGCGGCCCGGTGCCCTCATGAAATTTGTCAGCGCCATGAGCCCCAACTGGAATATTAGCCTGTTCCACTATCGCAACAATGGGTCCGACTATGGCCGTATTGTGGCCGGTATCCAGGTACCCTTCGAGGACATGGATGACTGGCATGCCTTCCTAGAAACCCTCGGTTATCGCTATTGGGAAGAAAACGACAATCCTGCCTACCAGCTTTTTTTGGGATAGCGGCCATAGACCAGCAGCACCACCAGGGCCACCACCATCGCCAGGGCTGACATCCAGATGATGGCAATATCCTGGTGCCGCTGGGCAATGGCCAAATCCGCCCAAATAAATACCAGGGCAAAGGGCAGATCGCGGCGGCGCACAATGGCCAGGGCCGCGATCAGATTTGCGGTCACAATCATAATGGCCGTCCAAAGGGACCCGGACAGTCCCAAATCTTCAGCGCCAGATGCATAGATGGCCGAGGCGACATTCACTACGGTCGCCACCGAAATCCAGGCCAGATAGATACTAATGGGTCCGTGCATCCGACGTCTGCGACGACTGTCGGCATAGTGCTGACCCTCTTCTAATTCGCTGTAGGCGGCAATCAGCGCCCCTAAAATGGATGCCATGGCCACCACCGATAGCCAATAAAGCTGCAGTGTAAATAGATAAATCCAAATCATCTGGGCCACACAGGCCACAATCAGACAGTAGTTGACCCGTTTAACCACCAGCTGCCCCCGCTGTTTGGGGCGAGACTGGTACCAGGCATAGACAATCAGCCCCGTGTAGATCAGCCCCCAGATGATAAAAGCATAGTTAGCAGGTGTGATCAGCACCCCGCCTAGGGGGCCATTGGCCAGGTCAGCAACGGTATTGCCCTGGATGGGGAAAATATTCGACAGAGTGTTGACGGCCAGGGTACCAAGAATAGCGACCCAGGTTGCGATCGCAAGGCCCTTGCTGCGGCTCATACCCATGGCATTTTATCCTCTACTTCCCGTCATTGTGCCGCGCGGAACTAGGGTTTGCCAACCCATTGGGGAATGCCTATTGGCTATCCCGCTCGGTGCGGATCCACTTGGCTTCGGGACCTGACAAAAACTTGAAGTAAAGCGGAATCTTCCACAGAATGTAAAGCGGAATTGACAGCAGCTTTCCTATGGGAATATCCTGTCGTGCAAACCCGGCCCAGGCCAGCCCAATGGCAATAAATAAACCCAGCCCGGCTCCGTAAACGACGATGGCCGCCAGCCAGGGGGTGCCCAACAGTAGGGTGGCGGCGGTGAGCGCGGTGGCCCCCGCCAGCCACAGCATCACCAGCAATGAGAGCGGTGGCACACACAGGTCCAAGGCCAGGGCTATCAGCCCCAGACGCCCCTGTCTAATCCCCTGCCAAAGGAGGGGGGGCACACAGGTCAGCAGGGTTTGCAGATGGCCGTGCTCCCAGCGGGTGCGCTGGGTCATGGCCGTGGCTGACTGCTGGGGCTGCTCCCCCATGACTAGTGCGTCGGGGCACATGATCGGGGGATGTCCGGCAATGGCCAAATCCAGCCCCAGTTTCATGTCTTCGACAATGTTGCCGCTGGCCAAATCCACGTCTTTGAGACTGGCCCAGGGAAATGCCATGCCGGTGCCCGTGAGTAAACAGGGCTGTCCCAATACTCGTAACCCCAGGGGGCGCACCAGGTTTTTGACCTTAAAGGCAAAGGTGGACACCATTTCCTTGGGGGAGGGCTCGGGGCTAGCGGCCAAAAGGTAGGTGGCCTGTACGGGGCGCTGGGTGGTGAGGGCAAGGTTTGCGATCGCATCAATTGCACCGGGCTGTACCTGGCAGTCCGCATCTACCATAACTAGTACATCCGGCGCATCATTACTCAAATAGCGCAGGCCAAAATCCAACGCATAGCCCTTACCGCGCTGCCGATCGTTTTGGCGCTCCAGCACCGTTGCCCCCGCCCGACGGGCGATGTCTGCCGTTGCATCCGTGCAGTTGTCCGCCACCACCACCAGCCGATCTGTCGGGTGTAGCTGCGTAGTCAGTGTGGATAGCGTAGCTTCAATTACGGTTTCCTCATTGTGGGCGGGCATCAAAATTGCCCGTCGGGTCTTGCCTACCAGCGGTTGAGGGGGGATAGCTCCCCCTCGCCCAACCGCAGACAGCACCTCAACCAGTAAAACTGCGCAGGGCACCACCAACGCGGCAGCTAGCATGATCTCTGCAATTTCAACAATTGCAGCCACGGATTCAACCACAGAACTTTCTCCCAATATTGATCTGACTCATCCCTGGTCTCGGGGGCTTGACTCCAAGCTATTCTTCACAGCCGGTCAGAGCTGTTCAGCGATAATTTTAAAAATAATTAGTCAACCCTTAAGGTCAAAAAATAAAGATACTTTTCAGCGTTTGAAGCTCATCCTTTTTTGACGTCCGTACCAGGACTGGGTTCCAACTTGGGGGCAATCTGTCTCGGTTTTTGGGGACGACAGGGGGAGCCCATGCAAATATGCTGGGCAGGCATATCCTTAAATACGCTGCTGCGGGCTCCGATCAAGGCATTGGCCCCGACCCGTACCCCCGGTGCTACAAAACAGTCCGTGGCGACCCAGGCACCATTTTCAATCACAATTGGGGCGGTGACCAAGGCAAACCGAGGGTCGTTAAAGTCGTGGCTACCGGTACACAGGTAGGTCTTTTGGGAGACCACACAGTGCTGTCCTAGTCGGATCGGAGCCAGGCTATAAAAGGTAACGTCCTCCCCCACCCAGCTGTAGTCGCCAATTTCCACTTTCCAAGGATAGGTAAACCGGGCCGATGGGCGAATTACTACATTTTTGCCAATCTTGGCACCAAAAAAACGTAGTAAAGCGCAACGCAGATCGTGGGTGGTATGGAGGGTGAGGGGAAAGACCACAGCCTGCACCAGCCACCACACCATGACGTACCACTTGGGCCGCCCGACGTCGAATCCCGGCTGATAATACTGGCTCAGATCCACCAGGGGTGGGGGGCCAAAGTCCGACCCTGGAGCCGCCCTTACCCCAGCCATGGCTGCAGGGCTACTAACGCTAGAGCCGCCATTACTCATCAAACATCACCTACCAAAGCGGCTTTGGGCTGTTCCTTGGTGTCTTCCTTGTCGGCTAGATTGAGGCTGCCCCCAAACCGCAGCTCATAAAGCTTGACACCAATCTGATATTCATACTGACTTAGCAGCCGTCCGTAAATATAGCCGGGATAGCCGTCGAGAAAACCAAGGCGAATAAAATAGAACAGCACAAATCGCAGCAGCGGTTTAAACGGTAGCCGCACCCAGATTTTTTTGAGAAATCGCTTGCGCTGGACTGAATCGCCAAACAGGTTTGCGCCGATGGTGCCATCGTCTCCCATACCGGTTAGCAGGTTATAGTACACCCGTGCTTCCCAATTGGAATAGCGATTGTGGCGGGCCAACCAGTGAAACAAATCACGAAAGTCGATGTGGAGCATATCGTTTTTGAGATAGCCCACGTTGCCGCCTTCAATGACAACATGCTCATGGACTTCGTTGTCACCGGTATTGCGAATCTCTTCGGTATTTAGGTTTTCGTAGCGGCCCTTGAGGTGGCGGAAAAACCGCATGTTCCAATCGGGATATTTACCGCCGTGGCGAATCCATTTACCTAGAAAGTAGACCCGTCGGTTGAGATAGCACCCATCCACTGCATCGGCGGCAATCACCTCCGCCATTTCGGTCCAAAGCTCTGGGGTAATGCGCTCGTCGCAGTCGACGATGAGCACCCAACCGTTGCGAAAGGGCAAATTATCCAAGGCCCAGTTTTTTTTCTTAGGCCAGCGTCCATTAAAGTCAAACTGAACTACCTGCGCGCCATAGGATTCGGCAATCTCGACGGAGCGGTCGTCACTGTGGGAGTCGACCACAAACACCTCGTCTGCTTGGGCAACGCTCTCCAGGCACGCAGGCAGGTTGGCTTCCTCGTTTTTGGCAGGAATCAGCACAGAAACTGGAATTTTGGTAGCGGCAGTCATAGATAAGTAGCAGGCTAGATAGACGGTAGATGGCGAATAACCGTGGTGGGAGCCGATAACCTTGGTAAAAACCAACTATTGGCGGTGGGGCAGGGAACTATTTCACGGTGTCTAGGGCGGACGATTGTGGCTATTTTGCAATCAGGGGGGCAAAGCTGGGATAGGGCCGCGCCTAGGCGGATGATTTAACCGATTTGTAGGGTTTTGCCAGGTATCGGAGCACGCTGCCCAGATAGCCTAGCTGTCCGTAGGCGTAGGTAAAATTTTCAAACCGCTGCGCCGGGTCGTGAACATATTTAAGGGTTTTATAGACGCCGCGTACCAAGCGCTCGCCGCCCCACCGCAGCTGGGCCACGCCAGCCCGACCGGATACCTGCTCACGGTAGCATTCGCTAATGCCCTGCCACCAGCTACGGCTCAAAAACCAGCCCGGTTTGAGTCTGGCGGGGGA